>NZ_OZ007017.1:2227311-2545498 GCF_963931465.1 Erysipelatoclostridium sp. An173 | reverse complement strand
ATAAAAAAGTTCGTGGGCATTTATCATCACCTTTGGAACAGCAATATTTAGGACTAAAGGAAACGGATCCGTATTTTGAAGTTGAACAGATAGCGTACTTAAGTACTGGCGTAATTTTCGAGTATTCATTTTCAAGGTTCCATTATAATGATTTTGAGTTACAAACTGTTACAGTTGCTACGTGAAACGCTACATTATGTAAGCGTTTTTAATTTTTTTTCAAAAAAATATACGGTTAAAAACCCTCAATATACCAATGTTTTTTTAGTCGATACCGGTTTTATTTTTAAAAGTATGGTACTTTTAATTGCAAAAAGCATTGACTTTTTGGCAATTAAATTTTATACTTATATTGTCAATAGATATTTTAAGGGAGGAAAAAATATATGGACAAAATGGCAGATGTCCTTGGACGTGTTGGTGCGTGGTGTGGACAAAACAAGTATTTATCTGCAATTAAAAATGCGTTCCAAACTTTCATGCCTTTAACTATTGCCGGTGCGATAGGGGTATTATGGTGCAACGTATTAGTTAACGCAGATTCTGGGTTAGGTATGTTCTGGGAACCAATCATGGCTCTTGATTTTATTAACCCAGCATTCTCAGCAATTCAATTTGCTACAATTTCATGTATCACAGTTGGTATCACTTTTGGTATCGCTCAAGAAATTGGTGAATCAAATGGTGAAACTGGATACTTCGCAGGTTTATTAGGACTTGCTTGCTGGTTAGCAGTAACTCAAAATAGTTATACAATCGAAGGTGCTAAAGATGCTTTCGCTGGTATCAGTGGAAACGCTTTAGGTGCAACTGGTCTATTTACAGGTATGATTATTGGTGTTGTTTCAGTTGAAATCTTCTGTGCATTACGTAAAGTTGATAAATTGAAATTAAAAATGCCTGAATCAGTTCCACCTGGTGTTGCTCGTGCATTCGAAGTATTAATTCCTGCATGTATCACTTTAATTATCATTGCTGTTATCGGTCGTTTAGCTGAAATGGCAACTGGTCAATATTTAAATGACTTGATCTCTACTTATATTCAAGGTCCTTTAGGTTCAATTGGTGCTACAGTTCCAGGTATTATCGTTATTTATGTATTAATCATGTTATTCTGGTTAGTTGGTATCCATGGTAACAACATGTTATCAGCTGTAAAAGAAGCTTTATTTACTCCAATTATGCTTGAAAATATTGAAACTTTCTCAAAAACTAACGATGCTTATAGCGATGAATTAGGAATTTTCGCAATGGCTTGGTTACAAATGTTCGGTGAATTCGGTGGTTCTGGGGTTACAATCGGTTTAGTTATCTCAATCTTAGTATTCGGTAAACGTGAAGATAACCGTACAATCGCAGGTATCTCTTTAGTTCCAGCATTATTCAACATTAACGAAACTGTTACATTTGGTATCCCAATGGTATTAAACCCAATCTTAGGTATTCCATTCGTATTGGCTCCAATTGCAACTATTATGGTTGGTTATATTTTAACAGTTATTGGCTTCTGTCCAAAAGCAGTTATCAATACTCCTTGGACAACTCCACCTATCTTACATGGTTTCTTAACTACAGGTGCCAATGTAATGGGTGCAGTTTCTCAAGCAATTGCTTTGGTTGTATCTATCGTAATCTATGCACCATTCTTAATTGCATACGAAAGATTCCAAAACAAACAAGCTGCAGAATAAAAATAATATGTTTGAAAGGAAAGACGGAGTTTCCGTCTTTCTTTTATTTAATAATATAGCAGCTATAAGTTATGGGTTTGGGATAATTTATAATTGCTATAATGTTTTAGGTACGATATAATATTATAGTAAATATTTTTAGAAAAGAGGTTATTATGAAAAAAATAGAATTTAAACGGGCGTTAAATCCGGCAATTTTATATTTTGAAATATTTTATATAATATATGTGGTTGTAGAATTTATCTTTGGTAATTTAATGAGCGCAATTATTGTAGCTATTTTTGGTATAGCGATAGTAGTTTATTTCAATTTATTTCGTCCTTATAAATATACAATAGAACGTAAAAACTTAATTATTAATCGTCGTCTTGGCAAAGATAAAGAAATTAATCTTCTTACTTGTGAAACAATTTGTGATCCGGTTCCAAAGATGACTAAAATCATTACTAGCCCTCGTGCTTTAGAAATTTATACAGGAAATAAAAAAAGAATTGTTGTTACACCTAGAGATCGTATGAAATTTATTGAAGAAGTTGTTAGAGTTAATAAACGTATTCATGTTCAAAATAAAGAATATGCGGCAACTCATCATTCATATGAAAAGAAACGTAAAAGAAGATTGAAGGAAGAAGCACAAGCTGCTAGAAAGCAGGAAACAAAAAGTTAATATAATAATAAAAAAGTAATCGCTATGATTACTTTTTTTGTTGATGAATAAATATTATCAGAATAATAAAAAAATATTATTTTAATGTTGACACTAGAAACAACTAACTGTATAATAACGGCATACAAGGCATATATTATATATATATGGTTGTATTGGTAAACTACAAGGGGGAACTTAGAATGGAAGATATGAATAAGTTATTAGAAGATTACGGAATTTTAGCTTTCACTGATGATACAATGAAAGAACGTATTCCTAAATCTATTTACAAAGCTTTTCATGAATCTTTAGATAAAGGTGAAGAATTATCTAAAGAATGTGCTACAGTAATTGCGAACGCAATGAAGATTTGGGCATTGGAACATGGAGCTACTCATTTTTCACACTGGTTTATGCCAATGACAGGTTTAACAGCTGAAAAACATGATGCATTTTTAGAACCAGAAGGATCTAAAGCGGTTTTACAATTTAGTGGTAAAACTTTAAGAAAAGGTGAACCTGATGCTTCATCATTCCCATCTGGTGGCTTAAGAGCAACATTTGAAGCTCGTGGATATACTGCATGGGATTGTACATCACCTGCGTTTGTTAAAGATGGAACACTATATATTCCTACTTTGTTTTGTTCATATACAGGTGAAGCACTAGATAAAAAGACACCATTACTTAGATCATGTGATGCTTTATCTAAAGCGGCATGCCGTTTATTACCATTAATTGGTGTAGATGGAGTAACAAAAGTATCAGCTTCTGTTGGTGCTGAACAAGAATATTTCTTGGTAGAAGATAAATATTATCAAGAAAGAATGGACTTAAAATTAACAGGTAGAACTTTATTTGGTGCAATGGCACCTAAAGGTCAAGAATTAGAAGATCACTATTTTGGAAGTCTTAAACGTAAAGTTGCTGCTTTCATGAAAGATTTGGATCGTGAATTGTGGAAATATGGTATTCCATCAAAGACTAAACACAATGAAGTTGCTCCTGCTCAACACGAAGTTGCTTGTGTATATACAAAAGTAAATATTACTAGTGACAACAACCATTTGTTAATGCAGATCATGCAGGATGTTGCTAAGGCTCATGGTTTACGTTGTTTATTACATGAAAAACCTTTTGCTGGTGTAAATGGTTCTGGTAAACATAATAACTGGTCTGTTATGACAAATACTGGTATTAATTTATTTGATCCAGGTAGTAATCCAGTTGAAAATAAACCATTTATTGCATCACTTGCATGTACTATTAAAGCGGTTGATGAATATGCTGATTTATTAAGAATGAGTATTGCAAGTGCTGGTAATGATCATCGTTTAGGTGCTAATGAAGCACCGCCAGCAATTATTTCAATGTTTTTAGGAGAAGATTTAAATGCATTAATTGAAGAAATTTGTGATGGTAAAAAGATTAGTAAAATTGATACTGGACGTTTTGCAACTGGGGTATCAGTTGTTCCAACATTCTCTAAAGATAATACTGATCGTAACCGTACTTCACCATTTGCATTTACTGGAAATAAATTTGAATTTAGAGCAGTTGGTTCTAGTCAATCAATTGCCGGGCCAAATACTATTTTAAATGCTATTTTAGCTGATGAAATGGAAAAAATGGCAGATGAATTAGAAGCTGGAAAAACTTTTGACGAAGTTGTTAAAGAATTTATTTCTGAACATAAAAGAATTATCTTTAATGGTGATGGATATTCAGCTGAATGGGAAGAAGAAGCAGCTAGACGTGGTTTATTAAATAATAAAAATACTGTAGATGCTTTAAAATGTTTAAAAGAAGAAAAGAATTTAGAAATGCTTGATCGCTTAGGTGTTTATAGCCGTGTTGAATTAGGTTCTCGTTATGAAATTTTACTTGAAAACTATGTTAAAACAATCCAAGTAGAAGGATTAACAGCGTTAAAGATGGCTAAAACACAAATCTATCCTGCAGTTTGTGATTATTTGAGTAAAGTATCTTCAGAAGTTATTTCTGGAAAAGAAGCGGGTATTGATGTTGGTTTCTTAGTTGATGATGCAAATAAATTAGCAGGATTAATTAAAACAATGAAACAACAAATCGATGTTTTAGATAAAGATATTGCTGATGCTCAAAATATGGATGTAGAAATATTTGAACAAGCAGTTGCATGGCGTGATAATGTATTTAAAGCAATGAATGAATTACGTGAAACTGTAGATACAGTTGAAACATTAGTAGATGCTGACTATTGGCCAATTCCAACATATGTAGATTTACTATTTGGAATTTAAAAATATCTAATTAAATAATATGAAGACATGAGCTTGAGAGTTTCTTTAGGGCTCATGTTTTTTTTGTTTTTTTTATGGGTGCCTAATAGCATTTTTATAAAAGCGTATAATAATATAAGGAGGTAAGACATGTATCTTCCAAGTATTGATTCGTTGAGTTTTACAGGGATAGCTGTTATTCTTGGTTTTTTTTTACTAATGAGTTTTCAGTAAATGAACAAGCGGCATTAGGAGCCTGGTTTAATGTAATTGGTGATATTTTATCATCAAATGCAGCCTGGCAGGCAGTATTAAATGAGTGTTTTGAAGATAAAGAAAAGGGTGATGAAGATAGTTTGACTGTAATTAAAGAGGCTTTAGAAAAGTTAAAAGATAAAGTTGAAAAGTGTGAAAAAGAAAATGAACCTAATAATCATTAGATTCATTTTTCTTTTTTTGCCATAAATAAAGAAACAGTAGCATTATTAAACAGCCAGTACTATCAATTATAATATCAGTGAATTGACCACTTCTGCCACTAATAAACAATTGGTGAAATTCATCGCTACAAGCATATAAAAAAGAAATTAAAAATGTTATTTGGAATATAATTCTTTTATTAAAAGCAATTTTAATTAGTGCGTAATATGTAAATAACGCTAGGATAGCATATTCACTCATATGAGCTACTTTACGGATTAGAAATGTTAATGTTTCTTTATCGATATTTATAAATTGTAAAATTATATTAGCAAAAAAATTGCTTTGTGATGAAGAGTCGTTACCGTTAGTATTCGACATTATAAAAATAAAAATCATCCAAATAATCATCGGTAAAAAGTATCTTATTTTTTTCATGGAAATAATTATAGTAGATATTGCAAAATATGACAAGTTTTTAATGAAGAAATCGTTTAGTTTGATAGTATTAGTGATTAAGTGATAAAATTAAGATATTAAAGAGAAAAGATGTATGTTTATGAGAAAATTCTCATTTAATTATTATGTGTTTTTAAGCAAAAACAATTAAAATTAAGTTATGATATAGATGTAAAGGAGGAAATGAGATGGAAAAATTGTTAAGGTATAAAAAACAAGTAGTTATTATAGCTGTTTTGTTAATAGTTCTAATTGTTTTTTCAGGAATATATATTTTGAATACAACTTTAAACAATATTAACTGTTCTAAAAGTGAAGCACACATGATCGCTTTAAATCATTTTCCTGGATCAATAATATCCTCTGAAATTGAATATGATAACTTAGAAATAATATATGAAATTGCAATTCGTGACCAGAATTTAGAAGTAATAGATGTAAAAGTTAGTGCAAAAACTAGTGAAATTATCGGTTATGAATATAAGGAGTGATAAAAGTGGCAATACTAATAGTAGAAGATGAAAAAAATATGTCTAATTTATTAAAGTTAGAATTAACGCATAGCGGCTATCAATGTGATCAGGCTTTTGATGGTGAAGATGGATTAAAAAAATCATTAGAGAATGATTATGAATTAATACTTTTAGACTTGATGTTGCCAAGGATAAACGGAATAGAGCTATGTCGCCAATTACGTGAAAAAAAACAAACACCAGTAATTATGTTGACAGCACGTGATGAAGTAATGGATAAAGTAAATGGTTTGCAAGTAGGAGCAGATGATTATTTAGCTAAACCATTTGCAATGGAAGAATTGTTGGCAAGAATTAATGCTTTATTAAGACGAGTAAATATGCAAAATAAAGTTAATGAGTATGTTTATGGTCAAGTTAAAATGATTATTGATAAGCGTCAGGTTTTTTATCAAGAACATGAAGTAACTTTAACTACAACTGAATTTGATTTGTTGGCTCTATTAGTAAAAAATGGTGGTAAAGTGGTCAGTCGTAATGATATTCTTGATCAAGTTTGGGGTTATGATGGTGATGTTTCGACTAATGTTGTTGAAGTATATATTCGGTATTTGCGTAATAAAATGAAAGGTATTCCAATCGAAACAGTTCGTGGAGTAGGGTATCGTTTGGGATGAAAAAAAAGTCATTTCGATTTCAATTAATTAGCTCAACATCATTAATTATTATGAGTGTAATTGTTTTGTTTAGTTTAATTCTTGTACTTTATATGGTTTATTATTTGCTGATTGTCGGTCGTATCTATGCGATGGATGAAGATCTAGCGATTCCTATTGCAGGGGTAGTAATAGTTCTTTTACTAATTTTGTTGGTTGTAGCATTAGTCACAAGTATTATTTGTGGAGTTGTAATTAGCAAGCGTTTTTTAAAAACGGTAGAACAATTTACTAATAATATTCAAAAAATAAAAAGCGATGGTTTTGAACATCGTCTAAAAATTGAAGGAAATGATGAACTAGCAATGTTAGGACGAGAATTTAATGAGACAATTAGTTTGGCACATCAAGCATTAAAACAACAAGATCAATTTGTAAGTGATGCATCACATGAATTAAAAACACCACTTGCAATTATTAAAGGAAACATTGAAATGCTGCAGCGCTGGGGTAAAGATGACCCGGAAATTCTAAATAATGGTTTAGAGGTTGCTCATAGTGAAGTTGAACGTTTAGCGCAATTATGTAATGAATTATTACATTTAACAAGAGAGATGAAGATTCAATGTGATAATCCAATTGAAGTAGGACCAATTGTTGAAGAAATTGTAAATAATTTTAAAGAAATGCATCCAGAATTTGAGTATGTAATTACAATAAATTCAACTGATCAAGTTTGGATGCAACCAGAGCATTTGAAACAATTATTAATCATTTTGATAGATAATGCGATTAAATATGCACGAGATGATTCTAAAAAAATTGAAATATCTTATGATTCATTAAAATTAAAAGTAAAAGATTACGGCATTGGAATAGATACTGATAAAATTGAATATATATTTGATCGTTTTTATCGGGCCGATGAATCAAGAGCCCAAAATAATAACAATTTTGGATTAGGACTGGCAATTGCTAAAAGAGTTTGTAGCAGTTATGGGTATTCATTAGAAGTTGCCAGTACGATAAATGAATATACTGAATTTACAATAACATTTATAAGGAGTAGTGAATGATATGAAAAAATTAGCAAGTTTAGTTTTATTAGGATTAGTATTAGTAGGATGTAGTAATAGCGGTAGTGGTGATGTTATGACGATGGAAGAAGCCCAAAAAATAGCTTTAGAAGAAGTAGATGGTGAAGTTATTAAATCAAGCAAAGATCGTGATGATGGAAGAACATATTATGAGTTTGAAATTGTAACTGATAGTGAAAAATATGATTTAGAAATAGATGGTGAAAGTGGTGATATTGTTAAAAAAGAAAAAGATGATGATTATGTAGCTAATCAAAACACAACTAATAATCAAACTAATCAAACAACTATTACCGAAGACGAGGCTAAGAAGATAGCTACAGATCGGATTGGTGGTAGTGGTGAATTTGTTAGATGTGAATTAGATAATGATGACGGTGTTTTAAAATATGAAATTGAAGTGATTAAAGATAACACTGAATATGATATAGATGTTGATGCCACAACTGGTGAAATTACAAAATACGAAGAAGATCGACGTTAAACTATCCAGATAATTGGATAGTTTTTCTTTTTGTTTGATTGTTGATAAAATTAACTGTTTATTATATAATAGTTTAAAATTGAACTATTCGAGGTGAAAGAATGAAAACATTTAGCCTAACTATTTATTCATACATATTGAAATATTATAATAGTTTATTTGATGATTTGATAAAGGAGTATCAAATATCTCAAATTGAAATTGATATCTTAGCTTTTTTAGCAAATAATCCTGAATATCATTATGCTCAAGAAATTGTTGATGTTCGTGGTATTTCTAAAGCTCATGTTTCCATTGCGGTTGAAAAATTAGTAAAACGAGGTTTTTTAAATCGCGAAACGGATCCTAAAAATAGAAGATGTAATATTTTAAAAATTACTGATGAAGCAAGTGAATTGATTACTAAAATTCAAGATGTTCAAAGTTATTATACTAAACAAGTTTACCAGGGAATGAGTAAAGAAGATAAAGAAAATTTTAACTACTATTTAAGTAAAATGTATCAAAATATAGGAGGGAAAATTAATGAATGAACGACTAGAAAATGAAAAAATATCAACATTATTAATTTCGTTAGCTATCCCATCAATATTAGCTCAGTTAACAACTTTAATTTATAATCTGGTTGATCGAATTTATATTGGCAGATTACCCAATAGTTCATTAGCAATTGCTGGAATTGGTTTATGTACTTCAATTATTACAATAATTACAGCAGTTACTAATTTATTTGGCCGTGGTGGGGCACCATTAGCTTCCATTCGCTTAGGTGAAAAAAATACTGAAGAAGCACAAAAGATTTTAGGGAATTGTTTTAAAAGTTTAATGATTACATCAATTATCATTATTGTGATTTTAAATCTATTTGGTACTCAGATTTTAATGTTGTTTGGGGCAAGTGAAAATACACTGGACTATGCCTTACAATATTTACGAATTTATAGCTGGGGAACTATTTTTGCGCAATTAAGTGTGGGATTAAATTATTTTATTAATGCCCAGGGTTTTGCTAAATATGGTATGTTCACTTTATTATTAGGTGGTATATTAAATATTATTTTAGATCCGGTATTTATTTTTCTTTTTGATATGGGGGTTGCTGGAGCGGCTGTTGCCACTGTTATTTCACAATTTGTATCTTGTTTATGGGTTTTAGGTTTTTTCTTTGGTAAAAAAACTATGTTAAGATTAACGAAAAAATCACTAGAATATGATTTAAATGTCATGAAAAGAGTGTTTGGATTAGGATTATCACCATTTTTTATGAGCTCTACAGAAGGTATTTTACAAGTTTCATTTAACCGCCAATTATTATTTTATGGTGGTGATATTGCTGTTAGTGCGATGACAATTATGATGTCAATGTCACAAATACTATCACTGCCAATGGAAGGAATTGCCCAAGCTACACAACCGATTATTAGTTATAATTATGGCGCAGGTAAATATGATCGAGTTAAAAAAACAATTTCGCTAGCTTTAAAGGCAGCATTAACGTATTCAATTGTTGGTGTTTTATTAATGGAATTATTCCCAAGTTTATTTGTTCAATTGTTTGCTAACGACCCGGAATTGGTTGAACTAGCAAGTTGGATGTTAAGAGTATATGTTTTTGGTTTTATTATTATGGGTGCTAATTCAACTTTCCAACAAACTTATACTTCACTTGGATTTGGTAAAAGATCATTTTTCTTTGCTTTTTATCGCAAGATAATTTTATTGATTCCATTAATTTATTTCTTACCTAATGTTATTTCTAATGGAGTTTTAGCAGTAATGCTTGCAGAGCCGATTTCTGATTTATTAACTACTATTACTAATAGTTTTTCATTTAAGTCATTTATAAAAAAGCATTTACAAACTACTGATTAGTATAAAATTATATTAGGGTAGTATGCAAGATCATATAGCTGTTAACTAAGTTAACAGCTATTATTATATATTTAGATACTTTTTTAGGTAAAAGATGCTGTAAAGCTAATATTTTAATAATTAATAATAAAAATATACTTGCATAATAATAATTTATCATTTATACTTAAAAACGTAATCATAAATGATAAGGGGGAATAAATATGATTAATACAGGCGACACAGGATTTATATTGATTTGTGCAGCATTAGTATTATTAATGACACCTGGTTTAGCTTTCTTCTATGGGGGTATGGTTAGAAGAAAAAATGTTGTTAATACAATGATGACATCAATATTTGTAATCGGTATTGCAATGGTAATGTGGGTATTATTTGGATATTCACTAGCATTTGGCAACGATCACTTTGGAATTATTGGTGATTTAAGCTTTTTGGGGTTAAATGGCATTGGTTTGCAGCCCGGTAGTTATGCAGATTCTATTCCTAGTTTAGAATATGCTGCTTTTCAAATGATGTTTGCAATTATTACACCAGCATTGATAACTGGAGCAGTTGCTGGAAGAATGAAATTTAAAGCATTATTTATCTTTATTATCGCTTGGTCAACAATAGTCTATTATCCAATGGCTCACATGGTCTGGGGACTTGGTGGCATTTTGGCTAAAATAGGTTCAGTAGATTTTGCTGGTGGTAATGTTGTCCATATTAGTTCAGGAGTAAGTGCTTTAATCTTATGTATTGTTTTAGGTAAACGCAAAGATTATGATCATGCTAAATATCGTATCCATAATATTCCATTTGTAGTATTAGGCGCTAGTTTATTGTTATTTGGATGGTTTGGTTTTAATGCCGGAAGTGCTTTAAAAGCTAATGGACTTGCAGTTCATGCTTTTATGACTACTGCAGTTTCAGCAGCTGCTGGAATGTTATCTTGGATGGCTATGGACGTATGGATGAACAAAAAACCAACTCTTGTTGGTAGTGTTACTGGATTAATAGTTGGTCTAGTAGCTATTACACCAGGAGCCGGTTATGTTCCTATCTGGTCAGCGATTATTATTGGTTTAGTTGGTAGTCCGATTTGCTATTTGATGATATCTAAAGGTAAAAAACGTTTTGGCTACGATGATGCATTAGATGCATTTGGATGTCATGGAATTGGTGGTATCTGGGGCGGAATTGCTACAGGATTATTTGCTCAAACATCAATTAACAGTGTAGCAAGATGGAATGGATTATTTTTTGGTGATACCCAATTATTAGTAGCTCAAATTATTAGTATTTTAGTAACTATTTTAGTAGCTGTTGCTGGAACACTTATTTGTATTGCTATTGTTCGTTTATTTACTACTTTAAGAGTAGAAAAACGAGAAGAACAAATTGGTTTGGATATTTCTCAACATAATGAAACTGCATATCCATCATTTAATGGATTGGATTAGGAGGTGTTCATATGATTAAAATAGAAGCATATATTCGTGAAGAAAAGTTTGAAGATGTCAAAGAAGCACTATCACAAATTGAAGTCCATGGAATAACGGTTTATCAAGTAATGGGATGTGGAATCCAAAAAGGGTATACTGAAATTGTTCGTGGTAATGAAATAGAAGTAAATATGTTACCAAAAATTAAATTTGAAATAATTGTTAGTGATGAAAACTGGGAAGCTAAAACCATTGCAGCAATTAAAAAAGCTGCATTTACAGGTAATCCTGGTGATGGAAAAATTATTAGCTATAACTTAAAGAGTGCTTTAAGAATAAGAACTGGAGAAACTGGCAGTGATGCTATTAATTAAAAGTCAGCTATGGCTGGCTTTTAATATGTGCTATTTTATGATATTTGTTTAGATTTTTTTAAGTAACTGATTTATAGCTCTTTTTGTGATAAAATTATAATTAATATAGAAAGAAGGGATGAGAAGATGTTTAATGTAAAGAACTTTTGGGATAATGATGATGTTTCGATAATTGATAGTAAAGGACCTTTTTCAGTTATTGAGTATCAAAAAGATTTAAGTGTGACACCGCAAAACGCTCAGATGGCTTATTTTGCAGATAAGATGAATGTTAGAAAAAGACAGGTAATTTGTCGTGTTGCTCAAAGTAATATTACTATCCAGGCTGGAGCAATGCAGTGGATGGTAGGGGAAGTAAATGCAACTACTGGCATTAAAGGTGTTGGTGATTTATTTTCTAAAGCTGTTAGGGGGAAAGTTACTGGTGAATCAGCTATTAAACCAGAATATACTGGTAATGGGTTATTAATACTAGAGCCAACTTATAAACATATTTTATTGATTGATACTAATGAATGGGAGCAATCAATTGTTTTAGATGATGGTTTATTTTTAGCTTGCGAATCATCATTACAACATAAAGCAGTAGCTCGTTCTAATATATCATCTACTGTAGCTGGAAATGAAGGTCTTTTTAATTTAGGAATTTTTGGTAGTGGAATAATTTGTTTAGAATCTAAATGTCCAAGAGAAGAATTAATTGAAGTGACTTTAAATAATGACGTTTTAAAAATAGATGGAAACATGGCGATAGCTTGGAGCGGCACTCTAGATTTTACAGTAGAAAGATCAGGAAAAACATTAATTGGTTCTGCTGCTTCAGGAGAAGGCTTAGTTAACGTTTATCGTGGGAGTGGCAAAGTGTTATTGGCGCCAGTTGGTGATGAAGCTATGTTCTGGCGAACAACTGAGTAGTAATATATAGATTGGGATTAATATTAATCTCAGTCTTTTATTTTTTGAGTTAAATCATTATAATATAATTAAAATGTAAGGAGGAATTTATGTTAGCTAGGTTACATGTTGTAATATCAAGTGAACAAGATAAAGATTATCAACAAGTTAAAAAGAAATTATTAGATATTAATCCTGATTTTTCAATCTCACCTAATCGACCATATCAGCCAATAAAAGATCATAGTGAATTTTATATTACAGTGGATTTAAAGCCTGAAGAAGTTCAACCATTATTAGATCAGCTTAATAATGATTGGGATGGCGAAATGGATGATTGTGATTGTTATGGTTTTAATACTAAGATGTTTGATGAATTAGTATATTGTTTAGAGTTTACGTATTTTAATGATTAAGTTGAAGGACAATCGTTTTAGCGGTTGTCCTTTAAAAACAAACAGGTTTTTATTTTAAAAGTAAATTGTGTATAATGAAGTAGGGAGGTGGGAGTCGTGACAAAAAGAAAAGAAAATAGTGAAGTCGATATTTTGTATAATTTACTTACATATATTAACGCTTCATATAGTCAAGATATGTATTATACAATTTGTTATCAGGTTTTAAATAATATTGAAAAAATTCCTGATATATCGATTAATGAATTAGCTGATTTGTGTTATACTTCGCCAGCAACGATTTCAAGATTTTGTAAAGCATTGAAATGTGATAATTTTGCGGATTTTAAAAAAGAAGTTCAAGATGGACTGCGGCAAGCTAGCCATGAAATAAAAATGGAACCTGAAGATTTAGTAGCTATTCATCAAAATCCACAAAGATGTGTAGATCTTGTTTATGGGTTGACAATTGATTCATTGATTGAAAGTAAAAAATATATTGATATTCATGAAATAGATCGATTATGTGATATTATTTATGATGCAAAAAAGTTACATTTTTTTGGCTTTCAGTTTAATAAAATTTTAGCTTCTGATATTCAATTTAAATTAGTTAAACTAGGTAAATTTTCATATGCTTTTGCTGATCGTGGTGATGATAGTCAGCGAATTGAATTGCTTGATGAAGATAGTGTTGCCATTGTATTATCTGTTCGAGCACGGGTTCATCCAATCGGTGATTTAATTACATCAATAAAAAATCGAGGTGCTAAAGTAATTTTGGTTACTTTAAATCCTGATAGTGAAGTTATAAAGCAGGCCGATAAGACATTTATTGTTCATGGAAAAGAGAGTGATTTTACAGAGTCATCAATTTCAGGAACAACTGTTTTAAAAACTTTTTTTGATGTTTTATATGTAAGGTATGGATTGTTATATCCAAGAAGATAGGAGGATTTTTATGTATAGTTTTACAAATGATTATAGCGAAGGAGCTCATCCAAAAATAATGGAAGCCTTAATTAAAACAAATTTAGAGCAATGCGATGGTTATGGTTTAGATAAATATTGCAAGGAAGCAACAATGTTATTAAAAAAACAATTACAAAATGATAACGTTGATGTTCATTATCTAGTTGGGGGAACCCAAACTAATGCTGTTTTAATTTCATCGGCTTTAAAACCTTATCAGGCTGTTATTGCTGTTGATAGCGGGCATATTAATGTTCATGAAACAGGGGCAATTGAAGCTACTGGACATAAAGTATTAACAGTTCCTCATAAAAATGGAAAATTAACACCAGATATGATTGTTGATATTTTAAATCAACATCCAGATGAACATATGGTACAACCTAAGATGGTTTATATCTCTCAATCAACTGAATATGGTTCTGTATATTATCTTGATGAATTAAAAGCAATCTATAAAACTTGTCAAGAACATCAGTTATACTTATTTGTTGATGGGGCTCGACTTGGAAGTGCTTTGGCAATAGAAAATACGCCTTCATTAGCCAATTTAGCTAAATATAGCGATGCCTTTTATATAGGCGGTACCAAAATGGGAGCTTTATTTGGTGAATGTTTAGTAATTATTAATGATGATTTAAAACCAGATTTTCGTTATAATATTAAACAAAAAGGAGCAATGTTAGCTAAAGGCAGATTGCTAGGAGTGCAATTTAAAGAACTTTTTAGTAATAATCTTTATTTAGAAATTGGGCAATATGAAAATAAAATGGCTGATTTATTACGAGCTGGGTTAAAGAATTTTAAAATGTATGTTGATTCACCTACTAATCAGTTGTTTCCAATTGTAAATGATAAACTAATTAAAGAGTTACAAAAGGATTTTAGTTTTAATATTATGGATAAAATCGATGATGATCATCACTGTATCCGCCTAGTTACATCTTGGGCAACACCACAAGAAGCAGTTGAAAATTTTGTTGAAAAAATAAATCAAGAATTTGTTGATTAATCGATTAAAACTTGTAATGATTGTTAATAAGTAATATAATAATTGTAGGATTGTTCCTATATAAAAATAATACGAGGAGAAATTAATATGAACAAAGCTGAATTAATCGAAGCGATTGCTTCAAGTACAGAAATGACAAAAACAGATGTTGATAAAGTAATTACTTCATTTGTTGATGTAGTAACTGATGCTTTAACTAAAGGTGAAAAAGTATCATTAAAAGGTTTCGGTAATTTTGAAGTACGTGAAAGAGGAGAAAGAACTGGTCGTAATCCAAGAACTGGTGAACCAATGACTATTGCAGCTAGTAAAGCACCAGCTTTTAAACCTAGTACGGCTTTAAAAAACGCTGTAAATAAATAAGTTTTCTAAAATGGTCTATTAGGCCATTTTTTTGTATTATTTGTGATTTAGTAATGTGAAAATAAATGAAGGTGAAATAATGTATAAGTATGAAAAAATAGAGCATAATCATAATTTACCAACAAAATTACATGATTTTTATTTTGAAAATTTTAATGGTAAAGCCATTGGAAAACATTGTCATCAAAGCGTTGAAATATTAGTACCTTTATATGGTAATTTTGATTTATGGATCGATGGTGATATTAAAACAATAACTGCTGGAAAAATATGTGATTAACTCTAAGATAATACATGAAATTCAACCTGATTTTATGCAAGAGTATTACAAAGGTTATACATTGCAGATAGATTATGATTACTTAAAGAAGTGTTATCAAGATATTGATAAAATATATTTTAGACAGCCTGATGATTATATAAATAAAATTATTTTAGAAAAAATATTAGAGATTATCAGATTTTATAATACAGATAGCCATGATGATGATATTAGAATTAATAGTTATATTAAAATGCTTGTTTTTTTGTTACTGGAAAATTTAAGTTGTAAAAAAAGAAATGTTATCGAAACTAAACATAAAAATATGATTGTTGAAATATTGAGGTTTATCGATGAAAATGATGATGAATGTTTAACAGTATCAAAGATTAGTCAAAAATTTAATATTTCTGAAGGTTATGTGCGTAAATTATTTAAAGAAAATTTAAATATGACATTAAAGCAGTATATAAATCAGGCAACTTTTAATCATATTAAATCTTCTAAAAGCAAAAGTGCTTAATAAAAAAGATTCCTCTTATAAAATGAAAGAGAAATCTTTTTGACTATAAATATTTTTAATAAAGTATTAGTTATTTTTTATCACTGTTACTTTCAATAAACTTAACATCAATTTGATAATTACCTTCAATGCCTGGAATAGCATTTAAATATTTTTTTATAGTATCTTGAGTCTTAGTAGCTGCTTGAGACAATAGACCATTTTCAATGGCTTCAGCTTCAACAGCTTCTTTTTGACTAGTTGCGAAAGTTGCATAATCATTGACAGAAATAGGATTAAAAATATTACGTGATTCATCATAAACTTCAATACTGCTTTCATCAATTTCATTACTTAAAATTTCTATATCAGGGATGGAAACAGTAATATTGTCATTAGAAACATCTACTTTGATTTTATCCATTTTGATTCCAGCTTTTAATTGTCCATCATATGTAATTAAAAAACTTTTTTGTGTTAATGGAATATCCCAGCCATTAAATTGTAAACTATTAGAGAATTCACCAACTTTAGTATAGTTATATGATAAAGTGGCTAATTCTTCAATATCTTGAAGTTGTTGAGTAATTCCAGTTGAAGTAATTTCTGGTTCATCACTATTACTTGCAAATCTAGTTCCCGCAAAAAAGATCAATGCACAAACTATGAAAATGGCAATTAAACCACCAATTGCTTTTTTTGTTTTACCTAACATATCTAAAATTTTCATCATATCACCTACACTTTTGGATTATAACATAATTCGACAAAAGTTACGATAAAAAAAAGCCATTAGGCTTTTTTATTCAACAATTGTTCCATAAACTTCACGACCACATCCAGCAGCGTTTGATTCATCAGTATCAATATGCATTGCAAGGGCATAGCTATCACTTACACGACATACTACATCACCAAAAATTAATGAACGTCCTTCAGTTTCGATTTTTACACTAACAACATCTTTATCTTTAACCCCAAATTCCTTGGCATCTGCAGGTGTCATATGGATATGACGTTTTGCGGCAATTACACCATAAGGAATTTCAACTTCACCAGCTGGTCCAATAATTTTACATCCAGCAGTTCCTTCGATATCTCCAGATTCTCTAATTAAAGCATTAAAACCTAAAGAACGAGCATCAGTTAATGAAATTTCAACTTGAGTAGCATTTCTTGTTGGACCTAAAACTGACATTTTTTGTTCCCCTTTTGGACCAACTACTGTAACTTTTTCTGCACAAGCAAATTGCCCTGGTTGAGATAAATCTTTTTTGTTTGTTAATTGGTAACCTTTACCAAATAATGTTTCAAGATCGCTGTTTGATAAATGAACATGTCTTGCTGAAGTTTCTACGATAAATTTTTTTGCCATAGTTAATTCTCCTTTTTCTTTATTATATATTACTCTTTTTAATGTTATTTTCAAGAAGTTAGTAGAAAAAGGATGAAAAATTTAAAAAAAATTAAATTTTTTTAAATAGAAAAATTTATTAAATTAGTAAAAAATAATTATTAACATTGCTAAAAAATAGTTATTTTGCAATAAAAATGGCATAAAATAACGCTAAAATACGATAAAATTAGGAAATTCCTAAAAATAACACCTATCTTTACACTTTAATCGAAATAGTGTATTATGAGGCTACAAAAAAAGGGGGAACCGATATGAACGAAAATAGAAATCTTGGCTTATATGACAAATCTTTTGAACATGATAATTGTGGTATTGGTGCTGTTGTCAACATAAAAGGAGTAAAGACGCATATAACAGTAAGTAATGCCTTGAAAATCGTTGAACAATTAGAACATCGTGCCGGTAAGGACGCTTTAGGGGAAACTGGCGATGGTGTTGGAATTTTAACTCAAGTACCATATAGTTATTTTAAGAAAACTATTAAAGATTTTTCCTTACCATTAGAAGGATGCTATGGTGTGGGAATGCTTTTTTTACCAATAGAAGAACATTTACGTAATCGAGTTAAAAGAATGTTAGAAACAATTGTGAAAAAAGAAGGAATGGAATTTTTAGGTTGGCGAAAGGTGCCGACAGTTCCTGAGGTATTAGGTAAAAAAGCTTTAGAAGCAATGCCATCAATTTGGCAATGTTTTATAAAGAAACCAGAAGATGTCGCTAAAGGAATTTCTTTTGATCGTAAGCTTTATCAAGTAAGAAGAATATTTGAACAAAGTAATTTTGATAATACTTACGTATGTTCTTTTTCATCACGAACAATTGTATATAAAGGAATGTTTTTAGTTGGTCAATTACGTTCATTTTTTGTTGATTTACAAGATGAAGAATATAAAAGTGCTATTGCATTAGTTCATTCGCGTTTTTCAACAAATACCATGCCATCATGGCAAAGAGCCCATCCTAATCGTTTTATAGTTCATAATGGTGAAATTAATACCATCAAGGGAAATGCTAATAACATGCTTTGCCGTGAAGAAATCATGGAAACAGATTTATTAGATACTAATAAAGTGTATCCAGTAGTAGATGTTGATGGTTCTGATTCAGCTATGTTAGACAATACTTTAGAATTTTTAGTAATGTCTGGGATGGAATTACCACGAGCAGTTATGATGTGTATTCCAGAACCGTTTGAAAATGACAAAAGCATGTCACAAGCAAAGAAAGATTTTTATGAATATAATTCTACTTTAATGGAACCATGGGATGGTCCAGCTTCAATCTTGTTTAGTGATGGTGAAGTAATGGGGGCAGTTTTAGATCGTAATGGACTAAGACCATCACGCTACTATATTACTAAAGATGATTATTTAGTATTATCATCAGAAGTCGGAGCTTTGGATATACCACCTGAAGATATCGTAGTAAAAGATCGACTTCGTCCTGGAAAAATGTTATTAGTAGATACTAAAGCTGGTAAGTTAATTGAAGATAATGATTTAAAAGAAAGTTATGCTCATAAACAACCATATGGTGAATGGCTTGAAAGCAATTTAATTAAACTAAAAGATATGCGTATTCCTAATGCTCGTGTAGAACGTTATCAAGGTGATGAATTGACCAAACTACAAAAAATATATGGTTATAGTTATGAAGATGTAAATACTTATATTAAAAAGATGGCTTTAAATGGTAGTGAAGAAGTTGTGGCAATGGGTAATGATGGACCATTAGCGGTATTATCAAAACAACATCCACCATTATTTAACTATTTTAAACAATTATTTGCTCAGGTTACCAATCCACCAATTGATGCGATTAGAGAAGAAATTATTACTTCAACATCGCTTTGCATTGGTAGTGAAGGAAATATCTTAAATGATAATGAGCAAAATTGTCGTTTACTTAAAATTGAAAATCCAATTTTAAGTAATACTGATTTATTGAAAATAAAGAATATTAAAAAAGATGGTTTTAAAGTTGCCGTATTATCAATTTTATATTATAAAAATACTTCACTTGAAAAAGCTTTAGATAAATTGTTTGTTGAAGCGGACAAAGCTTATCATGGTGGTGCTAATATTTTGATTTTATCTGATCGTGGCGTTGATGAAAATCATGTTCCAATTCCTTCATTATTAGCAGTAGCTGCTATGAATGAACATTTAGTAAATACTAAAAAGAGAATGTCTGTGGCTTTGATTATTGAATCAGCAGAACCAAGAGAAGTTCATCATTATGCTACGTTGATTGGATATGGAGCTAGTGCTGTTAATGGTTACTTGGCTCAAGATACTATTTTTGAATTAATTGATGAAGGTTTATTGGATAAAGACTATTATGCAGCTGTTGATGATTATAATGAGGGAATTTTACATGGTATTGTTAAAATTGCTTCTAAAATGGGAATTTCAACGATTCAATCATATCGCGGTTCTCAAAATTTTGAAGCAATTGGACTAGCAAAAGAGTTTGTTGATAAATATTTCCCAAAAACAGTTTCTCGAATTGAAGGAAAAACAATTAAGGATATTGAAGATGATGTTGATTATCGTCATAGTCGTGTTTATGATCCATTAGGACTTGGGGTTGATATTACACTAGATAGTCGCGGTGATCATAAAGAACGTAGTGGAAAAGAAGAACATTTATATAATCCACAAACGATCCATAAACTACAATTAGCAACGCGTAAAGGTGATTATCAATTATTCAAAGAATATTCAGCTATGATTGATGAAGAAGGAAAAGACTTAAATTTACGAGGATTATTGCAGTTTAAAAAGACTAAATCAATCCCTATTGATGAAGTTGAAAGTGTTGAAAAAATTGTTCAGCGTTTTAAAACAGGAGCAATGTCTTATGGTTCAATTTCTAAAGAAGCTCATGAAACAATGGCAATTGCAATGAATCGCTTAAAAGGGAAGTCAAATAGTGGTGAAGGTGGCGAAGATCCTAGTCGCTTTATTCCTGATGAAAATGGTGATAGTAAATGTTCAGCAATTAAGCAGGTTGCTTCAGGACGTTTTGGGGTAACATCAGAATATTTATGTTCAGCTAAAGAAATTCAAATTAAAATGGCTCAAGGAGCTAAACCAGGTGAAGGAGGTCAATTGCCAGCTGGAAAAGTTTATCCATGGATTGCTAAAACACGTCATAGTACGCCAGGCGTTGGTTTGATTTCACCTCCACCGCATCATGATATTTATTCTATTGAAGATTTAGCACAATTAATTTATGACTTGAAAAACGCTAATCAAGATGCTCGAATTTCAGTTAAACTTGTTTCAGAAGCTGGAGTTGGAACTGTAGCTGCTGGTGTTGCTAAAGCTGGTGCTGGAGTTATATTGATTTCTGGTTATGATGGTGGTACTGGAGCAGCACCAAGAAATTCAGTTTATAATGCTGGTTTACCTTGGGAATTAGGTCTTGCTGAAGCTCATCAAACATTAATTATGAATGATCTTCGAGGACGCGTAGTTTTAGAAACTGATGGTAAATTAATGACTGGTCGTGATTTGGCTATCGCTACATTATTAGGTGCTGAAGAATATGGTTTTGCAACAGCACCATTAGTAACGATGGGATGTGTCATGATGAGAGTTTGTAACTTAGATACTTGTCCAGTAGGCGTTGCTACTCAAAATCCAATTTTAAGAAAAAGATTTACCGGTAAACCTGAATATGTAGAAAACTTTATGCGCTTTGTAGCTCAAGAGTTAAGAGAATATATGGCGATGCTTGGTTTTAGAACAATTGATGAAATGGTAGGACGTAGTGATTTATTAGAATTAAGACCTGATGTTAAAAATGTTGATTTATCAAAGATTATCAATAATCCATTTGTTAATTCAAAAGAAACTCATCATAATCCAAAAAATAATTATGACTTTAAACTAAATGAAGTTAAAGATACAACTATCTTATTAAAACAATTTAAACAAGCATTAGAAAATAATCAAAAAGCGCAAATAGATATTGAAGTATCGAATACCGATCGTACTTTAGGAACATTATTTGGATCAGAAATTACCAAAAAATATAATAATAAATTAGATGATGATACCTTTACTGTTAACTGTTATGGTTCAGGTGGTCAAAGCTTTGGAGCTTTTATCCCTAAAGGATTAACTTTATCATTACATGGTGATAGTAATGATTATTTTGGAAAAGGTCTATCAGGTGGAAAATTAGTAGTAGTACCACCAGATAATTCTAATTTTAATGCTGAAGAAAATATTATTGTTGGTAATGTTGCTTTGTATGGTGCAACATCAGGACAAGCGTATATCAATGGTATTGCAGGAGAACGTTTTGCTGTACGTAATTCTGGAGCAACAGCAGTTGTTGAAGGAGTAGGTGATCATGGCCTTGAATATATGACAGGTGGTTTAGTTGTTATTTTAGGTAAAACAGGTCGTAACTTTGCTGCTGGAATGTCAGGAGGAATTGCCTATGTATATGATCCTGATAATCGTTTATATTCACGAATCAACAAGGAACTAGTTATGTATAGTGCAGTAACTAGTAAATATGATGAAGAGCAGTTACGAAAATTGATTTCAAAACATTATGAACATACTAAATCAGCGGTTGCTAAAAGAATCTTAGATAACTTTGGTCAAGAAGTTACCTTGTTTAAAAAAGTTGTACCTCATGATTATAAACGGATGATTGAATTAATAAAATATTATGAAAAGCAAGGTTTATCAAATGAACAAGCTAAAATAGAAGCTTTTAATGAAGTTAGAAAGGAGGCGTAAACATGGGAAAACCAACTGGATTTTTAGAAATAGAACGTAAGGTAAGTGAGGAAGTAGAACCTCAAAAGCGAATTTCAAATTTTAAAGAATTTCATATTCATTTAAATAAAGACCAACAAGCCTGTCAAGGAGCACGATGCATGGATTGTGGTGTACCATTTTGTCAATCAGGTAAAATGCTTGAGGGGATGGTTTCGGGTTGTCCGTTAAATAATTTGATACCAGAATGGAATGATCTGGTTTATCACAATAATTATAAACAGGCTTTATCTAGATTGTTGAAAACTAATAATTTTCCAGAATTTACTTCTCGTGTTTGCCCGGCTTTATGTGAAGCAGCTTGTACTTGTGGTTTAAATGGTGAGCCAGTAACAGTCAAAGAAAATGAGCATGGTATCATTGAAGATGCATATGAAAAAGGTTTAATCAAACCATGTCCACCAAAACAAAGAATCGATAAAAAAATTGCAATAATTGGTTCTGGGCCAGCAGGATTAGCTGCTGCTGATCAGCTAAATAAACGTGGTTATCAAGTTACTGTATATGAACGAGATGATCGTATTGGCGGTTTATTAATGTATGGAATTCCTAATATGAAGCTAGAAAAAGATGTTATTGACTGTCGAGTAGCAATAATGAAAGCTGAAGGGGTTACTTTTAAAACTAATTGTGGTATTGAAACTAAAGAACAGGTAAAAGAGCTGTTGAATCAATATGATCGTGTAATTTTAGCGTGTGGCTCAAGAAAAGCTCGTAATATTGACGTACCTGGTCGCCAAGGTAAAGGAATATATTATGCCGTTGATTATTTAACGATGGTAACAAAATCATTATTAAATAGTGATTTAAAAGATCAAAAATATGTAAATACTAAAGATAAAAATGTGTTAGTTATTGGTGGTGGTGATACTGGTAATGACTGTGTAGCCACAGCGATTCGTTTAGGATGTAAAAGTGTTATGCAATTAGAAATGATGCCAGAATTACCTGAAATCCGTAGTGAAGATAATCCATGGCCACAATGGCCACGAATTAAAAAGACTGATTATGGTCAAGAAGAAGCAATTGCCATTTTTGGTCATGATCCTCGTTGTTATCAAACAACAGTCAAAGAGTTTATCTTAGATAAAAAAGGTAACGTTAAACAGGCAATATTGATATCATTAGAACCAAAAGAAAATAAAGAAACTAAACGTGTAGAAATGGTACCAGTAAGCGGTAGTGAAAAAACTATTGATGTAGATTTAGTATTAATAGCGGCAGGATTTATTGGCTGTGAAGATCATGTAGCTAAAGCTTTTGGTATAAAAGTAGCGCCACGAGGAAATGTATTAAGTGATCAAAATTATCAAACTAATATTAAAAACTTATATGTTGCAGGTGATATGCGACGCGGACAATCTTTAGTAGTCTGGGCTATTAAAGAAGGTCGTGAAGTGGCACGTAGTGTTGATATTGATTTAATGGGATATAGTAATTTATAAACGGTACGCAAGTATCGTTTATTTTTTGTAAATTGGATTGTGAAATTTCATTAAACTGCGCTATAATTTTTTTAATGGAAATTGGGGTGGAAAAATGAAAAAGATTGATTTACATATTCATAGTAATTATTCAGATGGCAGCGATAATCCTGAAGATATTGTAAAAAAGGCTCATGATAAACAGCTTGATTTAATTGCTTTAACGGATCATAATACAATTGATGGTATTGATGAATTTAAACAGGCTTGTATTAAGTATCGCCAAAATGCTTTAGCCGGTATAGAAGTTTCAACGAATTATCAAGGACAAGAGATTCATTTGTTGGGTTATTTTAATTTAGAAAACGATTCTTTTGAATCGTTATCTAAATTAATTAGTGCTTATCAAAATATTAAAATAACTCAAAATGAAGCTATTTTGAATAAATTAAAAGAACAGTTTCCCGATGTATCAATAAGTGAATTTTATCATTTTTGTAAAGGAATAGCTAAAAAACAGAATTTAAATCGTGTTCATATTGCTAAATATATGGTGGCAAAGGGAATAGTTAGTGATATCAGTGGTGCGTTTAACAATTATATTGATGAAAAGGGACCTTTTTTTGTAAGTAAAAAGCCGATTTCTCTTTATGAAGCAATTAAGGTCGTTCATGAATCGAAAGGAATAGCTGTTATTGCTCATCTAGGTGAATATCATTTTTCTGTAGATGAAAAAAAGGTATTTATCAAAGATTGTCTTGATCATGGTATTGATGGTTTTGAATGTTATCATCCATTAAATCAAATTGAAGATATTAATTTATTAACTGGTTGTCAACAACAAAATCCTGCTCTTATTTTAACTGCTGGTTCTGATTATCATGGGACAAACAAGAAAAATAATTTTTTAGGAATTAGCTATGCTCTTAATTTATTACCAGAGCAAAAAGAACAATTTAATCAAATTACAACTAATGCATATAATTTTTTTATTAAATTATAGTAAAAAATAAGATGTCGTCTGCATAAATTGGTAATAGCAATTTTGACAAACCTAGTTTGTCATGATATGCTAAATAAGTATAATTGGCACATCATGGAGGGATTATATGAGCAAAAATATACGTAGTGTAAATAGAATGCGTAATTTAAAGAAAATCTTTAAAGATGTAAGAACGTATTTTATGATTTTATTGGCAGTTCCAATAGTCTGGTTAATTTATCAGATTGTAAGATATCGGATTTTGCCTACACGATACATTGTAATTATAGTAGCATTGTTGCTTATTTTATTTATTTTAATGGCACTAATGCAATATAAAAGTAAAAAGAAGCCAGTTAAAATTATTGGGAAAGTAATTATTATATTATTATGTATCGTACTATTTATCGGAAACTATACTTATATGCAAACTGTTGGTGTTTTTGGAAATGTTTCAACAACTGAAGATACTGATGTCGTTTCGGTTGTTGTTTTAAAAAATAGTTCTTATGAGTATATTGAAGATTTAAAAGGGAAAGTATTTTCTGCTTTAGCTACTAGTGACGAACATGTAGATAATATGCTTTCTACAATTAAAGCAACTAATGGCGAAACACCTAATGTAAGACGTTATTCTGGGGTTCTTACCTGGGTAAATGCTTTATACAGCGGTGAAGTTAGCTGTTTAGTTATGAATGAATCTTATCGTTCAATTATTGAAGATGATTATGAAAATTTCAGTGATGAAACAAGAGTTATTTATAGCAAAAATTATGTTACTGAAGTTGATACTACTACCAATACTGATTTAACTAAAAATACATTTAGTGTTTATATCAGTGGTATTGATACATATGGTACAATAAGTACTAAATCAAGATCTGACGTTAATATGATTGTTACTGTTAATCCAAATACAAAACAAATCTTATTGACAAGTATTCCACGTGATTATTATATTCCATTTAATGTTCTAGGTGGAGAACGTGATAAATTAACACACTCAGGTTTATATGGTGTAGAAGAAACAAAAGGTAATGTTGAAAATTATTTTGGTGTTAATATCGATTATTATGTTCGTGTTAACTTTACTAGTTTAATCGATATTGTTGATGCTATTGGTGGTATCGAAGTTGATAATCCAAGGGCATTTGGTGAATTTAGCCAAGGAACAATTCATTTAAATGGAACTCAGGCTTTAGCCTTTTCTCGTGAAAGACATGCATTTGCAGAAGGTGATAAAGAACGTGGTCGTAATCAAATGCGAGTAATTACTGGAATTATTAATAAAGTTATTTCACCATCAATCATTACTAATTATATGAGTCTATTGAATTCATTGCATTCTTCATTCCAAACTAACTTGACAGATGATCAAATGATTAGTTTACTTAGAATGCAGATTAATGATATGAGTGCATGGAATATTGAAAGTATTAGTGTTGATGGAAATGGTAATACATTATATTCACCAATTTATGGTTCAAGTTTATACATGATGGTCCCAGATGATGCCTCTGTTGAAACTGCTAAACAAAAAATTAACCAATTATATCAATAATAAAAAAGCTGCAAGAATTTTCTTGCAGTTTTGTGTTTTTATAGAGTTAAAGACGGTACTGAATATACGCGTTGTTTTAATTCATTATCTAACATATATAATCCTTTAGAGTCATTACCAAAAAGATCATATTTATTGATCATGTCATGAGCATTTGTTTCTTCTTCACATTGCTCTTTGATAAACCAATCTAAAAATTGCATTGAGCGATAATCTTTGATAGTAAAGGCTGCATCATAAATTGCATGAATTAAACTGGTTACATATTCTTCATGTTGTAAAGCAAAAATAAGAGGATCTTTTAATTCTTTACATTTTTTGTCTGGTTTTGCAATTGCTTCTAAACTTACAGAGACATTATTATTTTGCAAGTATTGAATAAATAACATTGCATGATCCCTTTCTTCTTGAGCTTGGATTTGATACCAGTTTGCAAAACCGTCCAATCCTTTATCTTTGTAGAAATTAGCAAAATCTAAATATAGATATGCTGAGTAGAATTCTTTATTAACCTGGTCATTTAATAATTCAATTACTTTTTTATCTAACATATTCATTCCTCCTTATAGATAGTATAACTCTACACTTAAAAAAGTTAAATATTATATTAAGGATTTATTTATGTCGATTAAACAATCTTAATTCTTAGATAAAGGGTTTTTATTTTAAATATGATAATGGTATAATGGTATAGAAAGTAGGTGATTACCAGTGCTATCAATTTCAGCATTTACATTTAGTTTAAATTCATTTTTTAATTTGATTAGAACGATTATTGATTTATTGTTAGTTTGGTATGTTATTTATTTATTGATTTCAATGTTGAAGCAAAATATGAGAACGATGCAATTGTTTAAGGGCGTTCTTTTAATCCTGATATTAAAATTATTTACTAGTCTTTTTGGATTAAGTGCAATGGACTATCTGGTTGATACTGTATTGACTTGGGGAGTTGTCGCTGTAATAATTGTTTTTCAGCCAGAAATCAGAGGACTGTTGGAAAAAATTGGCCAGACAAAATTGGATATAAAACAAAATAATATTTCTGATGATGAAAAGGAGCGATTAATGGATGAATTAGTATCCGCAATTACTAAATTATCAGAAGATCAAACAGGTGCATTAATAACTTTTGAAAGAGGACAATCATTAATTGATTATATTAATACTGGAACAAGAATTAATGCTGATATTAAGTCGGAGTTATTTTTAACAATTTTTTGGGAAGGAACACCACTACATGATGGTGCGACAATAATTAAAGGTGATCGAATCGTATGTGCAGCAGCTTTTTATCCACCAACTAATCAGGAATTAAGTCCATTATATGGGGCAAGACATCGAGCTGCTTTAGGTATTAGCGAAATAACTGATTCTTTAACGGTTGTGGTCTCTGAAGAAACTGGAACGATTTCTTTTGCTACTGATGGGAAATTGCGAAAAATTCCTCGTAAAGAATTAAGAGCTAATTTAGTTAATGAATTAGATTGGTTTAATTCTAAAGATAAGGATGGTGAGTAAAATGCCAAAAAAAGAAAATCCTAAAAATCCTTTGAAGAAAGATTCAACTACTGATTTCTTTTTAAATTTTATTACACGCCAAAAGTCAGAGCAAAAAAAGGACGAAAGTAAACAAACAACTAAATTAAAAAATGTTGATGATAATCTTAAAGTAACAGATAAAGCATATCGGGCAGTATATCATATTTTAAATTCATTAAATGCATTTTTAGATCGAATGTTGCAATCTAATTTATCGATAAAAGTATTATCATTTATGTTGGCAATAATTTTACTGTTAACAATAAATGGTAGCATTACTAATATATTTACGGCACCAAATGGTGGTGATTATTTATATGATGTACCAATTAAAGTGGAAGGATTACAAAGTGATTATGATGTAGTAGGATTACCAGAAACAGTCAATGTTGCCTTGGTAGGACCTTCTCTGGATATATATACTACCAAGATTTCTGGTAATTATGAAGTTATTGCTGATTTTTCAACATTAGGAGAAGGGGAACATACTATCGAGTTAAAGAGCGAAGGGTTTCCTAATGATTTACAAGTTATGATTGTTCCTCAAACAGTAACTGTGCGAATAACGCAGAAAGTAACTAAAACATTTGAATTAGGCTATGATTTTATAAATGAAGACAAGATGGATGAAAAATACTCAGTATCGGTAGAATCAATGGAACATAATGCAGTTGAAGTTCAAGGGTCTCAAGATGATATTGATCGAATTAATAGTGTTATGGCAACTATTGATTTAGATGGAGTTAATAAAAATTTTGAACAGGACGCTAGAATTCATGCTTATGATCGTAGCGGTGAAGAGGTGGATGTTGAAATCATTCCTAAAACTGTTAAGGTTAATTGCAGTGTTTCTTCTTATAGTAAAGAAGTTCCGATTACACCCACTTATACTGGACAATTTGCAAGTGGATATGGGTTAGAAAATATTACGCTATCAAAAGACAGAGTTAGAATTTATGGTAAAGAGGAATTATTAAATAGTATTAATGAAGTTCATGTTGAAATTGATATTTCTAATGTTAGTAGTAATAAAACATACGAAAGATTACAAATAACAGGAACTGAGAATATTAATAAAATGGATTTTGATACAATTGATGCCCAAATTCAAGTTGGGTCAACGACAACAACGACAATTAGTGATATTCCAATTAATGTCATTAATAACGAAAATAACTACAAGGTTAATTTTGCAAGTGGTCAAGATAAGGCTTCTGTAATAGTAGAGGGTACTAGCAATATGCTTGCAGGTCTGACAAGTAGTGATTTTAATGTGACAATTGATTTGGAAAACTTGAAAAGTGGCAGAAATACTGTTAAAGTAAATTTAAGCTTGAATAAAGGATATCTAACTGGTAGATTGACATCTCCAGAAAGAATAACAATTACCTTAGAAAGACAATAGGAGGAAAGAAGAAAATGGGTAAGTATTTTGGAACAGATGGATTTAGAGGGGAAGCTAATGTTGATTTGACAGTCGAACATGCTTATAAAGTGGGGCGCTATCTAGGATGGTACTACTCACAAAATGGCAATCGTGCTAAAGTAGTTATTGGTAAAGATACACGTAGAAGTTCTTATATGTTAGAGTATGCACTAGTATCTGGATTAACTGCTAGTGGTGCAGATGCTTATTTATTACATGTTACAACAACTCCTTCAGTATCATATGTAGTTACAAGTGATGGATTTGATTGTGGAATTATGATTTCAGCATCACACAATCCTTATTATGATAATGGAATCAAAATCTTAGATTCAAATGGATATAAGATGGATGCTAAAGTTGAAAATTTAATTGAACAATATATTGATGGTTTAAGTGATGAAATACCACTTGCCACTAAAGATCAAATTGGTTGTGCATTAGATTATTCAATGGGAAGAAACCGTTATATTGGCTATTTAATGTCAATTCCTACAAGAGCTTTTAGAAACTATCGAGTTGGTTTAGATTGTGCTAATGGTGCAAGTAGTGCAATTGCTAAAAGTGTATTTGATGCTTTAGGAGCAAAAACTTATGTAATTAATAGTGATCCTGACGGATTGAATATTAATACAAATTGTGGCTCTACTCATATTGAAGTACTACAACAATATGTAAAAGAAAATGCTTTAGATATTGGATTTGCTTATGATGGGGATGCCGATCGTTGTATTTGTGTTGATGAATTTGGTCGTGTTATTGATGGTGATTTAATCTTATATATTTGCGGTAAATATTTAAAAGAACATGGTGAACTTGCAAATGACACTGTTGTAACAACAGTAATGTCTAATTTAGGTTTATACAAAGCCTTTGATAAAGAAGGTATTAAATATGAAAAAACTGCTGTTGGTGATAAATATGTAAATGAAAACATGGTTAAAAACGGTCATGTTTTAGGTGGTGAACAATCTGGACATATTATTTTCTCTAAACATGCAACTACAGGAGATGGAATTTTAACTTCTTTAAAAGTAATGGAAGCTGTTATTGAAAGTAAAAGAACTGTTGCTCAATTAGCAGATCCAGTAACTATTTATCCGCAGTTAATGAAAAATGTACCTGTTCGTGATAAAAAAGAGGCTCAAGAAGATCCTGATGTAAGAGCTGTTATCGCTGAAGTTGAGGCTGATTTAGGTGATAATGGACGAGTATTAGTTCGTGAAAGTGGAACAGAACCAGTGGTTCGAGTAATGGTTGAAGCTGATAGCGATGAAAAATGTTTAGTCAATGTTAATAAAATTGTCGATAAAATGAAGGAAAAAGGATTCGTTATCAAAAGATAAAAAAACATAATATCACATAATATTGCCATACAATATGGCAATATTTCATATTATATTAAAAAGTGAGGTGAAATACATGCAATTTAGAATTAATATTATTGATGATGAAAAGAATTTGAATGATTTAGTACGAACATATTTAGAAAAAGAAGGCTATATTGTTTATTCATTTTATACGTATGATGAAGCTTTGATGCATAAAGATGACGATGTCCATTTATGGTTAATTGATATAATGCTTGATCGAGCAAGTGGTTTTGAACTATTTAATGAAATTAAAGAATGTCGTCCAAAGATGCCGATAATCTTCATGTCAGCACGTGATCAAGAATTTGATCGGATTATAGGTTTGGAAAAAGGTTCTGATGACTATATTACAAAGCCATTTAATATAAAAGAAGTTATTTTAAGAATTAACAATTTAATCAAGCGATCATATGATGATCCATCAAAAATTAAAATGGATGGATATGATATTGATCTTGAAAAAAGAAGAGTCTTTTATAATGGTGAAGAGATAGTTTTAACAACAAAAGAATATGATTTGTTGGTATATTTTATTAATAATAAAGGGCTTGCTATTTCAAGGGAACAGGTACTTAGTAAAGTATGGGATGAAAATTATTTTGGAAGTGACCGTGTAGTAGATGATACATTAAGAAGGCTAAGAAAGAAAATGCCAGAAATTAATGTACGTACTATTTACGGCTTTGGTTATCGATTAGACTAATGTTAAAACGATATTCATTGCAACGGCAATTAATTATTATATTTGGTTTATTTGCTATTGCTGTTGTTATTATCTTAGTTCCGTTAATTAATAAGAATTTAACGGAATTAATAGATAAACAAATGTATGAAACTTTAGAAATGGCACAAAACCGATATATATACTATGACTATGTGCCAATCGAGAGTACTACTACTAAGCAGATTTATCATATGAAATATTATCCCAATGAAGAAACATTGGTACACTCTAGCAATATGTCTAATAGTGAAGCAAAGGCTTTATACAATGTTTTTGCAAAGGACTTGGCAAGAATGATTAATTCTAATAAGAGTACGTTACATGATAAGGGTACTGATTTAGGAGGAGAAACTATTTATTATTTAATTACTGAAAATAGTGATATTTATTTTATTTCATTAGTGTATAGCGATTATTCTACTGATTTAGTTTCTGGTGTTCAGCAGCAAATTATTAATATTATGTATATTGCTCTAGCAATCGTTGGAATAGTAATTTTTGTGTGGGTTAGCAGCTTAATAAAACCATTACGACAAATTACTAAATATATTGAAAATATTAGCAAAGATAAAGATAGTGAATTAAAGATTGAGCGTAGTGATGAAATTGGAATTGTTTCTAGTTCTTTAATTGCGATGAAAGAAGAAATTGACAAGCAAAATAAAATTAAAGAAGAGATGATACATAATATTTCACATGATTTAAAAACACCGATTGCCTTGATAAAATCATATTCTCAAAGTGTAAAGGATGATATTTATCCATATGGTGATAAGAATTCGTCAATGGATGTTATTATAGAAAACGCCGAGCGTTTGGATAATAAAGTTCGTAGTTTATTATATTTAAATCGATTAGATTTTATAAGTGGACAAAATACTGATGCTGAAGTTGATATGAAAGAATTAATAGAGCATATTGTTCTACAGTTACAAGGAATGCATCCGGAAATTAAAATTGAAACAGATTTAGCTTTTGTTTCTTTTAAAGGTGATAACGAATGCTGGCGAATTTGTGTAGAGAACATAATTGAAAATGCTTTTAGATATGTAAAAAGTTATATTAAAATAATGTTAAAAGCAGATTATTTAGAAATATATAATGATGGAGAACCAATAGAAACCGATGATATCGATGCTCTTTTCCAACCGTATGAAAAGGGAACTAAAGGGCAATTTGGTTTAGGTTTATCAATTGTTTATAAGACTTGTACAATGTATGGTTATAATGTAACAGCTGTTAATCATGAAACCGGAGTTAGCTTTATAATTACTAAAAAAGAAAATCAAAACTAGTTATAATGTTTAAAAATTGTTTTATTAGGAAGCATGGTTTTAAAAATCACGCTTCTTTTTTGTATAATAAAATAATTTTTAAAGTTAAGATAAATTTAGAAATGTTTTATGGAAGAAAAAAATGGATATGGTAGAATGTTATTAAGGTTATGGGAGGATATTATATGAAATTATTATTTAAACAAAGATTTTTTTCATGGCTCGATAGTTATGATATTTATGATGAAAATAATAATGTGGTATTTGAAGTTAAGGGCGAGTTAAGCTGGGGACATAAATTAAAAATATATGATAAAAACGGAATACATATTGGAACTGTTAAAGAAGAAATTTTTGCTTTTTTATCAAAATTTAATTTATATTTGTATGATCAATATGTTGGGCAAATAAAAAAAGAACTTACTTTTTTTAAACCATCATTTATTTTAGATTGTAACAATTGGCATGTGGAAGGAAATTTTTTTGAATGGGATTATCAGATTATTGATAATTCTGAAAATGTTGTCGCCATAATAAATAAACAGTTATTTAATCTTACAGATACTTATCAATTAGAAATTTTTAATCCTGATGATGCTATTTATGTTTTAATGATTGCTCTAGCAATTGATGCTCAAAAGTGTTCGCGTGATAGAAATTAAACTGGTTTTCCAGTTTTTTCTTTTGAAAAATATTAGAAAATTTGTCATCTAGGTTTATAATATTAAAAGAAGGTGAAAAAAATGGGGAAAGTAGAAAATAATTTTGCTGTTGGCAGTGTTTCTAAACATATTATAAACTTAGCAGTACCAATGATTGTCGCTCAGCTGATTAATGTTTTATATAATGTTGTTGATCGTATTTATATTGGACGGATTCCTGGTGAAGCAACACTAGCAATGGGTGGACTTGGCTTATGTTTACCTTTAATATCCATCATTAATGCTTTTGCCAATTTATTTGGTATGGGTGGAGCACCACTTTGTTCGATCGCTAGAGGACGCGGAGATAATGAAGAAGCTGAAAAAATAATGGGTAATTCTTTTATGCTATTAATTATCTTTAGTGTTGTATTAATGGTAGTCGGTTTTATTTTTAAAGAAGATTTATTGTGGCTTTTTGGTGCAAGTGCTAATACCATCGGTTATGCAAATGACTATATGACAATTTATTTACTAGGAACTTTATTTGTTTTAATTGGATTAGGGATGAATAGCTTTATTAATAGTCAAGGCTTTGCAAAAATTGGAATGTTGACAGTTTTGTTAGGAGCTGTAACTAATATTATTTTAGATCCGATTTTTATTTTTGGTTTTGATTTAGGCGTTCAAGGAGCAGCCATCGCTACTGTTATTTCACAGTTTGTTTCTGCCCTTTGGACATTACAGTTTTTGACAAGTAAAAAGACGATCTTAAAAATAAAAAGAAGCTGTTTAAAACTTAAATATAATTATGTTATAAGAATTGTTTCTTTAGGAATGGCTGGATTTATGATGGCAATTACTAATTCCATTGTTTCCATAGTTTGTAATGCTACTTTACAGCAATATGGTGGTGATTTATATATTGCGATTATGACGATTATAAATTCATTACGAGAAGTAGCATCACTACCTGGACAAGGAGTAGCAAATGCCTGTCAACCGGTATTAGGATATAATTATGGAGCTCAAAAGTATGATCGGGTTTTACAAGGAATCAAATTTGTTACCATAGCAGCATTATCAATGATGCTAATATTATGGGTGGCAATAACAATTTTTCCTGAAATTTTTATTAGAATTTTTAGTAATAATCAAGAAGTAATTGTTGATGGAATGCGGGCATTACGTCTATATTTCTTTGGCTTTTTTATGATGTCTTTTCAAATGACTGGTCAAGCTGTGGCAGTTGGTTTAGGTAAATCAAAACAAGCTATCTTCTTTTCAATATTTAGGAAAGTTATTATCGTTGCGCCACTAACAATAATTCTACCAATGTTTATTGGTATCGATGGAGTATTTATTGCTGAAGCAATCAGTAATTTTATTGGTGGTGGTGCTTGTTATATTACAATGTGGTTAACCATTGGTAAGAGTTTAAAACATAAAACAGAATAATATCAATAGTGCATAAAATACGAATAGTCTTTTATGCATTTTTTATATTAAATCTAAAAGATAACCTGTATAATTATAAGTAGATAGGGACACATAAAAATATTTAATAGGAGGGAAGGATATGAAAACAAAACTGAAAAAACATAAGATACTAATTACGATAATAATAATCTGTGTTGTTATCGCGGGCTATTTTGGCACTGACTGGTTATTTAAACAAACGTACTATAATCCATTTTTAATCGATGATATTGTTGATAACAGTGACGAAAGTGTAACACAGTATGGTTTTGATGTTTTAATGGCTACTTACATTAATATGTATTTTCCAGGAAAGCTATATTATCCAATAGAATGCAGTGATGAAGGTTTTGGCAGATATCAAATTAAAGCTAAAGTTCAGGAAATTTTTGATCCATTATATGGGGACAATGTTGATAATATTACTTTTACAATAAAACGTTCTAAATTAACAGTTGATAGTGAGCAAATTCTTCTTAGTAGAGTGGTTTATGAATATTTAGATATAAATGAAACTGACTTAGATGAATATACTGCTTCATTATATGAACAATGGACAACTAGAGATTATAGTGATATTCAAGATTTACCAGAATCTGCTTATCTTGATGTTTCGTTGACTTTTTCTAAATATAAAAATGCTCAAGAAGTAGTAGATTTTATCAATAGTTATGATAATTCTTCTTTTGTCTGGCTAGCATTAGATACTGAGACTGGTGATCAAACAGCAGCTGGTGTTTCAATATATGATGCTGTTAGACATGGACTAAAAGATAGTTTTAAAAAAGAGTATCCGTCTTTTTATCTAGATGAAGAGTATACTGCCGATATGTTACAAGAAAATGTTTTATCTAGATTAAAGGTGTTAATTGATCATAGTGATTTTATTGATTTAATAAAACAAAGTGATTTATATTATGATACTATGGCAGCAAACAAAGGAATTAAGCAAAGATATCAGGATATTAAAGAAAATGGACTTCAAGTAATAGGAATTCGCGGTTATGTTAAAAAAAGTGATTTACTTAATATGATTAATAGTGGTGAAATTTACTATGGCTATGTAAATGATGTCAAAATGTCTAGATTGCAAAGAAAATAAATATTTCGTATTGTGAAAAAAACTAAATGAATTAAAGATAAATGCTAGAATTTAAGTTAGTTTTGGAGGTACGAAGATGAAATTAAAGAAAGACTTTTTATGGGGCGGAGCTACTGCAGCTAATCAGTATGAAGGTGGTTATAATGAAGGTGGCCGTGGTTTAAGTATCAACGATGTAGAAATGGGTGCCCGCCATGGTGTCGCTAGAGAAATTCATGATTATATTCATGAAGACGCATATTATCCTAGTCATGAAGCAACAGATTTTTATCATCGTTATAAAGAAGATATCAAGCTTTTTGCTAAGATGGGATTTAAATGCTTTAGAATGTCAATTTCATGGTCAAGAATTTTCCCACGTGGTGATGAAGAAACTCCTAATGAAGAGGGATTAGAGTTTTATGATCGTGTTTTTGATGAATTGTTGAAATATGGAATTGAACCAGTAGTTACATTATCACATTACGAAACACCACTTACTTTAGTAAAAGAATATGGTTCTTGGCGTAATCGTAAATTAGTTGACTTTTTTGAACGTTATTGTAAAACAGTTTTTATTCGTTATAAAGATAAAGTAAAATACTGGATGACATTTAATGAAGTAAATGGCTGCTTAGAAGTTCCACGTCCATGGCATCAAGCCGGAATAATCTATCAAGAAGGGGAAGAACATTATCAAACAATCTTACAAGCTAGTCATCATATGTTTGTTGCAAGTGCCAAAGCAGTTATTGCTGGTCATGAAATCAATCCTGATTTTAAAATTGGTTGTATGTTGATTTATCCAACAACGTATGCAGCTACTTGTAATCCTGAAGATCAAATTTTAATGCGTGATATAATGAATAATACCTATTATTATGGAGATGTTCATGTTCGTGGTCGTTATACTAATACATGTACTTCTGTATGGCATAAACATAATGTTACTATTAAAATGGAACCTGGTGATGAAGAATTATTAGCTAAAGGTAAAGTTGATTATATTGGTTTTAGTTATTATTTTTCTGGAATTGCTGGCAATAATGCGGAAGAAATTGAAGGTAATGTATTAAAGGGTGGTCGTAATCCTTATTTGAAAATGACTGATTGGGGTTGGCAAATTGATCCTTTAGGACTTAGAACAGCTTTAAATGAATTATACGATCGTTATCAAGTGCCATTATTCATTGTTGAAAATGGAATGGGAGCAATTGATACAGTTGAAGCTGATGGTTCTATTAATGATGATTATCGAATTGAATATTTAAGAGAACATATCAAGGCATTTAAAGATGCTGTTGAAATTGACGAAGTTGATTTAATGGGTTATACTCCTTGGGGATGCATTGATTTAGTAAGTGCTGGAACTGGTGAAATGCGTAAACGTTATGGCTTCATCTATGTTGATAAAGATGATGAAGGAAAAGGAACGCTAGAACGTCGACCAAAGAAGAGTTTTTATTGGTATAAAGAAGTTATTGAATCTAATGGTGAGAAACTGTAATGAACTTTCATTACAGTTTTTTGATGAAAATTATAGTTATAAAAAAGTATAAGTGAAATTGCGGTATCTAATTATAAAGTAAAAGCCTGATGCAATGCAACTTTCAGCTTGATAGAGAGATTGAAAACATGTAAGTTCTAGAATTTTATACAATAATAACAGATGTTAATTTGCATTGCTTGTGGCAACGACTGTTTTGATGTTTAATAGATGTATCAAAACAAAGGAGGCACAGGTTATGTTAAATGAAAATATTAGAAATTTGCGGAAAGCCAAGGGACTTTCGCAAGAAGAGCTGGCTATAAAGCTAAATGTAGTAAGGCAAACAGTATCTAAATGGGAAAAAGGGTTATCGGTTCCTGATTCAAGTTTGCTTGTCTTATTAGCAGAAGAATTTGATACTTCTGTAAGTACTCTGCTTGGAGAAACTATACATGAAGAAAGTTTGAATGAGGGAAGTTTAAAGAATATTTCTGAAAAACTTGAAGTTATCAATCTTCAGCTTGCGAAAAGAAATGAAATGAGAGTTCGAACAATTCGTTGTTTGTTCATTACAGTGTGTGTAATCATTGTAGTAGTATTTATTGCTTTTGCAGGTATTAATAGTGAATATTTGACTTGGAATTTTAACGACCCTGAGTTGGCAATTGTAGGCACTCTATTGCATGGCTTTGAATTTTTGTTTGTAAGATTAGCGCCATTGGTTTTTATTGGTTCTTTAATTGGAATTGTATATACATATAGAAAACGATAATGGGAATATGGATGCGAAGCAATGTTATGCTATAGAGCATCTGGAACGTTTATTTTACAAGGATTTGAGATGGCAAAAATGTTATACCTATATTATCCAAATGAGCGCTATATTGCATAAAGGGAAAGCTTGAATACTTTCTTGTTGAAATACATAATTACATGTTACTAGCAACATGTAGATAGTGTGCTTAATGAGAAATATGTGTGATATCTGTAATGATACCTGTTTGCTAGGAAACTATGAATAGGACGTGAAATTTGGATATTATGAATATAAAAATCCGCAAAAGACAATTATACATTTAACGATTATGTTATACTTGCAGGGAATTAGAGTGAGATTTTATAATAGAGGTAATTATTAAAGTGGAAAAATATATAGCTTTTTTGCGAGGAATCAATGTAGGTGGTAAAAATAAGGTTCCAATGGCAGAATTAAAAAAAGAGTTTGAAAAATGGGGATTTACGGAAGTAAAAACATATTTAAATAGTGGTAATGTTATTTTTTTAAGTGCAAAAGATGATTTGGGGTATTTAAAAGAACAAATTGAGGTAAAATTAGAAGCTAGTTTTGGTTTTGAAATTCCGGTTTTGGTTATTACAAAAGCAAGACTTGAAGATATTTTAAATCATGCACCTGATTGGTGGGGAACTGACAATAAAGAAATTTATGATAATCTTATTTTTATTTTAGCTCCGGCTACATTTTCAAAAGTATATGATGAAATTGGTGAACCTAAAAAAGAATTGGAAAAGATTGAAAATTATGATAATGTAATTTTCTGGTCTTTTAATAGGAAGGAGTACCGAAAAACAAACTGGTGGCAAAAAACAGCCAGTATTGATATCAGTAATAGATTAACGATAAGAACAGCAAATACTATTAAAAAAATAGTTAAAATGTAATAGTTTTTGAATTTCTAATATATGAAAGGTGAGGTGATTAAAAATGATTGATATAGATATCTGGATGAAATATTTCTTGAAAGCATTGGATGAAACATTTAAACAACGGGTATGGTTTGTTGGGATTCAGGGAAGTTATGCTCGAGGTGAAGCAACTGAAAATAGTGATATTGACATGGTGGTAATACTTGATGAATTGACGATTAATGATCTTCAAATTTATGATAGAATGCTGGATACTTTATCATATCGTGAATTAATATGTGGTTTTCTTTCTGGAAAAGGTGAACTGATGAATTGGGATGCTGCCGATCTTTTCCAATTTTATTATGATACTAAGCCGATAAAAGGTAGCCTTGATGATTTATTGGTATTGATTGATGATACTGCATTAAATAGAGCAATTAAAACAGGTGTATGCAATATTTATCATGGATGTGTACATAATATGTTGTATGATAAAAGTGAAGATATTTTAAAGGGGTTATATAAAGCAGCATCTTTTGTTGTTCAAGCAATTTATTTTAAACAAACAGGTCATTATATTAGACAGCAAAGTGAATTATTAGAAATTGTTTTATCTGAAGAACGTATTATTGTTGATACTTTTTTAACGATAAAAAATGGTGGAGTTATTGATTTTAAAGAAATGTCAAACATATTATTTACATGGAGCCAAAAATGGCTCATAAATATGAATAATTTATAATATTATATTTTAAGATTGAAGTATATAGGCTAGTGTCTTTAATACTTCTTTTTTTATGGCGATTTTTATCATTTTAACAAGAAAAAAGTCATAATTTGCTAAAATCCTATTTTCACGCTATAATATAAAAAAGTATATTTACTAACAAATAATCTAATAACATGGGAAAGGGAATTAATACAATGACTATATTATTAGAAGAAATGGTTAAGATTATTATTATAGCAGCGATGCTTCAAATAGTTCATCTATTGGATGATAATAAAAATAAAATTATGATTATTAGTGTAATTAGTATTATTATTAATTATTTTCTATTATCAATGGACCTAACTAAAAATACTGTTGGATATGTAGCGTTTTATCCCGTTAATATTTTAATAATTGCTACAATGTGTAAAGAACTTAATAAAGGGCTATTTTATGGAATTTGTTATTATTTTATTCAGCCGATAATTTCTGTTGCTATTCTTTATTTAAATGTTTGTATGAATATGCAGTTTTCTTCATTAGCGAGTTATATAATAACTTTATTAAGTGCTGGTATCTTAGCAGGAGTTCATTATTTAAAATTAGTGCGTTATCGAGGGAATCTAATTGTTTTATTTTTATTAAACACAGTTGCTTTATTAATATCTATGTATTATGGATATTGTTTAATGAGTAATTATGTTATGTTAAGTGAAGTATTTTATTATGGATTAATAATCTTAGTAATTTGGATAGTTTTAAATAAGTTATTATGCCGCAACCAGCATATTTAATATAAATGGTTTTGAAATGGGAGCTGTAATAATTATAGATAGATTATTACAGCTATTTTTATGATAAATATGGAGGACGATAGTGTGATTAAAATAGGGATAATTGATGATCAGCCAAATTGGCTAACAGTAATCAATGATAAATTAAAAACACATTATCAGGGGTTATCATTATTTTTATATCGTTCGGTTAAAGAAATAGATCGTGATTTGGATTTTATTTTGTTGGACATTGATATGCCTGATGTTGATGGAATTGAATTTTCTAAAAAGAATCTTGATACTAAAATTGTTTTTATTACTAATTATGATACACGAATTAAAGAAGCGTTTGGACCAAATGTTTATGGATATATTTCTAAAAGCAACTTAGAAAATGAGTTATATAATAAAGTTGATGAAATGATAACATTAATTAAAGATAATTATACGGTTAGTTTTAATGTTCATGGTCAAGAAACATTGGTTAGAATTAATGATATTATTTATTGCCAGTTTTTAGGGGGACGAATTGTTTCGATTGTTTATAAAAATAAAAGTTTAATGATAAAAAATGTGACATTAAAAAAAGTAAGAGAGAAATTAGATAATCGTTTTATAAAGATTAATCGGGATACAATTATAAACCAAAATAAAATTATTGATTTTCAAAATGATAATGTTTATTTAGAAGGGGTTAATAGTCGTTTTGAAGTAAGTGTTCGTAATCGTACTTTGATAAAACGAATCTTTTTTGGAAAATACAGATGATTGCTAATTTATTAGAGTATTTATTTTGTTTAGTCTATGTGATTTCTCTTACCTTTGTTTTAATGTTTTTGTCTAAAAGAAAAATTGCGTTTAAAAAGATTCTATGTTTAGGATTTTTTTATTCGATCATAAATTATTTATTGACAGGAACAAATTCTTTAGTTTTACAAGAATATATGGTTTCTAATACATGTATTTGGGCATTTGATTTTGTTTATGTTAGTTGTCTGTTAGGAAAGTTTGTAAAGAAGAATGCTTTTTATAGTTCAGTTTTTAATGTAGCTTATATTTTTAGTATTAATGCATATATTCATTTAAGTAATTTGTTTTTTGGCTTTAATCGAGCATTGGCGATGTCATGTTCATGGCAAAGAATAGTTATGGTTTTTTCAGTTAATATTTTAGCGATAGTTTTATTGATAGTGTTAAAGCGTTTAAAAATTTTACCAGGTGAAAAACTTTTAGACCATCAAGCTAATTTATTTATTATATTTAATTTCTTTGTGTTATATGCATTAATGATAATTTTTATTATTGGTGTTGAAAGTTTGTATGATCTAAATGCGTTTATTGTTGTTGCCTTGTTAGTTATTTGGATCTTGTTTTTAAAAGTATTATCGTTATATATTGAAACAACGATAAAAAATGAGGATTTGTTGATGGCTAAGATGGCAAATCAGTATATTTCAAAATATATTGATTTTTATCGTCAGGAAAGTGAAAATTTAAGAAAGATTCGTCATGATTTAAAAAATCATCAGATGATTTTAGAAAGTATTGATAAGGAAAAGAAATACCAGCAATATATTGATGAAGTATTTACTGATGTTGAAAATAGTGATTTTGTAATTAGTGGTAATATTTTTGTTGATTCATGTTTATTTGTCAAAAAGCAAGAATATCCACAAATTGATTTTGCTTATGATTTATCAATTAAGGAGTTAGTTTTTAATGATAAAGACTTAATGTCTTTATTGTTCAATTTAATTGACAATGCTTGTAAAGAAGCGATGATGACAGATTGTAAGGTTGATATCATAGTAAGTTATCAAAATGATATTTTAGTTATTCGTGTAACTAATACAGTACGTCAAAAGCCTAATTTTATTGTTAATAAAGGCGAAGAACATGGATTGGGCTTAAAGATTATTAATAGTATTGTAAATAAATATAATGGGGTAATATTTATCGATTATCCTGATGATAAGATTGTTTTTAATATAAAAATTAACGTTTGATGCAAAAAAACGACGCTTAGTGAAATATTGCCATAATAATTATTAATTTGTGATATATTATTATTAAAGGATGGTTATAGTAATAATCATTTTTGAATTAGTGTGGGAGAATCTTATTATTTAAATATTAATCAGGAAAGGAAAGGGGAAAGATAGATTATTATCCAGGATATTTAAAAAATAAGTATATATACAAGTTATAAATTGTATATAAAGTGGGGCATAGGAAGTTTAATTATAAGCAGTAAAATATAATATGTGGAGAAGTTAATTATTATATAAAATGTTTTGACTTCATTATTTCATCAAAGCAAATATAGCCAGGGTTATCCTGGCTATGTTTGCGTTATTTTTTAATTATTTAAAATATTTTATTTTGGTAAAGTATATAACTATAAATATGATAATATTAATACCAATACAACTAATTAATAGCTTTACTAAATTTAATAATAACAATTGATTAACAGTTATAAATGATAAATAGTTTATCTTAATTGTGGCAAACATTGAACTAGTTTGATAAATAGTATGAGGATTTGTAAAGCCGCCAATCAATGAATAAATAAGATAAAAGATTATCATTGGTAATATTGCTGTTATAATGATAATTATAAAATTTATTATTAATTTTGATAAAAAGATTTTTTTATAACTATATCCTAAACAAAATAAATAATTACTTGTTTGTTCTTGAAATTCAACTAAGATAATATTTAAACTAGAAAAGATGATAATAACAATTACAACATATTTTAAAAATCCATCATATAAATTAATTAACCAGTTACCACCGCTATTATCATCAGGGTTAATTTGATATTTTAATTGATAATTTCGATAATCAATATTACTTTGACTATCATAATCTAGATCTGTTATCATTCCTTGATTATAACTATCAATTTCATTATAGTTTTGATAAATATCCTGCCAGGATATGTTTCCGGTTATTCTTTGATAGCTAAGCATAATTTCATCATTTAAATTCTGATTTGTTTGCAGTTGTGTTTTAGCATTGTTTTGCTGCTTTGTAACATAACTTGGATGATAATAGTTAAATGAATAAAGCATATGGATCAATAAAATAAGAGAGATAACTATTGCTATTGCTAGATAGAGGGTATTATGACATGCTTTAATTGCTTCAAATTTAATTAGTTTTTTCATAATCGCTTACCTCAAAATAGCTTTTTAGAAATATAAATACAAAAGTATCCTAAAATAACTATGCCAATAAAATAACTTACTAAAGTTAAAGGACTATATCCATAAGTAATTAGAGCATGACTATTATCAAAAACAAACGGAATTAGATTACTGTGATATGTATAATCTAAACTAAAAAAATAGACGGCAGGAACAATACCAATAAAACCACTTATTAAAAGTGAAATCCATTTATTTTTTACAATGTAGATAAACAGCATTCCTAAAGTTGTATAAAACGCGATTTTAACTGCTGCTACTATTAATACTAAAGGTAAATACAGATAAAAGCTGATTATTGTTTGACTTGCATCATTGATATTTAGATAATTAGTTACAATTGGATATCTAAAATCACCAACACCACCAATTATTGTTCCAATGATAAAGGCAGTAATAACAGTCGATAATAATATTACAATATTAATAATAAATGCAGTTATCCATTTAGATTGTAATAATCTGTTTTTAGGATATGGTAATGTCATGTAATAATTATATGTAACTGGCTTAAGATAAAAAACTAAGCAACTAATAAGTAAAGTAATTAATGGCATTAATATCAAAATGATAATACTTGTAGTTTGATAGATGCTACTAACACCATTAATTGATTCTAATTTATTGTAGCTAGTATTAATCATATTCATCGTATCAATATTATTTTCAATTAAGTACTGATTAAAGCTATTTTCATTTTGATAATACTGTCTAGTTTCATTGCTACCAACTGTATGATTACTTAAATAATATTCATTTTCCTTAATTTTCGTCTCTAAATAAAGATTACTATCGTTATTTTTTCGAGCTCGATAAAAATCTCTTTCAATTTCATAAAATTCATCATCATTTTCAATTTGTTCAATTTCATATGAACTTGTCAGATAATTTAGGGAAACTTGTTCAAAATCATTCATCATAATTAGATACCAACTAGTAATAATGATCATTAATGCGATGATTATCAGATATTTTTTCCGTTGGATTAATTCAAATTTGATTAGTTTCTTCATTATTGATCATCTCCCGGTATAAAGCTTCAATATCATCATGATCATTTTTTACTTCACCAATAATCTTACCTTTGTGAATGAAAACAAAACGATCAGCAACTACTTCTAGTTCTTTTAAAATATGGCTGGATATTAATATTGCAGCTCCAGCTTCTTTTTCTTTAATAATTCGATTTCTAAATTTAATCACATTATCAAAATCCAAGCCATTAATTGGTTCATCTAATAAATATAATTTTGATTTATTCATAAAAGCCATTGCTAGTGCTACTTCCTGTTTCATTCCCAAAGATAGTTTTCTATTTTTTAATTTAATATCTTTGCCAAAATCGATATATTCAAAAGCTTCTAGCACATCATCTTTACTAAGATTTCTTAAATCACCATTAGCTTCAATCTGTTGTTTAACAGTTAAATTAGGATAGAGTGACGGTCCTTCGATAATGACACTCATAACTTTTAAAACATCTTCACGATTTTTAGTAACATCAAGATCAAGAACTTTAATTGTGCCACTATCAATATTAATTAACTGACAAATAGCTTTCATTAAGGTACTTTTACCAGAACCATTTTTTCCAATTAAACCAACAATTTCACCTTGATTTACATTCATATTTATATCTTTTAATACCTGTTTATTTTTATAACTTTTATTAACATTTTCTATTCTTAAAATTTCCATAATTAACCTCTAAACTTATCATGTATAAAATGTGTAGTTTTAAAACAAGCAGTTTTACATTTTATCTATTATTAATCACTTTTTTCAAATTCAATGAAACAATTTTCTTTGTTTTTTACCATTTCACTTTCAATATCAAATCTAAAACTGTTACCAATATCTTGAAAATTGTAATAATTAGCAGTATAGATACATTCAGATTGGCTGAATTATTCTTATAATTTTCAAAAACGAAGGTATACTGTATATTTCTTTGGGATTGGTAATGCAACAAGTTTAATTTTTAGATTTATTTTTGATTCGGGAGTAGTCAAATCGATATCAAAACTAATAGTTTTATAAGATGTAATAATATTGAAGTGAGTAAATAGGAAAATTTATGAGTTCTTTAATATCAGATAAAAATAAGAGTTACTGCTATGCAAATACATAAAGTTCCAATTATTAATAAACGATGTTTTTTCATAACAAAATTTTTCTTTTGATAAATATACCTTAGCATATTTATTATTTATGTTATTGTTTAAAATTACAGTATTATAAATTGGGGAGTATGTGGATTATTAGTTTTTATTATATTTATTTTTTAAATCAATTCTTTTTATATTCTTATAATAACATCTAATTATTTATATAGCAATTATGTATTTAGTGTGATATTTGGTAATAAAATTAATGATTTGAAAACTTATGAAATTAATGTCAATAATTTTGTTTTTATTTTGAAGATTAATTTTGTATCAGTTAATAATCTTGTATCAATTAAGAAAAATTGACGTAGAAAAATTCAATATTGATAATAAAATGGCAGGAATTGTTTTTAAACTACTAAAAGATTAATACCTATATCATTTATTACATTACCCTAGTCAGGAAAAACATAATAAATATAAGAGGTAGAAATCAGTAACTATACGTCACTATATTTCTACCTTTATTTTGATGCTCAGCCTCTAGAGAATTAAAGCTATAACTGCCTTTACGATAGTTTAAATTAAAGTATCATTATTTCTAAATATATATTAAGATAATTTTTATTACTCTTCTAATAGTGCTTTAATACTAAATCTATTTAATAAATAATTACTAACTACCAGCATAATAAAGTTTAAACTAACAAATAAAATAGTATTGAGTATCACTATTGAAATAAATGTATTAAATGTACAATCATAGAATAATAATAAAATTACTACTGAAACAATATTTGCTGCTACTAAAGCATAAATAGAATAATCAAGCGATTCTATAAATAATATCCTTATGATTTCTTTTTTACTAAGTCCATTAGCATACAATAATGCAAGCTCATGTTTTCTTGAAATAATCAGCCTTGATTTATCATATATAATTAAAACTATGATACATGCCATTATTGCCTTAACTATATTTTCTACACCAGCTAATAATTGACTATTCAACAACTGTAATTTATCAATGTCAATTGTTGAATAAATAGTTATTTCATTATCTATATTTTTTATTTGTTCGACAACCTTGTTGAAATCAACACTATTATCAAATCTAAGAATGTATAAATATGGTTCAACACTATCGGAAAATAATTCATTAAACTTAGAAACTGGGATATATACTATTTTATTGCCATTATCACTATAACCATTTTGATAGGTATCTTCTAAGATACCATTTATTTTTAAATCATATAACTTATCAAAACACATAAATGATAATTCGTCGCTATCTAATAGACCTTTCATACTGCTTGAAACATATATATTTGAATTGTTTTCATAAGACTTATTTACTTTAGAGCTTAATTCGTTACAGTAAGTTTGAATTAATATCTCGTTGTCATTACAATGAGCATTAATTTCATAAAAAGGAATGGCATCTCTAATGCCATCAATATTTTTAATTTTATTTAAAATATCATATGAAATATACTTATTAATATCATTTACAGATTTTCTTTTATTTGGCCCATAGTAAACTCTAATTTCTTCCATAGTGTTATTAATGATATTTTTTTCTACATATTCTTTATAATAATTGCTATAACCAACATTAAATAATAATATTACTGTCACCAATGATAGAATCAAATATAATAATTTTGAAATATGCTTTTTAGACTTTGATATATATCCTTTTATCGCTTTTTTACTTAGAATATTATTTCTTTTACATAAGTCATTAAATTTTAAATAATTTTTAATTTTCTTATCACATACAATCTTATTATCTTTTATTTTAAAAATATTATCTGCACTAGCAATAACTCTTTTATCATGGGTTACAACAAATACGATAGTTTCATTTGAATGAACAATTTGTTGTATCACGTCAATAACTAAATAACAGTTTTCCTGATCTAAATATGATGTCGGTTCATCAAATAACAATAATTTAGGTTTTTTTGCTAAAGCAAAACTAATTGCCACTCTTTGTCGTTCGCCGCCAGATAATTCATTAATTTTTTTATCTATTAATTCTTGTGTTTTTGTCTTGCTCAATAATTCATATACTTCATCATCGCTTAATTCAATACCTGATAAGTTTGCAGCAAAAATAATATTTTCTTTAACTGTTAATTTTTCAAAAAGATAATTCTCTTGAAAAACATATCCTATATCAATTCTGCGTTTAAGTGCAAAATCACTATGATCATTTAATTTGTTATCAAAAAATAAATAATCACTATTTAACTTTTCATTTAATAAGCCGATTTCATTTAATAATGTTGTTTTACCACAACCGCTTTCTCCAATTAAAACATTAAATGCTCCAGCGGTTAATTCTATTTGTGTATTAATAAAAATAGGTCGTTCAAAACTAATATTTATATTACTTAGCTTTATCATAAACTATATACCTGATAAAGAAATAATTGATACATAAAATAGCTATCCCAATTATTATACTAGCTATAGCAAAAATAAAAAACAACCACATTTTACTAACTTTGAAATATACACCGATATAATCAATTCGCATATAGTAAATAAATATATTCATCAAAGAAAATACTATCATTGCTTTTAACATATTAATGGAATACAACTTAATAATCTCATCTTTGTCTAGACTAACCCCTTGATAAAAGACAATATCATTCTTTCTAGTCGTATTATATCGATATAAAATCATTAATATTACTGCTACCGATAATAAGCTATATGCAATTGTTAGTATAATTGAATTATTGATATTACTATTTTGCGTTGATACTACTTCATCATAATAACTATATGGGATATATGTTAATAATCTTTTATTTAGTTTTAATACTTGATCCTTAACACTTTCGATGTTATTAACATCATCAACAATAATATTATAATTACTTGGAATCAAATCTGTTATTTCTTCATTTTGTTCTTCATGCAAACTTATCCTTGAATTTATATCTTTAGTATTGTTACTTGCTACAATATCTTTTAGTTCATTATAATTAACATATATCAAACCACCAATACCATTACTATTATAATAATTTTCATATTCTTTGTTACTTAAAATTCCATCAATATCAACAGTAACCGTTTTTTTATCATAAATAATGTTATTAGCAACAAATTCATAACTTGTATCTTGCATAACATTATTTTCAAAATATGTTATACGATCATTGGCAATTGTTGAACATATCGGCATACCAACTTCTATTGATAATGTTATTTTGTCTTCAAAATCTTCTTCAGTTAGATTTAATTCTTTAGCAGCATCTTCGTTAATATAATTTCCTGATAAATGTTTATTATTAATTATCTCTTCATCATAATATGGTACTATTGAAGGAGTAGACATCTTGGAACTATCTAATTCAAAACTCATAAAATCCTGATTATTTTTTAAAATTGTAACTTTAGATATGGTATTATCAACATCTTTAAGACGAGTAAAATAATCAGTACTATCCAATTGATAATAAGGATATACATTTATAACATGGTCAGTGTCTTTTATTTTAGAAACTGTTTCTAAATTAATTTCAGCACCAGTATCATAGTAACTAGAATATGTATAGTCAGATGGCAATAAATCACGATCAACACACTCAAATGTAGCAAATATGTTATTCTTTGTCATATTATTTGTTATTTCAGAAACTTTTTGAGATTCAAAAATTAATTGTATTTGTTGAAAAACAGTCAAATTAGAGACAAATAATAATACAACTACAAGAACCAATAAGCCGATTTTTTCTTTAGTTCCTATATATCTACTTATCTTAAATAAATTACGTTTATAATTGTTACTGTTTGTAATTTCATTCTTTGTGATATTATTACCAAAAATTAAATTTATTTTTTTATCACTAATTTCATATTTAAAATCGTATAAATCATCAAATTCAGTTTCATGGGTAGCTATTAAAACTGTTCTATGTTTTGAAATTTCATTAAGCAATTCCATTAATTGGTGTTTTATTGTAAAATCTAGAGATGATGTCGGTTCATCAATGATTAGTAACTTCACATCAGCAAATAGTGCTAGAGCTATTGCTAATCGTTTTCTTTCACCAACCGAAAGTTTGCCAACTAAAATATCTAAATTTAAATAATTTAATCCAACTTTCATCATTGCTTTATTTATTAATTCTAAATCAAAACTACGATTATAAATTTTACTGATAAGTTTAAAATGCATTTTAATATTTATATCTTTTTTCAATGATGCAAACTGATCAACATATATGATGTCATTTTTATCTATCTGTGATTCAATACACTCTTGATTAATGTTTAATTGTCCGGTTATTATCTTCAATAATGTAGATTTTCCTGAACCGCTTTTACCGGTAATAGCTATTAATCCATTTTCTGGTAATTCAAAATCACAATCACTAAATACTGTATTTTTTCCATAATTAAAATTAAATTTCTTCAATTCAATCAAACTAAACATCTCCTTACTATCAAAACAGGATTATTACTTATTAGTAATAATCCACTTTAATTGCTTGTTATTTTGTTGAAACAGTTACTGTATCACTTTTAGTTACACCACTGACTTTAGCAGTTAACTTACCTGATGCAGAATATTCTCTAACTGCAGTTACTTTGCTAACTACATTTGTTGCAGCTGGAAATTTGTATGTAACTTGTGTATTAGCTCCAGTTACTTTTTTAGTAGAAGCCACATAATATACTTTCATTTGTGCAACAGCCCAAGTATAGTCTCCCATTACCGTCATACCACCTGTTTTTACAGAATCTGCGCTAACTGAAAATAATGTACCACTTAAAATCATCAAAGTTGTTACAAAAGAAATTACTAATTTATTCAATTTTTTCATTTTTTATTTTCCTTTTTAAATATGGTAATTTTTTATTGTCTGTACTATATTTGAACCATGCATAATTCTTTTTACATACATATAATATCAATTCAATTATTTAAAGAGTTGTAAATTATCTAAACGACATGATTGTTACGCCAACAACAAAAAATCAAGAATAAAATATCCTTGATTAGAAGTAGAAATTATTTTTTATATTTTAGCTGGTCTTCTCTAATAGTAGTAAATATTTTATCTTTAGATACATCACTTAGATCTTTAATGTTGACATATTCTTCAGATGTAATCATATATGCCTCTAAGCTTATTCGATAAAAATTGAATAATTTCATAGCTTTTGATAAGGGAATATCAATATTATCATTTTCATAATCAGTTAATGTTGAATAGGAAATATTTAATGCTTGCGCTACATCTTTTCTACTTAGTTTGCGTTCTTCACGAAATTTTTTGAGATCTTTTCCAAAAGTCATAAAGTACCTCCTTGAATAGAGGATACGATAATTTATAACGGTAAAACCGTCAGAAAAAGTCTTTTACGAAGTAAATATTTATTTCAGTAAAATAATTACAAAATTAGTCAAATTATGTAATTATTAATGATGATTAGATAGCAAAAAAATAATTTATGACCCCCTAATACATAATTATTAAGTTGAGCTAATTGGGATAAAGTGGTTTAACTTCATGAAATCAAAAATAATTTAGCTATCTATCAGGAGGAATTATATGAAAACTAAAATGTTAAAAGTATTATTCGGTCTTGTAAATTTTGCGGCAGTTTTTGCAGCAATGACGCCATCACGTTATGGTCACTATGAACCTGAATGTCCAAAAAAATTACAGAAATATCAAAAAAAATAGTCTAGCTATGTTAGAATAGATGTATTAGGGAGGGATTAGAATGAAATTAGTGATAATTGATGATGATCTTCAATTTGCAACGGCAATGAAGAATGATTTATTGATTCACTTTTGTAAATATGATGAAGATGTTGAAATAGACATAATAGATGATAATTATTTTAATCTAATTAATGCTAATCAATATCTTTTTTATTTTATTGATATTGATTTAAACAATATTAATGGTTATGACTTGGCTAATCGAATAAAACAAAATCAAAAGAATTGTTATATAATTTTTGTTTCATCTCATAATGATTTAATTCATGATTCATATAATTTACGTGCTTATTATTTTATTAGAAAAACTAGCTATAAAAAAGATTTAAATATTTTTTATTCAATAGTGGATCAAGAATTTCAAAACAATGATACATTTATTGATTTAAATTATAAAATGAGTAGAACCCAAATATCTTTAAATCAGATCATTTATTTGGAAAGTCAAGATCATAAAATAAAAGTCGTTACTGCTAATGAAACATATTTTGATAATCGGACCCTTAAAGCCTGGGATCAATTACTTCCTGATGATAAATTTATTCAGATTCATCGTTCTTTTATTATTAACATTGATCATTTGACGTCATATCGAAAAGGACATTTGATTATGATAAATAATGAAGATTTAGTTATTGGTAGAGTTTATAAAAATAAATTTGATCAATTTTATCAGGAGTATTTACTTAAATGATAATATTCGATACAGTTATTAATTTTATTGAATCTTTATTATTTGTTTGGTTCATTGCTGAGTTTTTTGATTTTAAAGATAATAAAAATAAATTCATCATTATCTCGACACTGGCAGAATTTATTATTTTAGAAGTATCCCAGTTTATAAATTATTTTGAGATATTTTTAACAATTTTTTGTATAATATTAATACTTATATTAATTTATATCTTCTCAAAAAATCTAACTTTTAAGCATATTTATATTGTTTTACTCCAAGAAGCATTAATAATGTTATATAGTGTAATAAGTATATATATTTGTGATTTATTTACTTTTAAAGATACATATATTATTGAGTGCATTTTATGCAAAGTGTTGCAGTTACTTGGTAATATCATTTTATTAAAATATAAAGATAAATTAGCTTTGACTTTAGAGATAACAAAGTGGAAGATAGTTATTGTATTTGAAATAATTCTACTTATTTTGCTTTATAGTACATTTTATGGAATTCTATTTAATAACAGTAGTACTATATTTTTCGAACTTAATATGATACTATTACTGGTTTTATGTATTATGTTTATGTATATCGTTAATTTAATTAATGAAGAACATCGTGAAAAGATGCAATTAATCAAAGATAAGCAACAGGAAGAATTTCAAAGACAAAAATATTATGCTATAAGCAATGTGAAAAATGAAATTGAGGCATTGGATCATCGTTTGTTTTATACTGTCTTTAAAATTGAAGAATATTTAAAGAAACAGGACTATGAATCGATAGATAAGATAATAGATTATTATAAAAATCAGGTTTTAAAGCACAAATTGGTTATTGATACTGGAAATCATGTTTTTGATACATTATATAGTGTAAAAATAAATGAGATGGTAATGACTGGAATCGATATTAGTAATATTGTATTGATTAACAAGAATCAATTTTATGATGATTTGGGATTGATAAATTTTATTCAAAGAACATTGGATTTTTTTAGAGAATGTAAGTATTTGAAAATTGATATCAGCGAAGAAAATGGCTTTGTAGTGTTTAAATTGATCTATCGTGATGGAATAGTTAATTTAGATGAATTAAAAATGTTTCTAGATGAAAATCCGTGGTTACCTGTTATGTATAACCTGGATGATTGTCAAATAAGAGGAATTAGAATAAGTTTTAAAATGGAGCAAGATGATGATTGATAAGATAAGTCAGTATTTTATAAAACAGAATATTATTAGTGATGAAGATAAAGAAGTATGTGATTATGGTGTATTTGTAATTGGTTTTAATCTATTATGTATGGCTAGTGTATTTGTAATTGGTTGGTTATTAATAGATTTAAAGTTTTCGATACTATATTTGATATTTTACACACCAATAAGAATGCTATTGGGTGGCTATCATTCTAAAACACCTGTAAATTGTTATCTTTTAACGACAAGTGAAGCTATCATATTATTTATGTTATCAGATATTTTTATTAATCGGATAGTTATGGTTGTAGCAATGGTATTAATGTTTGTGGCAATTATTAGTTATCTATTTGATGAACATTATTGGGTATATAAATGTATTTTAACAGGACTGGTTTTATTATATTGTTTATTGATTGATAGATACCAGCTAGTTATTACTTATGTATTCTTTTTAAACAGTGTATCTTATCTCTTCGTTAAAATAAAAAATTTGATTACTAAAAAAACTGTAAGTTAATATATTTTGTAAAAGCTAGAAGTGTCAGTTAATAATGGCACTTCTTTTATTGCCCAAAATTTTAATTCAATTAATAAAAGAAAAAAACTCTTTTGTAAATGTATATAAATAACAAAGGAGGTTTTTTATGAAAGAAACAGATAAAAAGATTTATGATTTTAAAAGTGATGTTCTTTTTAAATACTCATTAGCTAATGATCAAGATCATGACTCTCTTTATTTATTAAAACTGTTTATTGAAGGTATTTTAAAGATCGAATGTCATGATATTAAAGTATTAAATCCCGATTTAAGCTGTAACCATGTTGAAGATAAAGATATGATCTTAGATATTAGAGTAACCGTAGCCTCAGGTAAACAGATTGATATTGAAATGCAAAATTCAATCTTTTCACCAACCCAGCGCCATCGTTTTCAATTATATGGAGCTAAACTGTTAAGCCAGCAGGAAAAAAAGGGAGACCGTTATCAAAACATCAATCCAGTCTATCAGATAATCTTTATCAATGATGTTGATAGTGATAATCTAACCCTATATGATACATATCAAAGCCGAAATAAAAAAGGAAAACTGGAAAAGAACAATCTAACGACGAGAGTCTATGTCCAATTACCATATATCAATGTAATTAAACAGTATCAGGGATTAGATAAGTTCAGTGAATTGGAGCTGGCGATCTATATCTTTGCAAATGGAATAACAGATGATATAATGGGGCTAGAGAAGATGAAGGTGATCGGGATAATGAAAGACAAGATGGAAAGATTCAATCAGGATGAAGAATTAAGGCTGGCAGCATATAATCGGGAATTAAACATTCAAGCCAAAAATAGTGAAATGAAAGCTAATTATTTGCGTGGCAAAGAAGAAGGAATTGAGCTTGGTAAAAAAGAAGAGATTAAAAATTTAACATTACAATTATTTAAGATAAAATATCCAGATGAGGATATTGATATTTTAGCTAACTTAGAAGTTGGTGAGTATGAATTGATTTTTAAGATGCTAGCAAGCGATCAACCACTAGAAGAAATTTTGACTATGATAAAATAAGAGTAAAAGCTGTGTTTTAGAAATTTTGTAAGGATTGAGGTGTCAGTTAATAATGACACTTCTTTTTTGTTGATGAATAGCCATATTTAATAAAACTTTTATTTACAGTTCATTAATAGTTAATATTTGATAAATATACTGAATACATTGAAATGGGGAATAGTAATGAGAGAAAGATTTAATGCATTTATGCAAGGAAGATATGGGATAGATCAGTTAAATAGTTTTTTAATGATCATTTGTGTTGCTTGCTTTGTTATTACTTTATTTATTCAAAGCCCAATAATTCTTTTTATTGCATATGCTTCATGGTTAATTGCAATTTTTAGAATGTTTTCTAAAAATATTTTTGCTCGTAATCGTGAAAATGAAAAATATTTAAATTTCTTTAAACCGTTAAGCAGATGGTTAGAGTTAAAATTAATGAATCGTCAAGATCCAAGTCATAAATATTTTAGTTGTCCTAACTGTAAACAAAAAGTACGGGTACCTAAAGGACATGGGAAAGTAATTGTTACTTGTCCAAGCTGTCAAAATAAATTTGAAAAGAGAACGTAAGATGTTTGGCTATGTAGTTGTTAACAAACCAGAATTAAAATTTAAGGAATATGATGTTTATCATTCTTATTATTGTGGCTTATGTAAAGTCTTAAAGGAAAAATATGGGGCTAGAGCCCAAATTTCCTTGAATTTTGATTTAAATTTTATTAGTATCTTATTGTCTGGATTATATGAACCAGAAACAAAGGTTGAACAAAGACGTTGTATAGTTCATCCGATGAAAAAACATTTAACCCGTTATAACGAATGTGTTGATTATGCAGCTAAGATGACCATAGTTTTAACTTATTTTAAATGTGAAGATGATTGGCAAGATGAACGAAAAGTTTCTAAACAAGCTTATAAGAAGTTAATTAATAAAGCTTATCAAGAAGTAAAGGATGAATATCCTGATAAAGTAGCTAAGATTGAGGCTTGTTTACAGGAAATAAATTTATCTGAAAAGCAAGATAAGGTTAATCTTGATGAAATATCTAATCATTTTGGTAAAGTTATGGGCGAAATATGTGCTTATAAAAATGATGAATGGTATGATGAATTGTACCATCTTGGTTTTTATTTAGGAAAATTTATTTATTTTATAGATGCTTATGAAGATATAGAAAGTGATTTAAAAAAAGGAACTTTTAATCCTTTTAAAGAATTGTATCAAACAGATGATTTTGAAAATAGAAGTAAAGAAATTTTAGAATTAATGATTTCAGAAGCTACAATGGCTTTTGAAAGATTACCGATTATTGAAAATGCTTCACTAATAAGAAATATTTTATATGGTGGGGTATGGACAAGATATGAAATGGTTAAACAAAAACGATTGGAAGGTAGGAAATGATGAACCCGTATCAAATATTAGGAATATCACCAGATGCAACTGATGATGAAGTAAAAAAAGCATATCGTACGCTAAGTAAAAAATACCATCCTGATGCTAATATCAACAACCCTAATCAAGCAGCGTATACTGAAAAATTTAAAGAAGTACAGACTGCATATAAAACGATTATGGATGAGCGTAAAAAAGGCTTTACTAATCGAACATATGGTAATAGTCAAAGTGCGGGGTATAACGGACAATCTAGTTATCAATATCAATATACAAATGACCAAAGTGCTTTTAATGAAGCGGCTGGTTTTATAAATGCAAGAAGATATCAAGAAGCTTTAAATGTTTTAGATCAGATTAAAACAAGAAATGCAATGTGGTTCTATTATAGTGCTATTGCTATGAATGGAATTGGTAATAACATTACAGCAGTTGAATATGCTCAAACAGCTGCGCAAATGGAACCAGGTAATTTACAATATATGTTATTATTACAACAGCTCCGTGGGGGACAAAGACAGTATCAACAAGGTCAAGAAACATATGGTTCGCCATTTGGTGATCCGATTCAATGTTGTTATAGTATCATGATGATTAACTGTTTATTAAGTTGTTGTTGCTTTTAATAAAAGGAGATGTTAATTAATGAGTAAAGTAATTGGAATTGATTTAGGAACTACAAATAGTTGTATGGCTTATATGGAAGATGGCAAAGCTGTCATTATTCCTAATGCCGAAGGAAATAAAACGACACCTAGTATTGTTGCTTTTACAAATGATGGTAAAAGATTAGTAGGTGAAAATGCTAAAAGACAAGCAGTAACTAACCCTCAAAATACTATTGTTTCAATAAAAAGAGAAATGGGAACAGATTATCGAAAAAGAATCAATGGTAAAAATTATAGTCCGCAAGAGATTTCAGCAATGATTTTACAAAAATTAAAAATTGATGCGGAAGCTTATTTACATGAACCAATTAATGATGCAGTTATTACTGTACCAGCTTATTTTAATGATGCTCAACGTCAGGCAACAAAAGATGCTGGAAGAATCGCTGGTTTAAATGTTAAAAGAATTATTAACGAACCAACGGCAGCTGCCTTGGCTTATGGTTTAGAAAACAGCTATGGCCAAAAAGTAATGGTTTTTGACCTTGGTGGTGGAACGTTCGATGTTTCAATTATCGAAATTGGAAATGGGGTAATTGAGGTATTATCTACTTCAGGTGATAATCATTTAGGTGGCGATGATTTTAATGATGTAGTTGCTAAATATATTTTAGAAGAGTTTAAAAAAGCTGAAGGAATTGATTTAAGTAATGATCAGGTTGCAATGCAAAGAATCAATGAAGCAGCTGAAAAAGCTAAAATTGAATTATCAATTATGATTACAACAATTGTAAATTTACCATTTATTACAAATACAAGTACCGGACCTAAAAATTTAGAGGTTGAAATTACTAGAAATAAATTTAATGAGCTTACAAAAGGTTTAGTTGATCGTGTTGTTTTACCAATGCAAAATGCTTTAAATGATGCTAAGTTAGTTCCAAGTGAGTTAAATAAAATTATTTTAGTTGGTGGTTCATCAAGAATCCCAGCAGTTCAAGCAAAAATTAAAGAAATTACCGGGATTGAGCCAAGTAAATCTTTAAATCCTGATGAATGTGTAGCTCAAGGAGCTAGTATTCAAGGTGGTAAATTATCAGGTGATTTAACAACAACTGGTAATTTTGATGTCTTGTTATTGGATGTAACACCACTTACATTATCTGTTGAAACTGTTGGCGGTGTAGCAACACCATTGATTGAACGTAATACTACGATTCCAACAAGTCACAGTCAGATCTTTACTACATCTGGTAACTTCCAGACTCAAGTAGAAATTAATGTTTTACAAGGGGAACGTCCTTTAGCTAAGGATAATAAAAGCTTAGGAAAGTTCAAATTGAAAAAAATTAAAAGAGCGATGCGTGGGGTCCCACAAATCGAAGTTACATTTGACATTGATGCCAATGGAATTGTTAATGTTTCGGCTAAAGATTTAGCTAGTGGTAATATGCAAAGTATTACTATTGAAAATACTTCAAATATGTCAGAATCAGATATTGAACAGGCAATTAGAGAAGCCAAACAGTTCGAACAGCAAGATGCGCTATTAAAAGAACGTTTAGTATTCAAAAATGAAGTTGAAACATTAGTAATGCAAGTTGATTCTGCTTTAGTACAACATGGTAAAAAACTTGATAAACAAACAAAATCAATGATAAAAAATGAACTAGCAAGTTTTAAAAAGTTAATTAAGAAAGTTGATTTTGAAACATGTGATCAAGCTAAGTATGATGAAATTAAAAGTGCTAAAATTAATTTAGAAAATACAGCAGCACAATTGTTATCAATAAAATAATAAATGTAATGACAGATTATCAAAAGTCACATTGGTAATCTGTTTTTTCATAACTAAAAAAGATTATTTTATTGTTTAAATAAGTCTTGTTAATATTTTCACTTGACATTATAATAGTTTTATGGGATATTTATACCTAACATAGAATAGTGAATGGGGATAGATTAATGAAGGAAATTATCGAAGAAATTAATCAATTAAAAAAAGAAAAAAATGCTGTTATTTTAGCACATTATTACGTTGATGGTGCAATTCAAGATATTGCCGATTATCTAGGTGATTCATATTATTTATCAAAAATAGCTGTTGACTGTCCACAAGATGTTATCGTCTTTGCGGGAGTTGAATTTATGGGTGAAAGTGCTAAGCTATTAAGCCCTAATAAAACAGTACTAATGCCGGATGCAAATGCAGATTGTCCAATGGCTCATATGGTTGATGAACAATTTATCAATAATATGAGAGAACAATATGATGATTTGTGTGTAGTATGTTATATTAATTCAACAGCTAAGATAAAAACTTTATCAGATGTCTGTGTTACATCATCAAATGCTAAAAAAATTGTTGGAGCGTTACCAAATAAAAATATTTTATTTATACCAGATCAAAATTTAGGGCATCACATTGCTAAAATGTTTCCTGAAAAGAATTTCTTATTTTGTGATGGGCACTGCCCTAGCCATTATCAAATTACTGTTGAGGATTTAAAAAAGGCTAAAGCAGCGCATCCAAATGCACCAATTTTAATCCATCCAGAATGTAAACCTGAATGTGTTGCATTATCAGATTATGCTGGTAGTACATCAGGAATCATTGATTATGCAACTAATGATAATGAACATGATGAGTTTATTGTTGTTACTGAAGTTGGTGTAATTCATGAAATGGAAAAACAAAATCCAAATAAAAAGTTTTATTTAGCTAGTGAGAAACTTGTATGTCCAAATATGAAGAAAAATACATTGGAAAAAGTACGGGATTGTTTAAAATATGGTTTAAACAAAGTAGAATTAGATGATGAGTTTATGGCTAAAGCAAAAAAACCATTAGAAAGAATGCATGAACTTGCTAAGTAAGAGGGGCTAAAACATGGATGATAATTATGATGTAATAATTGTTGGTACCGGTGCAGCGGGTCTTTTTGCTGGACTTTGTTTACCAGAAAATTTAAAAATTTTAATGATTACTAAAGATAAAAAAGAAAATAGTGATTCTTATTTGGCACAAGGAGGTATTTGTACCTTAAAAAGTGCTGATGACTTTGATGCTTTTTATCAAGATACATTAAAAGCGGGTCGTAATGAGAATAATCCAGAATCTGTTAAGATTATGATTCAACAATCACCACAAATTATGAAAGATTTAATGGATTATGGCGTTGAGTTTGATCGTGATAGCGAAGGGAATTTAGCCTATACCCGTGAAGGAGCACATTCACAGTATCGGATTTTGCATCATCAAGATGTTACTGGTAAAGAAATTACTTCCAAATTGATAATGCAAATTGAAAAGCGTAAAAATATAACTGTTGTTGAAAATGCTACAATGTTAGACATTATAAATAAAAATAATGTCGCAACAGGTATCGTAGTTGAAAAAGATGGTAAAGTAATGCAAATTAATGCTAAAATGATTATTTTAGCTACTGGTGGAATTGGTGGTTTATTCCAGCATTCATCAAATTTTAGACACATTACCGGTGATAGTTTTGCTATTGCACTAAGAAATAACATCGAATTAGAAAATTTAAATTATATTCAAATTCATCCAACTACTTTATATACTACTAAGCCAGGACGTAGTTTTTTAATAAGTGAATCAGTTCGTGGCGAAGGCGCATATCTATTAAATCCACGGATGGAACGTTTTGTTGACGAATTATTGCCTCGTGATGTTGTTAGTAATGCTATTAAGGCGGAAATGGATAAATATAATGCAAAGTATGTTTACTTATCAGTAATTCATATGGATCATGATCAAATAAAAAACCGCTTTCCAAATATATATAAAAAATGTTTGGAAGAAGGTTATGATATGTTTAAAGATCCAATTCCTGTTGTTCCTGCGCAACATTATTTAATGGGTGGAATTAAAACAGATACTTGGGGTCAAACATCAATGGAAAATCTTTATGCCGTTGGTGAAACAGCTTGTAATGGAGTCCATGGTGCTAATCGGTTAGCTAGTAATTCTTTGCTTGAAAGCTTAGTTTTTGCTAAAAGAGCAGCTAAAAAAATTAGTGAACATATCGATGATACACTATTAATTGATCGAATTATCAATTTAGATAATTATGATAAAGAAAAATTGGCAATAGAAAACAAACAGTTAATTATGGATGAGATTAAAAGAAAAGATGGTGAATTTTATGATAAATGGTGTAAATCTTAAAGTTAATATTGATGAATATATTTTAAGTGCTTTAAAAGAAGATATTACTAGTGAAGATGTTACAACAAATGCCATTATGAAAGAGCCTAAATTAGGACGTGTTGATTTAATTTGTAAGCAAGATGGGATTATTTGTGGCTTAGAAGTATTTGAAAGAACTTTTAAATTATTAGATCCAGATTGTCAATTTAAAACAACATATCATGATGGAGATATTATTAAAAATGGTGATCATATTGGTGAAGTCATTGGTGATATTAGAGTTTTATTATCTGGTGAACGAGTTGCTTTAAATTATTTGCAACGAATGAGTGGTATTGCTACTTATACAAAAAAATCAGTTGATATTTTAAAAGGTAGTAAAACAAAATTATTAGATACCCGTAAGACAACTCCTAATAACCGTATATTTGAAAAATATGCAGTAAAAGTTGGTGGCGGAACTAATCATCGTTATAATTTATCAGATGGTGTTTTAATTAAAGATAATCATATCGGTGCAGCTGGAAGTATTACAAAAGCAGTTGCTTTAGCTCGTGAATATGCACCATTTGTTCGTAAAATCGAAGTTGAAGTAGAAACACTAGAACAAGTTCAAGAAGCAATAGCAGCTAAAGCTGATATCATCATGCTTGATAATATGGATAATGAAACAATGAAAAAAGCTGTTGCCTTAATTGATCATCAGGCACAGACTGAATGTTCTGGTAATGTTACTGAAGAAAGATTACTAGAAATTGTGGCTATTGGTGTTGATTTTGTTTCATCAGGAGCAATTACATATAATGCACCAATCTTGGATTTTTCAATGAAAAACTTAAAACCGATTGAATAAAAAAGTACTATAGTTAGTACTTTTTTAGTTATATAATTGTTTTTTTGGTTCACTGTGGATAATAACAAAAGTATAAACATTTGGTTGAAGATTTTTAAATTTATCATCAGATAAAGTTATTTTAGTAGCAATCGATTCATAGCAAAGACGTTCATAAATTTTTAAAATATCCTGATCAATATCACTTTGATATTTAGCAATAACTAATAAAAATATTTGATTAGCAAATCTTTTGACAATGAGATCAAAATTTTGAATTTTATTAGACATAATTTCAATCTCTTCTTTTATAAATGCAATATCAATATCCAGCAAATCTTCATTTTTGATATAGTCTTTTCCATTGAATAGAGCTTGATTAATAATTAATGGAATTAAATTACGTTCAATAAGTAAATTTTTAAAAAATAAATTTGAAAGCTTTTTTTCCATGTTTACCTCCTAAATTTTATATAGCTACTATTTATATACCCTTTAATATTAAAAATTACTTTTTATTTAAAAACTTTTTAAATTTAATTTATTTGGGTATAAATAAACTAGGTGAAAATATGGAGAATCAATCTTATTGGCAAAAAACAGTTAAACTAAATAGTTATCCCCAAATAACTAAAGCAGCAAATTATGATGTAGTTATCATTGGTGGGGGAATGAGTGGAATTACTTTGGCATATCGTTTAAATAATAGTGGCTTAAAAGTAGCTTTATTAGAAGCAAATACCCTCGCTAGTCAAACTACAGGGCACACTACTGGTAAAGTAACATATTTACATGGCGCAATTTATAGTGAACTTGCAAAAGCATATAATATCAATAAAGCCAAGCAATATTTAGAATCTAATTATGAAGCTTTTTGTGAAATTAAAAAGATAATTGACGAAAAACAAATTGATTGTGACTATCAGGAGAATATTTCTTATATTGGAGCTAATGATGAAAAAAACAGTGAAAAAATCATTGAGCAAATAGCCATGTTTAAAAAATGGGGCTTTGATGTATTAGAAAATGAACTAGAAGGGTATCAAGCTTCTATGGGACTTAACAATCAGGCTATTTTTCATCCTTTAAAATATTTAGCAGGGCTATTACAGTTTTGTAATAATATTGAAATTTATGAACACTCATTAGTAAGAGATAGTTTTATCGAAGACAATTTAGTTAATTTGAAAGTAAATAATCTTATTATCAAAACAAAAAAAGCAATCTGGATGACACGCTATCCAATTAATTTACAACATGGTTATTTTATTAGATTATTACAAGAACGTGAACATATAAGTTATCAAAATATCCAAAGCAATAGTAATAGCGTTTTAGATTTAACAACAAATTATTCTAAACGACTAGTCGATAATCAGCACTGCTTAATTATTGATCAATTAGCTAAAAAAACCTGGTATGGACAAGATACTAAAGCATTACGTAAATTGCCATATATTGGTAAAATAAATGATTATGAATATGTTAGTTATGGTTATGATAAATGGGGAATGACTTTAAGTCATGTTGCAAGTAAGATTATTTATGACTTAATAGTTTATCAAGATAGTAAATATGCTTCGTTATATGCTATTGGTAATGGTAATTATTTGCATGCCGGTAGTGATATTGTTAAGTTAATCAAAAATAATTATCATGGAATGATTAAAAATCGCATTTTTGTGGCTAAAGATGTTAAATTAAAAGCTGGTGAAGGAAAAGTAGTACGGCATCGTGGCCGTTTATTAGCGATTTATCGAGATTTTGATGATCGAGTTTTTTATATGTCACCGTATTGTCCGCATTTAAAATGTGTAGTTGAATTTAATTTACAAGATCAAACATGGTGTTGTCCTTGTCACGGTTCAATCTATAATTGTTATGGTAAATTATTAAATGGACCAGCTACATCTTCATTAAAAAAAAGTAAACCTGGTTAAGCCAGGTTTATTGTGTCTTTTTCAAATATTCTGTTAATCTTAACGGCTGGTAGATACCATCAACTAAATCATAGGGATCATCGATATATACATTATAATTTAAAAATGGTGTTAAAAACTTTTGATAAGCTTCTTTGGTATCTTCAGGACGAAAATTAAAGCATTTTTGATCATTGAATATTAGTTGAAATTCAGCTTCAACCCCTTTTTCTTCTGTTAAAATAGCATCAATATTTTTAATATAAATTTTTAAACAATTAATATTAATATAATTACGTTTATCAAAAAAATCATCAATTAAATCAGATCTATTTTTAATCAACATTAATTTAATAATATCAATAATTCCCATATTTTCTCGATATAGCATATAGCTGTTATAAAACAGAAAAATTTTTCGCCCCTTACAATAAAAAAGTAAAATAACACTAACCAACGTAATAAATAATAAAATAATTAAATAAGTAATTAGTGATTCAATATGCAAATTAGAAGTTATTACCCAAGCGAAAAAAGCAGCAAAAAGTAAACAACCAGCAAAATCGCTTTTAGAAAAAGGTTTGCTGCCATAAATATTAAGTGGCTTCATCATTTTCACGCTCCTTTTTTCTATTCAACATATCTTGATAAGAATACACACAGCCACAATAACTTTGGCGATATAAATTATAACTGCTTGCCATCTGGACTGATTTTAAGTAGCCATTATTCTTTTTAAAATCACTAAATAAAAATTTAGTTTGCTCCTGGGGATAAGTAGCACCAATTTCATTGATCCATTGACTATTTTTATGTGGTGATACACTTAAAACGGTAGTCCAGTAATCAAAATTATGGCTAATAGCATAATTATAAGCGTCATCCATTCTTTTTTGATAACAAAGATAACAACGTTTACCTCCTTCTGGTTCATCTTTGTATTTGCTGATATCATTTAAATATTCTTTAGGCTGATATGTTTTTTCGATTACAGTAATATTTTGATTGAAATCATTATTGAATCTAGTAATAAAATCTAATAATTCATGATATCGACGATAATATTCTTCACTAGGATAAATATTAGAGTTTGAATAGTAAATAGTAATATCAAAAAGATTGCAGATTTCTTTTAAAACATTACTGCTGCAAGGTCCACAGCATACATGTAGTAATAATGTAGGACGTGTGTTTCCTATTTTTTTTAGTTCTTCTTTAAATTTTAAGTCATAATTAATTTTCATGATAACATTATAACATAATAAAAAGGAAGTTTCTAAAAACTTCCCTTAAATAATAAACATGCTATCACCAAAACTAAAGAAACGATATTTTTTATCAATTGCTTCTTGATAAGCTTTAAAGATAAATTCTTTAGATGCAAAAGCACTAATTAACATTAATAAAGTAGATTTTGGTAAATGGAAATTAGTGATTAAACAATCAATAGCTTCATATTGATATCCAGGATAAATAAAGATATCAGTATTTTCATGAGTTGCTGTGAATTTTCCATATTTTTTAATGTTGGCTTCAAGAGTTCTAGTTGAAGTTGTTCCAACAGCGATTATTCTTTGACCATTAGCTTTAGCTTGATTAAGTTTTTTTGCAACATCAGGTTCAATCATATAAAATTCACTGTGCATATGATGGTCTAAGATATCATCAACTTTTACTGGTCTAAATGTTCCTAGTCCAACATGAAGAGTAACATCTAAGATTTCAATGCCTTTAGCTTTGATTTTTTCAATTATTTCATCAGTAAAGTGTAGCCCAGCTGTAGGAGCGGCAGCACTTCCTTCGATTTTAGCATATACAGTTTGATAACGATTTTGATCATTTAATTTTTCTTTAATATAAGGTGGTAATGGCATTGTACCTAATTGATCAAGAATTTCAAAGAAAATTCCTGTATAGATCATTTTAAATACTCTAATTCCTTCATCTTTAATTTCAATACATTTAGCTTTAAGTAACCCTTCGCCAAAAGTGATTACAGTATCAATTTTTACAATTCGCGCATTTCCCACTAAACATTCCCAAGTATCATCACCAAGATCTTTTAATAATAATACTTCAACATGTCCATTAGTTTCTTCTTTAATACCAAATAAACGGGCTGGGATAACTTTAGTATTATTTCTAACTAAAATATCACCAGGTTGTAAATAATCAATAATGTCATAAAAATGTTTATGTTCAATAGTTTGTTTTTCGCGGTTTAAAACCATTAATCGTGAAGTGTCACGTTTATCAAGAGGTCGTTGAGCAATTAATTCTTCAGGTAAGTTAAAATCAAATTCACTTAATTTCATTTAAAAAGCCCTCTTATAAACATCATGACCATATTGTTTTAAAAATTCTTCTTTGAAATCTAATAAACGATCATTTTTAATTGCTTCACGAATATCTTTAGATAAGTTTAATAAGAAATTGACATTATGAATTGATAATAAAGTTTTACCAAAAATCTCATCACATTTATGTAAGTGGCGAACGTAAGCTCTTGTATAATTCCTACATGTATAACAATCACAGTTAGGATCTAGAGGGGTAAAATCATATTTAAATTTTTCATTATTAATATTTAAACGCCCCATACTAGTCATTACGGCACCATGACGAGCAACTCTTGTTGGTAAAACACAGTCATACATATCAATACCACGAATAGCACATTCAATTAAATCAATTGGATTCCCTACACCCATTAAATAACGTGGCTTATCTTCTGGTAACCATTGAATAGCATCTTCAACCATTTTATACATTACATCTTTAGGTTCACCAACACTAGTACCACCAATTGAATAACCAGGGAAATCCATTGCTACTAATTCTTTGGCACATTGTTCTCTAAGTTCAGGAAAAGCCCCACCTTGAACAATTCCAAATAAAGCTTGTTTTTCAGTATTATGATGAACAGCTTTACCACGTTTAGCCCAGCGAATAGTTCGTTCAACACTATTTTTCATATATTCATAGTCACAAGGGTATGGGGCACATTCATCAAACGACATAATAATATCAGCCCCTAATTTATTTTGAATTTCAATTGACTTTTCAGGTGATAAGAATAATGAGCTTCCATCAATAATACTCTTGAAAGTTACACCTTCTTCTTCAATCTTTCTTGTTTTTCCTAAAGAAAATACTTGAAAACCACCACTATCAGTTAAGATAGGTCCATCATAATTCATAAATTTATGTAATCCACCAGCTTTTTCAACAACATCTTCACCAGGACGTAACCATAGATGATAAGTATTTGCAAGAATAACTTGTGAACCCATATCCTTTAACATTTCAGGAGCAATTCCTTTTACGGTTGCTAAAGTTCCTACTGGCATAAACATTGGTGTTTCTACATCACCATGAGGGGTATGTAAGATTCCATAACGAGCATTTGACTGTTTACAAACATGTTTTAATTCATAGCTTATTGCTGCCATATCTTTCCTCCTTTAAAAGCAAGACCTATTATACATTAAACATAGATTAAAAACAATTTAAAAAGCGCTATGATTATCCATAACGCTAGATTAATTCTAATTTTTTCAAAGCATAATAAATGCCGTCATCATCAATGTTTTTGGTTACTAAGTAAGCTAAGTCAAATAATTCAGGATTGCCATTTCCCATTACAATAGCGTATTTTACATATTCAAGCATTGCCAAATCATTAAAACTATCGCCAAAGACATAAGCATCTTCTAATTCGAGATTAAAATAATCTAATAAAAACTCAATCCCAGTTGCTTTTGAACATCCTTTAGGAACAATTTCTCCAAAGTCATGATCTCTAGTTATATATTGGAATTCTTCACTGATTTCTTTTTTAAAAGTTTCAATATCACTATTTTGATCAAACCAGATTGCAAATTTATCAAATGAAAGATTTTCATCATCAAATGTAGAAACTTTGAATGTTGGAACGGCTTGATAATTTTCTTTTATATTTTGTAAGAAAGGATGACGAATAGAATTATCAAAATAGACCCCATCTTTCCCTTCAAGAACGCCTTCGACATTTGTTTTTCTAAGTAGATCACGAATTTTTTTACATTTTTGTAAACTAAGAGTTTTTGAAAATAAAACTTGATCATGGTAGCGAATATATGTTCCACAACCACAAATATAACCATCAGGGTTTAAATCTTTAATACAATCATCGATAGTAGTATAAGGTCTACCGGTATTGATAAAAATTAAGTGATTATTTTCTTTAGCTTGTTTTAACCCGTCAATAGTACTTTGCGGGATGGTATGAGTAGTTTCTGATAGCAATGTACCGTCAATATCAAAGAATAAAATTTTATTTGTTTTCATGCTTGCCTCCTAGTTGCATTATACAACAAACATTTTTTGCAACAAAGAAAAATATTATCTAGTAATAAGATATTTTTGATATGAGGCAATAGCTTGTTTATACTTACGCCTGCTGATATGTAAAATAGTGCCGTTTGTTAAGAAAACATCTTTGTTTTTTATTTGATAAACAAAATGCCAATTTATTAAATATGACTGATTAATTAAGTGAAAATCTTTTGAATTTAACATTGTTTCTAATTGTGAAAGTTTATATCGGGTAGTTACTGTTGTTTTAGTTGTATAAATATAACTAGTATGCCCCTGACTTTGACAATAAATAATCTGGTTATGTTTGATGGTAATTAAATCACTTTTTGTTTGAATAAGTAAAACGTTATTATGATGATTTGTTTTATGAGTTAAATGATTAATAATAGGATATAAATCTGATTGTAAAAGATTTTGTTTGATTTCATTTATAGGCTGAATATAAAGAAAATCATGATTATTAGCAATAAATATAATATGGGTATTTAAATGTTTTTGACGATATTTTTTTGCAAAAGTGATATTTCGATAGTTATCGATTATAAGCATATCATAATGGGTATTTAAATTAAGTGGTTGAATATCATTATAAGTTGTGATTTTTGGATCAACGCTATGATTATTGAATGCTTTAAGTATTTTTGTTGTTATTTTTTTTACAGTTATTGAATCATTAGTAATAATTGCAATTTTGTACATGATAATTCTCCTAAAAGATAAACATAAGTGCATTTATTATAACATTAAATTAACAAAGTTGTAATTTATTTGTGATTTTATGGAAAATAAAATGACCCATAACGGGTCAAAATCATTATAGTTTTTAAATAACATATTTGTTGTAATATCGATTAATTAAACAATCAATGAAAAATAATAACTTATATTTACCTAAGCTTTCATCATCATGACTACCTAATACAATAGTATCACTAAATTGTTGTGAAAATTTAATTTGACTATTTTGAGTAATTAAAACAATATTAGCTAATGAAATAATAGCAGGAATTGTAATTGCTTTTTCCATTAATAAAGTACCCTCTAAAGAAATAAAAATACAAAGATCGTTAGGACGAATTTGTTTAACTAATTCCATTTGATGTTCTTTTTGAGGATAAAATTCAACATTTTTACTTGCTGTTAATAAAGCTCTTTGTAAGATGCTAGCTAAATCACCAGGAATATGAGTGGCAAATATAAACACTCGCTGTGCTTCATAGATCATATCACATAGTTTATCTATTGATTTTTCTAGTTTATCAGTTTCGATTGCTAAAAAGCTAGCATTGATATTATTTAAAAATGTAAATGTATCGATTTTTTTAAAAGCTTTATTATCTAAAATCATTTCATCGAGTTCTTCTTGGACATCTAAACAGTCAGCTTTAAAATCATTAAAACTTGAATAGCCCATTTTATGACAAAAACGGCTAATACTTGATGGAGATGTATAACAAAGTTCTGATATGTCTTGTAAAGATGTTTTCTTTTTTATTTTACCAACATTTTTTAATAAGCATCTTGCAATATTTATATCAGTATTATTGTTATTTGGGGTAATATTGACAATATTTTGTAGTTTATAAATAAAGCCAGCCATAAATTATTGCTAGTAAATTAACTAGCTATCCCTCCTTTTTATTAGTTGTTTTTTTCATTATATTATGAATTTTTTTCTTTTTAAAGATTGTGAAGAAAAAAGTAAAAAAGTTACATTTTTTTATAAAGATTTGAAAAAATATGAAAAATGTTTCCAAAAAATGCAAAATATTTCATTTTTTGACATGCTTTTTAAAATTTGAATGCAGTATCTATTTCGTGTGTTGAAACCGGATATGGGCCATTTTAAAATAAAAATAGCCAAGGGATAGAAAGGAGGATCGGTTGATAAATCCCAAAGACAAATTTATTTTTAGAGAAAGGAAAAAAATATGAAAAAGACAAAAATATTTGCATCAATGCTTGCTTGTGCGATGACTATTGGTATGTTTAGTCAAATAACCTATGCACAAGGTAACGAATATATGACAAATCCATCTTTTGAAAATGAAATTGATAGAAATGCAATTCAACTTTATAAAGCTGAAAGAACTTCAGAAAAAGCTTATGATGGAAACTGGTCTATTAAGGTTGGAAATTATAAACCAGAAAATGAACATGAAATACCAATCTGGTCTTATAATTATGGTAAGGGAAGTGTTAATGTCATTATTGATAATGTAAAACCTAATACAACATATGAAGTAACTACACATTATTATAATGAAACTGGCGTAAAAATGTCGACAGGTGTTCTTGATGTTGATGGTGATTATTCAGCTGAATATCCATGGAAATTAGCATCTAATATTAAGACAAATGCACAAAAAAGTACTGAATGGCAAACTAATGTTCATACAATCACTACTGGACCAAGAACAGATGAAATTTATGCATTTGCATACATGGAATGGACAGGTAATGAAAGTGGAGCAGGTGTTTTCTATTTTGATGATGTTGAAATAAAAGAAGTAGAAACAGTTGAAAATAATGTTCAAACAATAGCTTATAACGGCGAAACTACTGGATTCCCTGATACTGTTCCAGCGATTCAAAATTTTGAACAAACAAGTGGTGTTTACAAATTGACAAAGAGAAATCAAGTTTTCTCTACTGATGAATTCTCTAAAGCTAAAACTGAATATTTAGCAAAGTCAATGAAAGAAAAGGGAATTATTGAAAATTATACTATAAATGTTATTGATAATATTAGTAATGCAAAAGGAATTACTCTTTATAAACAACCAGTATCTTTTGAATTAAATGATATGGTTAAAGGTAGAGAATGTGAAAAAGATGCATATCAAATTGATATCACTGAAAATGCAGTAACTATCTACTCTGATTACATTGAAGGAATTCAAAATGGTTCAATGACTATTTTACAAGCTTTTGTTCAAAGAGATAGTCTAAATTGTGGTGTTGTTCAAGACTATACAGATCAAAATATTCGTGGATTACAAGTTGACTCTGGTAGACGTTATTATTCAATCGATTGGTTGAAAAAACAAGTTGAACAAATGGCATATTACAAACAAAATGTATTGCAATTAAGACTCAAAGATAACGAAGGAATTCGTTTTGATTCTAAAGTAGCTCCTGAATTAGTTGACCGAAAAGGTGGTTTCTGGACTCAAGAAGAAATTGATGAATTAGTAAATTATGCTGCTAAGTTTAATATCGAAGTAATTCCAGAAGTAGACTTCCCTGGTCACTCAGGTCAAGAAGCTGATTATCATAAAGAATGGAAAATTACTGAGAATTGTTCAAATTTAGATTTTTCAAAACCTGAAGTTAGAGAATATATATTTGCAATTTATCAAGAAGCAGCTAATATGTTCCATGCCAAAACTATCCATATCGGTGGTGATGAATATTTCCAAACATCAGGATGGGGTGTTGAAGGTAATCAAAAATTATCAGCTTGGGCTCAAGAACAAACTGGAAATCCTGCTGCTGATCAAAGAGATGCTTTGAAATTATTCTTTAATGAAGCAGCCAAACCTTTCTTAGATAAAGGAATGAAAGTATTAGTATGGAATGATAATATCTTCTCATTTGATAGTGTTGTTGATTTAGATAAAAGAATTGTAGTTGACGTTTGGGGTGGCGGAATTTATGGTTCTGTAATGGCTTCTGATGCAATTAAAGCTGGATATAATGTAATGTCAAGTTCTTCATCAAACTATCATGATTTATGGCCACAACAAGGTCAAAATAAATTAGATCGTCCAGCACCAAAGAATTTATATGAAAACTTTACTAGATATACTTATTCAGGTAGTGCATTTAATTACCCATTCTACAATCAAGATGAAGTATTAACAGAAAACTTAGATCAAGCTCAAGGACAAGTTTTCCCAATTTGGGATGATGCTCATGGTTATGTTCCTGAATACATACTTTCAAGAACATTATTCCCAAGATATGCTGGATTTGCATACAAAACTTGGGGTGCTGAATATGACAGCGGACTTTCATATGAAGAATTTGAACGTTTAGCATACGCTGTTGAATCACCAAGACCAGAATTATTAGGTAGCCAAGTTGCTAAAAAATACACAGCAACTGATTATCAAGCAGTAGTTAAAACTATCAAAGATGGACTAGCTAATATCAAAACAGATGATATAAACGTACAAAAGAATATTGATGAATTAAACGCTTTGTTAGATACACCTAATGACAAAACATTATATACTGTTCAAGAAATTGAAACATTAATTCATAAATATGAAAATGTAGAATATGTAGCTGATAAAGGAAAAGTAACAATTAAATATGTTGATGAAACTAATAAAGATTTATGCGATCCAATAGTTATCGAAGATGAAGTTGGCATGGCATATACTTCTACTGCAAAAGAATTTGAAAATTATACATTAGTACAAGCACCTGCAAATGCTAATGGTGTTATTGAAAAAGGTGAATTAGAAGTAGTATATGTATATCAAAAGAATCAAGTGCCTCCAACACCAGAAGATCCAGATAAAAATGATCCTGTAAAAGATAATGGAAGCCAAAATGGACAAAATAATTCAAAAGGTTCAGTTGAAACTGGTGATCAAACTGCCCTTCTAGCAACTGTATTTGTCAGTGCAATATCTCTTTTAGGAATATACGCTAGTATTAAAATGAGAAAAAGAAAAAATTAATTTTAATAGAAACTGGGATTAAATAACCCAGTTTTTATTATATGTAAAAGCAATCTTTGTTTCTACGAGGCTACATGCTATAATAATGATACATGGGCGATGTGGTATATGAATAAAAAACATGGTATTAAAAAGAAGTTATTAAAGGAATAATTTTTTTAAAATACCATTGTTTCTTTTATTCAAGAAAGATATAATATTACAAGAATAAGAAAGTAGGGGAATTTAAGCATGTATAAGATTATACGAAAAGAAGTATTAAATGATGTTGTAGAACTTATGGAAATTCATGCTCCTTATGTCGCAAAAAAATGCGAACCTGGTCAATTCATTATTCTTCGTGTTGGTGAAGATGGTGAAAGAATTCCATTAACGATTGCAGATTTTGATCGTGAAAAAGAAACAATTACTATCATTTATCAAATTGTAGGCTATTCAACAAAAGAATTATCAAAATTAAATGAAGGTGATGAACTAACTGATTTTGTTGGTCCGTTAGGTGTTCCAACTACATTCCACGAAGTTAAAAGAGTTATTGGGGTAGCTGGAGGTGTTGGAAGCGCTCCACTATATCCACAACTTCGTGAACTAGCTGCTCGTGGAGTAGAAGTAGATGTTATCATTGGTGGTCGTGAAGCTCAATATGTATTAATGGCAGATGAGTTTAAAAAATTCTGTAAAAATGTTTATATTGCAACAGATGATGGATCACTTGGAACTAAAGGTTTTGTAACTACTGTTTTAACTGATTTATTAGAAAAAGGTGAAACATATGATGAAGTTATCGCTATTGGTCCTGTACCAATGATGAAAGCTGTTGTTGGTGTTACTAAGCCAAGAAATATTAAAACTTCAGTTTCATTAAATCCAATTATGATTGATGGAACAGGAATGTGCGGTTGCTGTCGTGTAACAGTTGACGGTAAAGTTAAATTTGCTTGTGTGGATGGTCCTGATTTTGATGGATTACAAGTTGATTTTGATGAATTAATGATGCGTCAAAGAATGTTTAAAGAAGAAGAACATGTAGTAAGTGAAAATGCTAATAGAATGTGTAATTTAATGGGAGGTGTCAAATAATGGCTAAACCAAATATGTCACCTACAAAGGTTCAAATGCCTGAACAAGAACCTGATGTAAGAAATAAAAACTTTAAAGAAGTTGCTTTAGGATATACTAAAGAAATGGCAATGGAAGAAGCAACTAGATGTTTAAACTGTAAACATCAGCCATGTAAAACAGGATGTCCAGTAGGAGTTCCAATTCCTGAATTTATAAAAGAAGTTGCTGCTGGAAATTTTGAAGAAGCATATAAAATCATTACAAGTGAAAATGCTTTACCAGCTATTTGTGGACGTGTTTGCCCTCAAGAAAATCAATGTGAAGGAAAATGTGTTCGTGGTATTAAAGGTGAAGCAGTTGGTATTGGTCGATTAGAACGTTTTGTTGCTGATTACCATATGGCTCACGGTAAACCTGCTACTTTAGATATTAAACCAAATGGTAAAAAAGTAGCGATTGTAGGTTCTGGACCTGCAGGAATTACTTGTGCTGGTGAATTAGCTAAAAAAGGATATGATGTAACTGTTTTTGAAGCACTTCATAAAACAGGTGGAGTTCTTTCTTATGGAATTCCTGAATTCCGTTTACCAAAAGATTTAGTTCAAAAAGAAGTTGACAGCGTTGCTGCTTTAGGTGTTGACTTTGAAACAAATGTTGTTGTAGGACGTTCAATTACAATTGATGAATTACAAGAACAAGGATATCAAGGTATCTTCATTGGTAGTGGTGCTGGATTACCTCGATTCCAAAATATTCCTGGTGAAAACTTAAACGGTGTTTATGCAGCAAATGAATTTTTAACACGTGTTAACTTAATGAAGGGATATGAATTCCCTAATCATCCTACACCTGTTAAAATTACTGATACAGTTTGTGTAATCGGTGCTGGTAACGTAGCAATGGATGCGGCAAGAACAGCTAAACGTTTAGGGGCTAAAAATGTTTATATTGTTTATCGTCGTGGTGTTGATGAAATTCCAGCTCGTGCTGAAGAAGTACATCATGCTAAAGAAGAAGGAATTATCTTTAAATTATTAACTAACCCAGTTAAAATCGAAGGTGAAGATGGATGGGTTAAATCAATGGAATGTGTAGAAATGGAACTTGGTGAACCTGATGAATCAGGACGTAGAAGACCAGTTGTTATTGAAGGTTCAAACTTTGTTATTGAAACTGGAACTGTAATTGTAGCAATTGGACAAAGTCCAAATCCATTGATTAGACAAACTACTCCTGGTCTAGATACTCAAAGATGGGGTGGAATTATTGTTGATGAAGACACTATGAAAACAAGTAAAGAAGGTGTCTTTGCCGGTGGCGATGTTGTAACTGGTGCAGCAACAGTAATTTTAGCTATGGGTGCTGGTAAAACAGCTGCTAAAGCAATGGATGAATATTTATCAAAATTATAAGATAGTTAGATTGATCAACTCTATTAATTTAGAGTTGATTTTTATTTTTAGTAACACTTTATGTTAAAATGGAGGTGAGGTGATTGAATGGAGGTATTAATAATATATTGTCATCCTAGCGATAATAGTTTTACAGCACGGGTTAAAGATGAATTTATTAAGGGACTAGTGGCAGCAGGACATCAATATACTTTAGTGGATTTATATCAAGAAAATTTTAATGAGACTTTTAGTGAACAAGAATATACAAGAGAAGCTTTTTATAATGATGAGATGTCAATTAGTGAAGATGTGAAAGCTTATCATAAGTTAATTAATGAGGCTGATATTTTAACTTTTATTTATCCGGTATTTTGGACTGAAGCGCCAGCTAAGCTAGTAGGATGGTTTCAAAGAGTTTGGACTTATGGCTTTGCCTATGGTAATCATGCAGCAATGAAACAATTAGATAAAGCATTGTTTTTGGTTACAATGGGCGGTGATCTTAATGAATTAGTGCGCCAGGAGCAATTAGAGGCAATGAAAACAGTTATGCTTGAAGATCGTATCAATGAACGAGCTAAAGAAAAAGAAATGATTGTTTTTGATCGAATGTCTAGAGATTATCCTAATCGAGAAGCTAATTTTGAACGTTTTTTAAAAATGGCTTATCAAATAGGAAATAATTTGTAGTTTGTATTTAAGTGATAAAAAAGTTATAAATTATTGAATTAATTATTATCATGATAAAAAAGCTATTAATTTTTTATCATTTCGTGTATAATTGACATAAAGGAGTGATAATAAAAAATGTATAAATTTTTGGAACCATATGCTGCAATGGTTGAATTTCTAGGAAAAGCATTAGGGGACAATGTCGAAATCGCTTTACATGATTTAACTTCAAAAGATCAAGAAATTGTCGCAATAATCAATAACCATAACTCAGGAAGAGAAATTGGGGCTAAGTTATCGAATTTATCACTACATTACTTAGAAGAAAAACAATATCTTGATCATGATTATGTAATTAATTATAAAACTACCGGACCTGACGGTAAATTAATGCGAGCTGCTACTTATTTTATTAAGGAATCCGATAAAGAAATGCCAGTAGGAATGCTTTGTATTAATGTTAATATTTCTGATTTTGAGTATTTAACAGCAACAATTAAAAAAATCTTAGGGATTAAAGATGAAAAAGATATTGAATTTAAAATGGATAATCCAGTCGAAATCTTATCTTCACCTTTAGATGAAATGATTGATATGTATATTAAAGAATGTCTAGAAAAAATGGGCTTCCCAAGTTATTTCTTGGCAGAACGATTAAATGTTGATGAAAAGATCAAAGTAGTTAAATATCTACAAGAAAAAGGTACCTTTAAAGTTAAAGGAGCAATTGTTTTAGTTGCTGAAAAACTAGCGGTTTCCGAACCAACAGTATATCGTTATTTAAAGAAAATGGAAAAATAGGAGGTTAAAATGAAAGAAGTCGTATATGTTAGTGGACATAGAAATCCAGATACTGACAGTATTTGTTCAGCGATTGCTTATTCATATTTATTAAAAGCTATTAATCGCTATAATGCAATGCCGGTTAGATTAGGAAAAGTTAATCGGGAAACTGAATATGTTTTAAAAAGATTTGATGTTGAGATACCGGTTTTATTGAAAACAGTAAAACAAAAAGTAGAAGATTTAAACTATGATAAAGTAACTGTTTTTTCTAAAGAATTAACACTAAAAACAGCATGGGATCTAATGAAACAACAAAATGTAAAATCAGCACCAATATTAGATGACCATGGGCAATTATTAGGTTTACTTTCAACATCAAATATTGTTGAAGGATTCATGGAAAAATGGGATAGTAGTTTATTAAAAGATGCGCATACACCAATTGAAAATGTTATCGATACTCTTGAAGCTTCAATTCTTTATTTGAACCATGATTTAAAAATAATCAGTGGTGATCTTCATATCGCTGCAATGCGTGGTGAAGAAGCTAAAAAAAGAATTAAACCAGGGGATATTGTTATTGTTGGTGGTGACCGTGATGATGCTGTTAATTCATTAATTGAAGCACAAGTATCTTTAATTATTTTGACAGGTTCTCTTGAACTTGAAAAAGATATGCTTGATAAATTGAAAGATAAGGGGATTAGTGTTATTTCTACACCATTTAATACATATTTAACTTCACAACAAATTATTCAAGCTATTCCAGTTGAATATATTATGCAAAAGGGTGATTTGAAAATTTTCACTACTGATGATACATTGGATCATGTAAAAGAAGTCATGAGTGAAACTCGTTTTAGAAGTTATCCAGTATTAGATTTAAATAATAGATGTGTAGGAAGTATTTCACGTTTTGCTCTGTTAAAAGGATTAAGAAAAAAAGTTATTTTAGTCGACCATAACGAACGTGGTCAATCAATTCCTGGAATTGAAGAAGCTGATATTTTAGAAATTGTCGATCACCATCGTGTTGCTGATATTCAAACAGTTGGACCATTATTATTTAGAGGGGAACCACTTGGATCAACAGCAACAATTGTTACTAAAATGTTTGAAGAATTTGATGTTGAAATTCCACAAGCAATTGCAGGAATTTTACTTGGAGCAGTTGTTTCTGATACATTGTTGTTTAAATCACCAACATGTACACCAACAGATACAAAAATAGCTCGCAAATTAGCTAAAATTGCTCAAGTTGATATTCAAGAATTTGCAATGGATATGTTTAAAGCTGGAACATCTTTAGCTGGAAAAACAGTGGAAGAAATCTTTAATCAAGATTTCAAAAAATTCTTATTTGAAAATGGAACAGTTGGTGTTGGGCAAGTAAACACTATGGATATTGAAGGCTTTGCGGAATATAAAGCAGAAATGCTTGAATATATGACAAAATTCGCTCAAGATAATAATTTAGACTTTGTGGCATTATTATTGACAGATGTAATTAATGCTAATAGTGAAATTTTTGCAGCTGGACCAAAAGCATATTTAGTTGAACAAGCATTTAATATTAAATTAAATGATAGTCAAGCAACTTTAAAAGGTGTTATTTCTCGTAAAAAACAAGTAGTTCCTGCAATTACTGCAGTTATGAGTGATTAAAATGAGATTAGATAAATTTTTAAAAGTATCCAGAATCATTAAGCGTCGGACTTTATCAAAAGAAATTAGTGAAAGTTCTCGAGTTAAAGTTAATGGGAAAGTAGCTAAACCAAGTACTCGTTTAAAAGTAGGCGATGAAATTGAAATTGAGTTTGGACGTAGTCTATTAACGGTTCGAGTAAAAGAATTAAAAGAACATGTATTAAAAGAAGATAGCACGATGCTTTATGAGATAATTAAGGAAGAAAGAATTCAACGAGATATCTAGTTAGCTAGATATCTTTTGTTTATAATAATTATATATGTAAATTGTTTGATAGATATTGCAATTTGGTATACTATATATAAAGAAGTGAAAGGAGATTTTTATGTACGCAAAATTAGCTTGGGAAAAATATACTGATGAACAAATAAAAGATGTTATGGCTTTTAATGAAGGCTATAAAAACTTTATTACTAATGGAAAAACAGAAAGATTATGTGTTAAACAAAGTATTGAGTTAGCCAAAGAAAAAGGTTTTAAAGAATTAAGTGAATATGAAACTTTAAAACCAGGTGATAAAGTATATGTTAATAATATGAATAAAAATATCGCATTGTTTGTAGTTGGAAAACAACCAATAGAAACAGGGATGCGTATTTTAGGGGCTCATATTGATTCTCCAAGAATGGATTTAAAGCAAAATCCTTTATATGAAAGTGAAGGGTTTGCTTTGTTAGATACTCATTATTATGGTGGGGTAAAAAAATATCAATGGGTAACAATTCCTTTATCTTTAATTGGGGTTGTTGTAAAAAAAGATGGTACTGTAATTGATGTAAATATTGGTGAAGATGAAAATGATCCAGTGGTAGGTATTTCTGATTTATTAATTCATTTATCTGCAGATCAAATGAAAAAAGATGCATCTAAAGTTATTGAAGGTGAAGATTTAGACGTTACAATTGCTAGTATTCCTTTAAAAGATAGTGAAAAAGAAGCTGTTAAAGCCAATGTTTTAAAAATCTTAAAAGAAAAATATGATTTTGAAGAAGAAGATTTTTTAAGTGCTGAAATTGAAGTTGTTCCTAGTGGAAAAGCACGTGATTATGGAATTGACCGTAGCATGGTAGCTGGATATGGACATGATGATCGTGTCTGTGCTTATACTTCATTGATGGCATTATTACAAGTAAACGTTCCTGAATATACTAGCTGCTGTATCTTGGTTGATAAAGAAGAAATCGGTAGTGTTGGAGCTACTGGAGCCCAATCACTATTCTTTGAAAACACAGTGGCTGAATTACTTGCAAAACAAGGAACTGATAGTTTTGTAAAAACTCGTCAAGCTTTAGCTAATTCAAAAATGTTATCTAGTGACGTTAGTGCTGGTGTTGATCCATTATATTTAAGTGTTAATGATAAGAAAAATGCTGCTTATTTAGGTAAAGGTATTGTTTTTAACAAATATACTGGATCACGTGGTAAGAGTGGTTCTAATGATGCTAATGCTGAATATATGGCAGAAATTAGAAATGTTTTAGATAGTAAAAATGTATATTATCAAACTGCTGAATTAGGTAAAGTTGATCAAGGTGGTGGGGGAACCATCGCATATATTTTAGGAAACTATAATATGAATGTTATTGATGCTGGTGTTGCTGTATTAAATATGCATGCGCCAATGGAAATTGTAAGCAAAGTAGATGTTTATGAAGCTTATATAGCTTATTTAACATTCTTAGAAAATATTTAAGATATTTGGTTTTTCCAAATATCTTTTTTTATGTCATAATATAATTATTATAAAGATGGGAGGTTAGATTATGTCGGAGGCAGATGTTATAAAACAAAGTAATAAGCCCCAAAGTAAAACAAGCATAAAAAAAGATTTACAGGCATTAGGATTGAAATCTGGCGATATAATATTAGTACATTCTTCAATGTCTAAAATTGGCTGGATTGCCGGGCGAGAAATAGCAGTTATTGAAGCATTATTGGAGGTAGTAGGTTTACAAGGGACAATTGTCATGCCTAGTTTTACTGGTGAAAATAGTCAACCTGAGCTTTGGCAAAATCCACCAGTACCAGCTAGCTGGGTAGACCAGATTAAAAATGAAATGTTACCGTTTGATCCTTTGACAACACCAACTAGAGAAATGGGATTAATAGCTGAGGCTTTTTGGCACTATCCTGGAACGTTACGTTCTAACCATCCTCAAGTTTCTATGAGCGGACATGGTAAATTGGCTAAGTCAATTATTGAAAATCATCAATTATCACCAGGTTTTGGACGGTTTTCGCCATTACAGCGGGTATATGATTTAAATGGTAAGGTATTATTACTAGGGGTTGATTATAATCGTTGTACTTGTATGCATTTAGCTGAAGTTTGGTTGAATAAAGAAAACCAGTGGTATTTAGATGGGGCTTGTATTAAAGAAAATGGTCAAGTTATTTGGAAAGAGTTTCTAGAAATTGCTTATGATGAAAGTGATTTTTTAGAAATTGGAAGAAAATATGAACAGGGAAATAATGTGATCAATGGATTAGTTGGGCAGGCATCAGCAAAACTTATTGACGTTAAATCTTTGTGTGATTTTGCATTTGAGTGGATGTTAGTAAATAGAAAATAAAGATATTATCAAAGATTTTGGTGTTTTTTATTGGTGATTATATTTAATTGTAAAAAAATAAACAACTAGCTTGTATTATGATGTTTAAATCTAGTACAATTAAACAAAGGCGGTGATGGAAGTGGATAAAGTTGAGGTGGTTGATTATAATGAACAATGGCCACGAAAATATGTTTATGAGGCTAACGTAATTAGAAATATTCTTGTCGGTGAATTAATTACTATTACTCATATTGGATCTACCGCGGTTCCTGGTTTGAAAGCAAAGCCAACAATTGATATATTGGCTTTTGTAAAAGATGTAAAAAAATTAGATGATTTAAATGAAAAGTTTGAAGCAGCAGGATATCGTTGTTTGGGAGAAGATGGTATTAAAGGCAGAAGATTCTTTATGAAAAGTGATAACTCAGTACATGTGCACGCTTATGATGATAATAATCGTGATCGAATTGAGGCTTTACTAGCTTTTTATGATTATCTAAAAGATAATCCAGAGGTTGCTAAAGAATATGAAGATTTGAAAGTTAAATTAGCTAAAAAGTATCCAAGAAATATTAAGAAGTATACGCAAGGTAAAGCGGCATTTACAAAGGAAATAGAAACTAAAGCGGTGAATCGATATCGTCATAAGGATATTGAACAAATTTAGTGGTTCTTAATTTCTCCATTTTGCATAATTTATTAATGGAGGTAATTATATGGACAACAACAGTAATGGTATACGTTTTGAACATACTCCTTATCATAACGTGTATTTAAAAGATCGTAAAAATATTGAATTAACAGGGGTGAAAAGAATTGAAAGTTTTGATTCTTTAGAATTTTTGATAGAAACTTCGTTAGGTTTTTTAAATATCAAAGGAACCGAACTTTCTTTAACACGATTAGATCAGGAAAAAAATGAAGTAAGCATTAAAGGAAATATTGATGCTATTTCATATGTTTCTAGTAAAAAAAGTCCCAAAAGTAAAGAAAGTGTTTTTAATAAATTGCTTAAATAATGGATTTAATAAAGCAGCTTCAAGGGATCAGCTATTCACTGGTATTTGGCTTTCTCTTTACTTTTGTTTATAGTCTTATCAATCGTGTGTTTTATAAATACCACAAAAGTATATTTAGATATTTTATACAGATTATTGTTGGTATTGTTTTTGGGTATTGCTATTATCTTGGTTTGTTAGTGATTAATAATGGTGTGATAAGAGGATATTTTATTATTAGTTTATTAGTAGGATATGTTCTTTATCTTAATTATTATAGCTATTATATGTTTTTTGTAATTGAAGCGATTGTAAAAATGTTAAAATATATTTTATCCCCAATTATATTCATTTTTAGAAAAATAAATGGTATAATAAGACGCATGAAGAAGGTGATTAGATGGCTAATAAAAGAAAAGTTTTCAAATTAATTAAAGGTTTTTCCTTTATGATCATTGGATGTGCTTTGATGATTGTTTTATTTAGCAGCGCTATGAACGTTCTTCAGCGTCAGGATGAAATAGCAGTTTTAGAAAAACAAAAAAAAGCTGTTGAAAAAGAAAAGGCCGAATTACAAAATGAAGTAGAATTATTGAATGATGAAGATTATGTTGCTCGTTATGCTCGTGAAAATTATATATTTTCTCGTGATGGCGAACAAGTATCTATCATTCCTGGAGTAGAATAAGCACTAAGTGCTTATTTTTGTTTTAGTTTTTTAGGGGGTAAAAGATGTTTATTGAAAAAAATATCTATATGCGTTCATTGCGACGGTGGCGAAAAATCACTATTTATGTACCAGATGATTATCAAACTAGTAATAAAAGATATCCAGTTCTATACATAAATGATGGCCAAAATGCCTTTTTTGATGAAGAGTCTTATATGGGTGTTAGCTGGGGCTTTTTTGATTATGTTAAAGAGAATAATTTAGATATTATTATGGTTGCTATTCCATGCAATTTTAAATTAAATAAGCGTGAAGATGAATATGGGCCATGGCCAATAAAAAAAGAAGTATTGTTAATGGAATATGGTGATGATAGTATTAAAGTTGGTGGTGAAGGCGATAAATATATGCGTTTTATCATAAAACAGTTAAAACCATATGTTGATAAAAACTTTCCCACAATAGTTGATGATTGTGCGATGGTAGGAAGCTCAATGGGTGGTATAATTACTAGCTATGCGGGTATTAAATATAGCCATATTTTTAAAAAGACAGCTTCACTTTCGACGGCTTATTGGTTTTATGTAGACGAATTTATTGATTTGATTAATAAAAGCGATTTAAGTCCAATAGAATGTTTTTATTTGGATTTAGGTGGTAATGAAGGTAATGGTGATGAAAACATCAGCCGTATATACTATGAAAGCAATGAAAGAATATTTAATGAGTTAATTAAAAAAAGTGACAAGATTGAAGCACGCTTTTTTGAAGATGCTGTTCACAATGAATTTGAATGGCGAAAACGAGTGCCGATTTTTATGGAACTTTTTTATCGTCGGTAGAGGTCGATTAAGACCTCATTTTTTTATTTTTGTTTTCTATTTTGCAAAAAAGGAAAAAGCAGGTAGTAATTTATGTTATTATTTATTAAAATAAATAACAGAGGGGTTTGAATATGTATGAATTAATGTTATCTGATTTGGATGAAACTTTATTAGTTAATCATCATGTTCCTGAATTTAATGTTGAAGCGATAAAAAAGGCGCGTAAACATGGGTTGAAATTTGTTCCAGCAACAGGACGTGCTTTTAATATGATACCAGAAATTTTAAAAGAAATTGGTACATATGATCAAGAAGACGAATATTCGATTTGTTTTAACGGGGCATTAATTGTAGAAAATAAAAATAGTAAAATCTTGAACTTTAAGGGGTTATCATTTGATGTTGCTAAGATGTTATTTGATAAAGCCCGTGATTATGATGTTTGTGTATTGGTATTTACGGTTGATATGTGTTATATCTATAATGCTGATCCTGATGAAGTGCAAAGAAAAAAGGACCAAAAAGCACCGTTTGTTGTAGTTGAAGATTATAATATCGATAATTTAAAAAATGATCGAATAGCTAAAATTTTATATCAAAAAAAAGATATGAACTATTTAAAGAAAATAGCAGCTGATCTTAAAGATGATATTGAAAATAAAGCTTGTGCTAGTTATTCATCAAATCGTTATTTGGAATTTAATGCACCTGGAGTAAATAAAGGATATGGGCTTAAATGGTTAGCTAGTTATTTAAATATTGATTTAGATAAAACAATTGCCATTGGTGATAACTATAATGATGTTGAGATGATAAAACAGGCCAAACTTGGTGTTTGTGTAGCTTGTGGTGATGATGAAATAAAGAGTATTGCCAATTATGTAACTAAACTTGATTACAATCAAGGAGCAGTAAAAGAAGTAATTGAAAAATTTATTTTGGAGGAAGAATAATGGGTTATAAATTAATAGCATGTGATTTGGATGAAACTTTATTAAATGACCAGCATCATGTTGGTAAGCGTAATGTTGAAGCGATTCAAAGAGCACGTAAAGAATATGGGGTTAAATTTGTTCCAGCAACAGGAAGAGGCTTTATGCAAATTCAGCCTGAGTTAAAAGAATTACAATTATATGATTTACCAGAGGAGTATGTTATTTCGTTTAATGGAGGAGCTTTAACTGAAAATAAGGGTAATCGTCTTATTGAATTTAAAGGCTTAGAATTTGAAAAGATGAAACAGATTTTTGAAGCAGGGTTGAATTTTGATGTTTGTATCCATGTTTATACCCCTGAGCATTTATATGTGTTTAATTTAAGTGAATCAGAACGTCAAAGATTATTGGAACAAAGATTGGAAGTAATCTATCCTGAGGAAAATAGTGTTGATTTCTTAAAAGATACACCAATTTCTAAAATATTGTATCAAAATACTGATGTGCCATATTTAATGAGTTTGGAAGATGGTTTAAAACCAATTACTGATGGATGTTGTGCGGTTAGTTATTCATCTAATCGTTATATGGAATTCAATGCTTTAGGTGTTGATAAAGGACAAGGTTTAATAGATCTTGCCGACAAATTATCAATTGCAATTGAAGATACAATTGCTGTTGGAGATAATTATAATGATATGGCAATGTTAAAAGTAGCAGGATTAGCAGTAGCAGCTAATAATGCTGTTGATGAAGTAAAAGCAGCTTGTGATTATACAACAAAAGCTAATAATAATGAAGGCGTTGTAGCCGAATTAATAGAGAAGTTTATTTTCAATGAGATTTAAAGATATTGCACAAGCTGAATTTCAAAAAGATTATTATAAAAAACTTCATGATTTCGTTGAAAACGAATATAAACATAAAACAATATTTCCACCTAAGCAAAATATTTTTAGAGCTTTAAATTTATGTGACTATGATGATGTAAAAGTAGTTATTTTAGGTCAAGATCCTTATCATGAATTACATCAGGCTAATGGCTTGGCGTTTAGCGTATCGCCTGGAGTTAGAGTTCCGCCTAGTCTAGTAAATATTTATAAAGAATTACATAATGATTTAAATACTACTATTCCTAATCATGGTGATTTAACGAAATGGGCTAAGCAAGGGGTGTTGTTATTAAATAATGTTTTAACTGTTGAACAAGGTCGAGCTAATAGTCATGCAGGTATTGGTTGGGAAACTTTTACCTTAAATATTGTTAAAGCATTAAACGAACGAGAAAAACCGCTTGTTTTCATTTTATGGGGTAATAATGCTCGTGCTAAAAAGCAATATATTGATACTTCTAGACATCTTGTTTTAGAAAGTGCTCATCCATCGCCATTATCTGCTAGTCGTGGCTTTTTTGGATCGCGCCCGTTTAGTAAAGCAAATCAGTTTTTAGTTAAAAATGGCATTGAGCCAATCGATTGGCAAATTGAAAACATTTAAAGAAATTGATGAAGCGTTAGTTTATATTGAATCTAAACGGGCTAAAAGAACGCTAGATCAATTTAAAGCAACTATAAAGAAATATGGATTTAATGTTAATCAAAAAAACATGATTCATATTGCCGGAACTAATGGTAAGGGTTCTACAACAAATTATCTAAAAGAGATTTTAATGGCTCACGGTTATAATGTTGGGACATTTACTTCTCCTTATTTAATTTGTCATAATGATCGTATTTGTATTAATGGTAAAATGATCGACGATGATCGTCTTTTAAAGATAATCAATGAATTAGTACCGATAATTGAAAATGATCAATTATCAATGTTTGAAATCGATACATTAATCATGCTTAAGTATTTTAATGAATCTGATTTGGATTTTCGAATTATTGAAACTGGTATTGGTGGTTTGAATGATAAAACTAATGTAATAACAAGTCGTTGTAGTGCTATTACTAATATTGGTTATGATCATCAATTTATGCTAGGAGATACTTTAGAAAAAATCGCTGTTCATAAAGCCGGAATTATTAAAGATAATCAAAAATGTTATACAACTGAAAAGAATCCGGGATTATTAAATATTTTTGAAGATGTATGTAATTTAAAAAGAAGTGAATTAATAAAGGTAGCTGTTCAATGTGACTATCAATATCCTTATGTTTTTACTTGTTTAAATCAGCAGTATGTTTTAAAAAACTGTGGCAGTTATCAAGTTGCTAATGCTTCATTAGCGATAACGATTGCAAATGATTTAATTGAATTGAAGCCAAGTTTGTTACAACAAGCCTTAAACAAGGCTAGCTGGCCAGGACGTTTTGAAAAAATTGATAAGGTTTATTTAGATGGGGCTCATAATGTAGATGGTATTAAATCGTTGATAAAAACTTTGATCGATCAAAATATTGATGATGTATTGATTATCTTTAGTGCTTTGCAAGATAAAGATACAAAAATTATGAAAGACTTACTTTGTCGCTATTCAATTATAGAAGCTAGTTTTGATGATGAACGTTTAAAATCTGATGCGCCGGATTTTAAAAAAGTATTAAAAGATAATTGGAATAATCACAAAAATATTGTTGTCACTGGATCGCTGCATTTTATTAGTGCGGTTAGAAAATATTTGGTAGCTAAAAAATAGTATAGTTATATATTGCCAGCATTTAATCAATAAGGGGAAATCCCTTATTGATATGGATGCTGGTAATTTATTGGTTCATCAAACTCTGCCCAATTAAAATATACTAATTGTAATAAATACTCATGATTGGTTTTACTATCGCGAATGATGAAGTGATCACGGCCTGCTTGTTGAATAATTCCACGATAAACTTTATCGCGCCATTCGTTGCTATTTGAGTAAGTAAAATAAAAAGTACCTAGTTTACCGATATTTAATCTTAAAATGTTTTCGATATAAGTTTGATCAATTACTGGAGCAGGAACCATTGTAGTACCAGTACCAGGAGTATTACTTGTATTAGGAGGAGTAGTTATAGGTGGAGGATTAGTTGAAGAATCGCTGGGATTTTCAGCAGATGAATCGTCATTTTCTTGACGTACTAAAAAAGGATTTAAATCATTAAAATAATTCATGTGCAGTCTCCTTGTTAAAAATTTTATAAGTCACATCTTAAATCATGCCTTGGATTATAAAAACAATGTTGTTTATACCGACCAGAAAGATTGCCATAAAATTCTGGCGGGCAAGCAACATTGGCACCAGGATTTTTGAACCAGAGTGCATTTGTGGCTGGTTCATTACGATAACCGTTAATACAGCGAAGGGCTAGACTCCTAACTAGACTATTAACAGGTTCGTTAAATAATGGAGTATCTACTCCAGAAAAAGCATTTTTTTGATAAATAACTTCAGTAATGGAACGTGTATTTCTAAATACATCACAGTTGGCAACGACACGATTAATTACTACATTACCAACTAATAACATTCCTTGTTCGCCTTCTCCAAGTGCTTCCGATTGAATCAATCGTGCCAGTAATTCGACTTCTTCGTTAGAATATTTAACTCGTGCCAAATTATCACCCCGTTATAATATATGTATTAAAAAAAATAAAATACCTTTATTATTGTTTAAATCGTTTTGTTTATGGTTTTGTGGAATAATTTGGTGTTTTTTAAATAAAACATAATAAAAAATTTACAAGAATGCATTTATTTATAGTTTAATAAAAAAATAAAAGAGAGTATAATTAATGACAAGATATAATACTTATATTTTATATAATAAATCTCGTATTTAGTTTTATTTTATGCTAAAATAGTATTATAGGTAAAGCGCTTACATTAGACAAGGAGGTATTTTAAAAAATGGGAAGAGAGATTGTCGCAATGATTTTAGCTGGAGGACGTGGAACTCGTCTAGAAGCACTAACAGCTAAAGTAGCTAAGCCAGCAGTGCATTTTGGGGGTAAATATCGTATTATCGATTTTCCTTTAAGTAACTGTGCAAATTCTGGAATTGATGTTGTAGGTGTGTTAACTCAATACGAATCTGTATTATTGGGTACTTATGTTGGTGCCGGAACTAAATGGGGCCTTGATGGTAAACAATCATTGGCAGCAATTTTACCAGCACGTGAACGTGGTGAAGTTGGGGCTACTTGGTATGCTGGAACAGCGGATGCAATTTATCAAAATATTAGTTTCTTAGATCAATATGATCCTGAATATGTTTTAATCTTATCAGGTGACCATATTTATAAAATGGATTATGATAAGATGCTTACTGCTCATAAACAACGTAAAGCAGATGCTACTATCGCAGTATTAAATGTATCTTTAAAAGAAGCTAGTCGTTTTGGAATTATGAATACTAATGAAGATGGTACGATTTATGAATTCGAAGAAAAACCTGCTAAACCTAAATCTACATTAGCTTCAATGGGTATTTATATTTTCACATATAAAGAATTAAGAAAATATTTAATTGATGATGCAAAAGATGAAAATAGTAAACATGACTTTGGTATGAATATCATTCCGAGTATGTTGAATGATAACAAAAAATTATATGCATATGAATTTAGCGGATACTGGAAAGACGTTGGAACAGTTGAAAGCTTATGGCAAGCTAATATGGACTTATTAAACGATAAAGAATTAGATCTTTACAATATTAAAAGAGATTGGAAAATCTATACTGAAGATACTTTGGAAAAACCTCAAATTATTGGTGACAAAGCAAGTATCAAAAATTCAATGGTTACTCAAGGATGCTTGGTTAACGGTACTGTTGAAGGATCTGTATTATTCAACAATGTAAATATTGGTGAAGGTGCAAAAGTCGTTGATTCTGTATTAATGCCAGGCGTATTAGTAGAAGAAGGTGCTGAAGTCTATAAAGCTATTGTAGATGAAGGTGTTGTAATTCGCGCTAATACAAAAGTTAATGAAGAAGCCAAAGATGTAGCTTTGATTAGTGATAATAGTAAGTAGGGGAGGAAATAGAGATGGTTAAAGCAATTGGTGTAGTAAATTTACATTCAGATGTAGATTTTGTAGGTCTTACAGAAAGAAGACCAGCAGCGTCTGTTAGTTTTTTAGGACGTTATGCGTTGATTGACTTTGTTTTATCAAACATGTCTAATTCAACTATTGATGCAGTTGGAGTATTAATTCAAAAGAAACCAAGATCATTATTAAAACATTTAGGTAATGGTAATTCTTGGAATTTCAACTCTAAAGCCGGTGGTGTATCTTTGTTATATAACGAAAAATACGCTAATAACCCTAATTATAATCATGATATTAATAACTTAATTGAAAATATTGCATTTTTAGAAAGCAATAAAGCTGATTATGTAGTTGTTGCTCCTGCTCATATTATTACTACAATGAATTACAATGATGCTATTGAAAGTCATGAAAAATCTGGTGCTGAGATTACTATGGTTTATAAAAAAGTTCATGATGCTAATGAAGCATACATTGGATGTGATTGTTTAACTGTAAAAAATAAAACAGTAACAGCAATTGAAAAAAATAGAGGTAGCCGTAAAGATTGTAGTATTTCAATGGAAACATATGTTTTCAATACAAAAACTTTATTAAAAGTAATGAAACAAGCTCAAAAAATTAGTTCATTCTTTAGTTTAAGAGATGTATTAGCATATTTATGTGATGAAAAACAAATTAATGCTTATGAATATAAAGGATATGCACGTTGCATGGATTCATTAGAACATTATTATCAATATTCATTAGAATTCTTGGATCTTGATGTTTCATCTGCAGTATTTAAAAGCAACTGGCCAATTTATACAAATACTAATGATACACCTCCTGCAAAATACTTATCTGAATCAGAAGTTGTTAGTTCATTTGTGGCTAATGGTGCAATGATCAATGGTACTGTTGAAAATAGTATTATTGGACGTGATGTTACAATTGGAACAGGTGCAGTAGTTAAAAATAGTATTTTATTCTCAGGATCTGTTGTTAGCCCAGGGGCTCACTTAGAAAATGTAATTATGGATAAACATTCTAAGGTTAAACGTCAATTAGACTTAAAAGGAGATTCTAAAACACCATTATATATTAAAGAAGGAGATGTAGTTTAATGCGAGTTTTATTTGCTACATCAGAAGCTACTCCATTTATTAAATCTGGAGGATTAGCTGATGTATTAGGTTCTTTACCAAAAGAAATGGTAAAAAAAGGTGTTGAAAGTATTGTTGTTTTACCAAAATACCAAGATATGAAATTAGCAGACAAAATTGAATATGTAACTAATTTCGATATTTGGGTTGGATGGCGTAAAGTATATTGTGGTGTATTTACCTATGTATTAGATGGTGTTCGTTTCTACTTTATTGATAATGAACAATACTTTAAAAGACCTGGATTATATGGATATGATGATGACAATGAAAGATTTGCATATTTTGATTTTGCAGTCTTAGAATTGATTTCTCATTTAGATTTAAAACCAGATATCTTACATTTACATGATTGGCAAACTGCGATGATTGCTATGTTGTATAAGGAAAGATATTGTTATTATGAACATTATGAAAATATTAAAATTGTCTTTACGATTCATAATATTGCTTTCCAAGGAAAAGCAGACCCTAATTTATTAAGTGAATTATTTGGGTTAGATAATTATCTATATTATAATGGAAATTGTCGTAATGATGGATGCTTTAATATGATGAAAGCAGCTATTTTCTATAGTGATATCGTAACAACAGTTTCTCCAACTTATGCAAAAGAAATTTTAACACCTGAATATGGTGAAGGATTACAAAATATCCTTGAAATGCGTAAATATGATTTATATGGTATTTTAAATGGGGTAGATTATGATGTAATCAATCCTGCTACTGATCCAGAAATTGTTAAAAATTACGATATCAATACAGTATTTAAAGACAAAGTGGCTAATAAATTAGCACTTCAAAAAGAAGTTGGATTACCAGAAAATAAAGATGTACCATTAATTGGGGTAGTAACTCGTTTAACTAAACAAAAAGGGTTGGATTTGATTTTAAATCAATTCAGTGAAATGTGCAGCCGTGATGTTCAAATTATAATTTTAGGTGCTGGGGATCACGTATATGAAGATGCTTTAAAAGGTATCGCTTATCATCATCCTGATAAAGTATCATTACAGTTAAAATATGACTTTGGATTATCTTGTCGTATTTATGCTGGATGTGATATGTTCTTAATGCCTTCATTATTTGAACCTTGTGGATTATCACAAATGATGTCACTTCGATATGGAACAATTCCAATCGTTAGAGAAACTGGTGGTTTAAAAGACAGTGTTCAACCATATGATGAATATGCACACACTGGAACTGGATTTAGCTTTGCAAACTTCAATGCTCATGAAATGATGAGAACAATTGATTATGCTTTAAAAGTATATAATGAAGATCCAGAAGCATGGAAAGGTATCATGACAAGAGCGATGAGTGCAAAACTTGACTGGGATGCTAGTGCTGATCAATATTTAAAAGTTTTTAATTCATTGTTAGGATAAACTCGAAACCTCATAAGGGCAGTTAGTAGCTGCCCTTTTTTAACGTATTAACGATTGAATGTTAACATTTTTTTGTTTACAATATAAACGATTAAAAAATTTTTTTCTGGTAATTTTATAAGGGAGACTATATATGATAAAAGCAATTTTTTTTGATATCGATGAAACTTTAATTTCTAAAAATCATCCGCAAATAAGTGATGGTGTAGTTAATGCTTTAAAATGCTTAAGAGAAAAAGGGATAAAATTATTTATTGCTAGTGGACGCCATGCTTTAGAGATTGAGGAGTTAGGGATTAATGATAAATTTATTTTCGATGGTTATTTAACTTTAAATGGCGGTTATTGTTATAATCAAAAAGAAGTTATTTATAAAAATCCAATCAATAAAGAAGATATAGCAAGAATAGTATCTTATATTAGTGAGCATAATTTAGCGTGCAGTTTTGTAGAAAGTAATGATTTATATGTTAATTTAGTTAATGATTATGTCGTTGAAGCACAGAAATCTATTAATACGTCAATACCGCCAGTTAAAGATGCTAAAAGAGCTTTAGAAAATGATGTTTATCAAGTTAACCCATTTGTAGGTGAAGAGGATGTTATTAAATTAACTGCTGAGTTAGAAAATTGTAAATATACTAAATGGCATGATGGTGCATATGATTTAATTGCCAAAAATGGTGGAAAACAAGAAGGAATTAAAGCGGTTCTTAAGTATTATGGTATCAAATTAGAAGAAACTATGGCTTTTGGCGATGGTCATAATGATGTTGATATGTTAAAGCTAGTTGGCATTGGGGTGTGTATGGCTAATGGGCATCCAGAAACCATTGCTTGTAGTGACTATGTTACTGACACTGTCGAAAATGATGGAATTGTAAGTGCCTTAAAGCATTTTAAATTGATCGACTAAAATTTGGTTGTAATAACTTAGTTAGTTGTGTAAAATGATGATAGCAAGGAGGGATGATGATGAAAAAATCAATCCTGTTTCTTATCATGGTTTCTTTAATGTGTTTAACTTCAGCTTGTGGTGCCCGTGATAAAGAAGTTAATTTAACTAAAACGGGGGAATTATATACTACTGAAGATGGTGTGAGCTTTTATTATCCTAAAGATTATGAGATTAGTGTTGTTTCTGATTTAAATGATTTAAATGGAGTAAATACAGTAGAATTTACAAAAGATAATAATATGTTGTATTTTACTGTGGTAAATGATAATACTGATAATTTAGTTGAAGATAAAGATGAGTTATATACGGGAATGCTTGAACAAAGTAAAGCATCGGATGTTGAGGTATTAAAGCCGGTTTTAGATAGTGGCTTAGATGTATATGAGTATATATATGAATATAGTGAAACTGGTGTAAAGAGCAAAGAGATAGTATATTTTTTAGAGGATAAAACTTATATTTATGGTTATCGTACTGTAAAAGATGAATTTGCGGATAATGAAGAGGAAATGACTGTATATTTGGAAAGCTTTTCAATGGCAGTCGGCAAATAAGTTGTATTTTTAGATTGATTTTGGTAAGATATTAAATAGTTAGTGAGCAGTAATTTATTTGGATATTAATTTAAACTGCTTGATGGTAGAAAATTAAATGGGGATTGATATATGCTTATCGAAATCTATTAAAACATTTAACATTAAAGCATCTGCTATCGAGAATGTAGCATTATGCTTTTTTATTTATGGAGGTAATGATGAAGTTATTTAATACACTAACAAATAAAAAAGAAGATTTTAAACCGCTTCGTGAAGGTGAAGTGAGCATTTATGTATGTGGACCAACAGTGTATAATTACGTACACATTGGCAATACACGACCTATGATTGTGTTTGATGTTTTAAGAAGAACGTTTGAATACTTAGGTTATAAAGTAACTTTTGTATCAAATTTTACTGATGTTGATGATAAAATTATCAAAGCAGCTAAAGAAGAAGGGATTACCGAAAAGGAATTGACTGACAAATATATCAAAGCATATGAAGATGTTCGCCGTGATTTGAATTTATTATTCCCAACTTACGCTCCAAGAGTTACTAATACTATGGATGCTATTATTAATTTTATTGATGGGTTAGTAAAAGATGGGTATGCTTATGAAGTCGATGGTGATGTTTATTTTAGAGTATCTAAAATTAAAGAATATGGTCAATTATCAGGAATTAAAATTGAAGATTTAGTGGCTGGTGCTAGTGATCGTGTTGATGAAAATGATAAAAAAGAAGAATCAACTGATTTTGCATTATGGAAAAAAACAGATGAAGGGATTCAATTTGATAGTCCATGGTCTAAAGGAAGACCGGGGTGGCATACTGAATGTGTTGTAATGATCAATGATATTTTTGAAGATGGTAAGATTGATATTCATGGTGGTGGACAAGATTTAAAATTCCCGCATCATGAAAATGAAATTGCTCAATCAATGGCGTGCCATCATCATCCAATTGCTCATACTTGGATGCACAATCAAATGATCAATATTGATAATCAAAAAATGTCAAAATCATTAGGTAATGTAATTTGGGCTAAAGATATGATTGCTAAATTAGGATGTAATGTTTATAAATGGCTAATGTTATCAAGTCATTATCGCAATCCGTTGAATTTAACTGATGAAGTAGTAGCTAGTGTAAAAAAAGAAGTTGCAAAAGTAGATAATGTTATTAAAACTGTTTCATTATATTTACAAGTAAATCATGTTGCTAAAGGTGAAGTTAATAAGCAAATTGTTGATGATATGGTAAGTGCTTTAGAAGATGATTTAAATACATCTTTAGCTTTAACAAAGATTTTAAATCAAGTAAAAGTATTGAATCAATTATTTAGACAAAAAGATAAAGATGATCAGGCAATTAGTGAGGCTTATCAAACTTTATTAGCGATGGTTAATGTAATTGGTTTTGTTTATGAGCCAAGACAGCTTTCTGACGATGAATTAGAATTATATCAAAGCTGGAATGATGCTAAAGCTAAAAAAGATTTCCAAACAGCTGATAAAATTCGTGATGAGTTAATTGATAAGGGGATAATTTAATGCGACCAGATTTAATTAATCCTAGCGTATTAGCTTATTTAGGAGATAGTGTTTTTGAACTTTTAGTAAGAGATTATTTAGTTAGAGAAAGTGGCCTTGCCAAGACTCATGAAATTCAAAAAGAAGTTATTAAATATGTAACAGCAACTTCCCATGCTAAGTTTATGCATGATATGTTATCAGAAGGTTTTTTTAGTGAAGATGAAGTAGGAATTTATAAGCGGGGTCGTAATAATAAAGGTAATAAAAATGAAAGTATTGAGCATTTGCATTCGACTGGTTTTGAAGCAATAATTGGTACATTGTATTTACAAAAAGATTTTAAAAGAATGAATGAAATATTTAATCGATATAAAGAATATATAAATTTGAGATAAATTTGAGACGAAAATAGGTGGAAAATATGAAACAATATATATATGGTAAAAACACGATATTAGAAGCTTTAAAGGGAGAAAAACGTGTATATACTGTGTATGTCCAAAACAATTTTAAAGACAATAAAATTATTGAACTATGCAAAAAAACGAAAGTTCCATATCGCCAGGTTGATAAGTCGGAATTTATCAAGAAAGTTGGCAATGTTACTCACCAGGGAATTATGGCAGAAGTAGAGGGATATCGCTACTATTCTCTTGATGAGATATTAGATGCTATTCCAGAGGGCAAACAACCATTGCTATTAATGTTAGATGGACTAGAAGATCCTCATAACTTAGGGGCTATTTTAAGAACATGTGATGCAATAGGCGTTGATGGTGTAATTATTGGTAAAAATCGTAGTGTTGGATTAAATGGTACGGTAGCTAAAGTATCAACTGGGGCTATTGATCATGTTAAAGTAGCTCAGGTTACGAATTTATCAAGAACATTAGAAGAATTAAAGAAACGTTCTTTTTGGGTAGTAGGCTGTGATTTAAATCAATCTCAGGATTATCGAGCTATTGATTATAACATGCCTTTAGTAATTGTAATTGGTTCTGAAGGTTTTGGAATATCACGACTAGTGAAAAAAAATTGTGATTTTAATGTAGTTTTACCAATGGTGGGGCATGTAACATCGCTAAATGCCTCAGTAGCAACTGCTGTAATTTTATACCAGGTATATAATTCTCGTAACCCTTTATAAGCAGAAGGGAGGTAACCATGGATGGTTACGATGTTGAAGAATTGTATTATTTATATTTGCAGGATTGTCCGGAAGCAAAACGATATTTAATGAAATTTTGTTATAAACAAATAGAAATCATTTTACCTAAGTATTATATAAGTACAATTTATAAAGATGAGTATGAAGATTATATTCAGCTTATTATGGTAAGAGTGTTTAAATCATTAAATAATTATCGTCCAGATAAAGGGATGAAAATGAGAAGTTTTATTTCCATGCTGATTGAAAACGCGATAAAATCAATCGTATTGAAAAATAGTGGCAAAGTAATTAGAGAAAAAAGAGTAGTATATTCATTAGATGATTATTATGATGCAACTCAAAAAATTCGTTATGTTACTAATTTGATTGATGAACGAACTCCGAATCCCAATCGATATTGTATTGAACAAGAGCAACAGCAGGAAATTGATAAATATTTATTACAAGTTTGTTCAGAACTTGAACAAAAGATAGTAAAGTATCACCAGGCAGGTTATAAAAATCAAGATATTGCCAGGATATTAAATATTGATATTCGCAGTGTTTATAATGCGAACTATCGAATCCAAAAAAAGATAGCAAAATTCAAATGTATTTGACTATCATTGGTATTTATGATAAATTATTATAGCATAGAAATGAGCTGATAGTATGAAAGAAAAAGTAATTTTAGTTTGTACAGAGTGTTTATCACGTAATTATACAATTACAAAAAATAAACGAGTTAATGTAGAAAGATTAGAATTAAGAAAATTTTGCAAAAAATGTGGAAAACACACATTGCATAAAGAAACTAAATAGGAGGTTTAGCTGTGAAATTTCGTGATTGGTTTACTCTAAAAGGAATTAGAAGTGAAATTAAAAAAATTAGCTGGTTATCGAAAAAAGAATTGGCCCAAAATTCAGCTACTGTATTAGCATTTTGTTTTGTTTTAGGGTTATACTTTTTTGCTGGTGATGCAATCATTGCCTTTATATTAAAAGCATTGGGGATGAATTAAAATGACAGGAATGAATGATGAAGGAAGACGCTGGTATGTTGTTAATACATACTCAGGTCATGAAAATAAAGTAAAAGAAAATCTAGAAAAGCGTGTTGAATCAATGGGATTACAAGATGTGTTATTTCAAATTGTTATTCCTGAACATGTTGAAACTGAAATTAAAGATGGTAAAAAAATTAATAAAACTAAAAACATGTTTCCTGGTTATGTCTTAGTTGAAATGATTATGACAGATGAAGCATGGTATGTTGTAAGAAATACTTCAGGAGTAACTGGATTTATTGGGTCTTCTGGTGGTGGAGCTAAACCATTCCCACTTCCAAAAAGTGAATTAGAACCAATTTTAAAGAAAATGGGTATTAGTACTTCAGAAGTATCAGTAAATTATGAACCAGGTGATGAAGTTAATGTAATTTCTGGTCCATTTGCTGGTAAGAGTGGAAAAGTTGAATCAATTGATACTGAAAAAGAATCAGCTAAAGTTTTAATAGATTTTTTAGGAAATTTAACACCAATCGAAATCGATTTAGTTCAGTTAGAAAAAGCGGATATTTAATATTCGCTTTTTTTTGGGTTAAATGGTGTAATTTTGAAAAAGGATTTAAACAAAATATATGTTTAAGTCCTTTTTTGTGCCCTTTTTTATTAGAAGTATAAATGATTACAAAATGGCAATTATTAAAGATATAGGAAATATAAAACATTTTTTTCAAAATATGAAAAAATAAATTTAATAAAATTTAAGGTTTTGTAATTTTTATAAAGAGTAAAAAAACGTAGTAAAATAGGGGGTTTAATAAGAAAATTATTGTTTTATATATTAAACAAGTTCTTTAATAATTGAAATTTCTTTGATTATATCGATAAAATTTGCATTTTGTATCAAAATATGTTATTATGCAAAGGACGTTCAAGATAGGAAGTGAATTAATGAAAGAAAAACGTAATAAAGAACAATTAATTGATTTTATTAATGAAAACATTATCAAAAGACGCGCAATGTTTATCCCAATTTTAGGGGTATCAGTATTTATGTTAGTGGGTTATGCTGCAATCGATAAAGAAGCACCAGTAATTGTTTCTAATCGTATTGAAGTTCCATATGGTGAAAAATTGGATTTAGACGTAATTGATATCACTGATAATCAAGATTCACGCCAAGATTTAGTGGTTGAAGGGAATGTTAACAGTGTAGATGTTGATCAATTAGGTACTTATAGTATGACAGTTTCGGCTACTGACAGTTTTTCAAATGTAACTACAAAAACAGTTAGTGTTGAAGTTGTTGATGATGAAGCTCCAGAATTTAAAATTGCCGGAGCAAAAAAAGGTTATGTTGTTCAAGTTCCAATTAATGGAAGTAGCGATATAACAAGTTATGTCAGCGCTATTGATAACGTTGACGGTGATGTTTCACCTTTTATTGAATCAGATAAAGCCTTGGATGCTAGTAAAGCTGGAATTCAAGATATTACTTTAAAAGTAACTGATTCTGCTGGTAATGTTAGAGAAAAGACTTTTGAATTTGCTGTTTCAGATTTAACAGCACCTGTTGTTACTTTATCTCAAGGAAACGATGTTGTTATTGATTATGGTAGCGAATTTAAATTGGAAAACTATTTAACAGCTACAGATGATTTAGGAGTTGTAACTAATACAGTTTCTGGAACTGTTGATACAACTAAAGAAAATGAAGTGCAAACTATTGAAGTTACTACTCAAGATGAAGCGGAAAATAAAGTGGTTACTACTTTAAACTTTACTGTAAAAGATATCGGTGGGCCACAAATCAACTTATCTACAACTGCAGTAGAAGTTGTCAAAGATTCTGCTTTTGATCCACGTCAATATTTAGTATCAGCAATTGACAATAAAGATGGTGATGTAACAGCGAATGTTGCTGTTAGTGGAATTGATACAAGTTCTACTGGAAATAAAACTGTTACTTATTCAGTAAGTGATAGTTCTGGAAATCAATCTACAGCAACTTTAAGTGTTAAAGTTTATACTCCAGGATCTAAGATTGTAGAAACTGCATATACTAAATTAGGTACACCATATGTATATGGTGCAAGTGGACCTAACGCCTTTGACTGTTCAGGATTTACTTCTTGGGTATATCGTCAACACGGTATCTCAATTGCAAGAACAGCTCAAGGACAATCAAGAGGGGGAACTCCTGTTGATCGTGCTAACTTACAGCCAGGTGATTTAGTATTCTTTGGATCAAGTACAAGCAATATTACCCATGTAGGTATTTATATTGGTGGTGGGCAAATGGTACATGCACCACATACTGGTGATGTTGTTAAGGTTTCTAGTTTAAACCGTAACTATGTTTGTGCAAGAAGATATTTATAAAAATGTAATTAAGAAAGGACAGACGTCCTTTCTTTTTTTATATATCGTCATAAGAATATAGGGGAGGTATAAGATGGATACATTTGATATTATTAGAGCTTTATGTCAACAAACCCCTAAAGCTTATGCGATTATTAGAGGAGCGATAGTAAATGGGTCGATGCTAGCTTATGAATTTGGACAAGGTACCATTATTGTAGTAGAAGCATTTGGTTTGCCAGTAACTGGTTGTGGACTAGGAATACATGCTATGCATATTCATGAAGGTGGTAATTGTTCGGGTAGTGCTGATGAACCATTTGCTGATACTGGTGGACATTACAGTACAAATAGTTGCCCTCACCCTTATCATACAGGTGATTTACCACCGCTATTTTCAAATGATGGTTTAGCTTGGATGGCAGTCTATATTGATAAATTTACACCTGAAGATATTGTTGGTCGTACAATCGTTATTCATGCTGGAGTTGATGATTTTACTAGCCAGCCTTCAGGAAATGCTGGAGCAATTATTGCCTGTGGTGCTATTAGAGAATTATATCAGTAATATTTACATTTCTTAAGTAGAAACTTACTTTGATTATGTTACAATAAAGTAGCGGAGGTAAAAAGATGGGTAAGTTATTGTTTTTTGATATTGATGGAACTTTGATAGAATGTAATCAGGATATTTATGCAATTACTGATAATACTAGAATTGCTTTGGATAAACTTAAAGAAAACGGTCATGATGTTTTTTTAGCGACTGGACGTTGTAAGTGTTTTATTACTGATGGGGTAATGGATTATCCTTTTAGCGGTTATGTAACATGTAATGGTGGTTATGTTGAATATAAAAACCAACCAATTTATAAAGCTATTGTTTCTAGTGAAGCTATTAAAGCAACGATGGAACTTTCAAATCAGCATAATTTTAATTATTATTTTGAAAGTAGTGATTATATTTATGTTCGTGACCGTAATGATTCAAGACATCTTGAATTTGCGAATAATTGGGGGATGAAAGATAAAACTATTATTGATGATTTTGATCCCGAAAAAATTGAAACTTATATTGGAATGATTGTTGTTAATGATAAAAAAGATATTCCGATTCTTGTTGAAAAATTAAGCCCTTATTTTGATGTCCAACGTCATCAAAGTGATTATTCATTTGATTTAACATTAAAAGGAGTTTCTAAAGCAGTCGGAATAGAAAAATTAGTTGAGCGATTAGGACGTGATATGGCAGATACAATTGCCTTTGGTGATGGTCGTAATGATATTGAGATGTTAGAAACTGTAGCTATGGGGGTAGCAATGGGGAATGCGGTCCCAGAAGCTAAGGCTGTTGCCGACTTTGAAACTGATCGAATTGAAAATGATGGAATTGTAAAAGCTTTAAAAGAATTTAGATTGATTTAGCTTTACAGGAGAAATGAAATGATAAAATTAGGACACCGGGGATATAGTGATAAATATCCTGAAAATACAATGATGGCTTTTAAAGCGGCAATAAATGGTAATTTTGATGGTGTAGAAACAGACGTTCAATTAACTAAAGACAATCAACTGGTTCTAATCCATGATGAAACAATTAATCGAACATCTAATGGTAGAGGGTATGTTAAGGATCATACTTATCAAGAATTATGTAAGTTTAATTTTAATTATCGCTTTAAAAATGTTGAGGCTAAAATACCATTATTAGCTGAATTACTGGATTATTGTTATGGTAAAGATGTTATTTTGAATTTGGAAATTAAAACTGATAAGATTCAATATCCTAACATTGAACAAATGACATATGATTTAGTTAAGGAAAAAGGAATGTTAAAACAAGTGATGTTTTCATCTTTTCATCTAGATAGTTTATTGAAACTACGGTCAATTGATCCTGATTTATATTTAGGGTATTTATTTGAAGATGATTATCAAAAAAATAAGGAACTTGTTTTAAAGCATCATTTTCATTGTCATAGTAAATATGTGTTTTTAAACGAACAAGAAATTAAGGATTATTTGAAACATCATTTAGATGTTAATACATGGACTGTCAACGATGAAGAAATTAAAGATTTTCTGCTTGAAGCGGGTGTAAAAACTATTATTACTAATAAAGATATCTAGGGTAAAAAGTATTTACCCTAGTTTTTTTGTGTGGTATAATATTGTAAACGTTTCCATAGGGTGAAGGTGATTTTATTGTGAAAAAATGCACAATATTGCTTGTGTTTTTTGATAAATTAAGGTACACTAACGGTGGAAACAAATTAAATATTTCACAATGAATCGGAGGAAGAAATAATGGCAGAAAAGAAAGCTGTTAACAACAAACCAGCAGAAATGACAAATGAAGAAATCGATGCTTATGTCGATCAACTGGTTTCAAAAGCTCAAGTAGCTTTATCAAAATTTGAAGACTTTACTCAAGAACAAGTAGACTACATCGTAGCTAAATGTTCAGTAGCAGGTCTTGATGCTCACGGTACTTTAGCAGAAGCCGCAGTAAATGAAACTGGACGTGGGGTATTTGAAGATAAAGCCGTTAAAAACTTATTCGCTTGCGAATACGTAACTAACAACTTACGTCATTTAAAAACGGTTGGTATTATTAACGAAGATCCACTTTTAGGAATTACTGAAATTGCTGAACCTGTAGGTGTTGTTTGTGGTATCGTTCCAACAACTAACCCAACATCAACTACAATTTTTAAATCATTAATCTGTTTAAAAACAAGAAATCCAATCATTTTCTCATTCCATCCAAGTGCAACTGCATGTTCAATTATGGCAGCAGTAATTATGCGTGATGCAGCAGTAGCAGCTGGTGCTCCAGAAGATTGTATCCAATGGTTGGAAACTAAATCAATGTATGCAACTACAGCATTAATGAAACATCCTGGTGTTGCTACTATCTTAGCAACTGGTGGTAATGCAATGGTTGCTGCAGCTTACTCTTGTGGTAAACCTGCATTAGGTGTAGGTGCTGGTAACGTTCCTGCATATGTAGAAAAAACTTGTATTTTACCAAGAGCAGTAAATGATATCGTATTATCAAAATCATTCGACAATGGTATGATTTGTGCTTCTGAACAAGCTGCTATTGTTGATAAAGAAATCTATGAAGAATTCAAAAAAGAAATTAGTCGTTTTAAAGTATACTGGGTAAATGCTGAAGAAAAAGCAAAATTAGAAAACTATATGTTCCCAGATAAAAACAAAGGTGTCTTACCTGCAGTTGTAGGTAAACCAGCAACTTGGATCGCTGAACAAGCTGGAATCAAAGTTCCTGCAGACACTCAAATCCTTTTAGCTGAATGTAGCGAAGTAGGACCAAATGAACCATTAACAAGAGAAAAATTATCTCCTGTATTAGCTGTATTAAAAGCTGAAAATACTGATGATGGTATTGCTAAATCAGCAGCAATGGTTGAATTCAACGGTTTAGGACACTCTGCTGCAATTCATACAGAAGATCATGAAATTTCTAAACGTTTTGGACATGCATGTAAAGCTATCCGTATCATTGAAAATGCACCATCTACATTCGGTGGAATCGGTTCAGTTTATAATGCATTCATTCCATCATTAACATTAGGTTGCGGTTCTTATGGACATAACTCTGTATCTAACAACGTAAGTGCTGTTAACTTAATCAATATTAAGAGAATAGGGAGACGTAATAACAATATGCAATGGGTTAAACTTCCTCCAAAAATTTATTTCGAAAAAAATTCGATTAAATATTTAAGAGACATGAAAGAAATGGAAAAAGCCATGATTATTACAGACAGAGGTATGTATAATCTTGGTTATGTAGAAAAAATTGAAGATGTAATCAGAAGAAGAAGAAATAAAGTTGATATCGAATTATTCTTCGATGTTGAACCAGATCCAAGTCTTGACACAGTTGAAGCTGGAGTTGAATTAATGAGAAAATTCGAACCTGATACAATTATTGCTATCGGTGGTGGATCTCCAATGGATGCTGCAAAAGTTATGTGGTTAATGTATGAACATCCAGAAGTATGCTTCGATGATATCAAACAAAAATTCATGGATATCAGAAAACGTGCTTTCAAATTCCCTGAATTAGGTAAAAAAGCTAAATTAATCTGTATCCCAACAACTTCAGGAACTGGTTCAGAAGTTACTCCATTTGCCGTTATTACTGATAAGAGAGCAAATAAAAAATATCCATTAACTGACTACGCTTTAACACCAACTGTAGCTATCGTAGACCCTGAATTCGTTATGAGTTTACCTGCTTCAATCGCTGCAGATACTGGTATTGACGTATTAACTCATGCAATGGAAGCTTATGTTTCTATCTTAGCATCAGACTTTACTGATGGATGGGCTAAACAAGCAGTTAAATTAGTATTTGATTACTTAGAAGAATCTGTAAATAAAGGTACACCTCTTGCAAGAGAAAAAATGCACAATGCTGCAACAATTGCAGGTATGGCATTTGCTAATGCGTTCTTAGGTATGAACCACTCATTAGCTCATAAGATTGGTGGAGAATTCCATGTGCCTCATGGTCGTACTAATGGTATCTTATTACCACATGTAATTAGATATAATGGTTCTATTCCTACTAAGTTAAACATTTGGCCAAAAATTGAAAACTATAAAGCAGACGTTAAATATATGGAATTAGCTCAATTAATTGGTTTAAAACCAAAGACACCTGCTGAAGGGGTTGAAATGTTTGCTAATGCTGTAGAAGAATTAATGGCAAAAGTTCATTTAGCTTCTAACTTCAAATCTCAAGGAATTGATAAGAAAGATTGGGACGAAGCTATTCATAGAATTGCAATGAATGCTTATGAAGATCAATGTACTCCTGCAAACCCTAGAATGCCTATGGTTAAAGATATGGAAGAAATCTTAAGAGTATCTTGGGATTATGAAAACAAATATGCAAAAAAATAATTATTAAAAAATAGTATTTTTTGAGATAGTGTACGCACTATCTCTTTTTTTTGAATTAGTCTTTGTTATTTCTTTTTATATCAATAATATAATAGTATTATATAAGTGAAGAGGTGATAATATGCGGCGCAATATCTACAACTCTATTTTTTATTGTATCTTGGGCGTAGTTTTAATAGTTCTTTCACTATTAGCTTTAATTTACCAGGAAAATTTTTTAATGCGTGTTTTTGATCTTTTGGGCTGGATATTGATTGTTAACGGTCTTCATGAGCTTAGTAATTATTATCGTAAGCATTTTAAAGGGTCGTTAATAAGTGTCATTTTAAATATTATTGCTGGTATTTTTATCATTGGATATACTGCTATTCCAATTAGGCTTGTTTTGATTATCTTTGCTTTTTATATAACATGTAATGGAATAATCACTTTAATCTCTTATTTGAACTATAAAAAAGACCGTGTGAGTTATCGTTTTCCAGTTTTATGTGGTGCTTTATTATTAATTATTTATGGATTGGCTCTTTTAATTGGACAATATGCTAATGTTAGAAATATGATGATTTTTATTGGTGCATATGGATTGCTGCTAGGAATCAATTATATTATTGATGGTATATTTATTGCGATTCCTCAACAAAAAAAGGATAGTTTAAAAAGAAGGATTAGAATACCTATTCCTTTGTTGATATCGGCTTTAATTCCAAAGGTAATGATGGATTATATAAATGAGCGTCTACAAATAGAACCCAAAGAACATTTTCTAGATCCTAAAGAAGTATATAATATTGAAATTTTTATTCATGTAAGTGCTGATGGTTTTGGAACTGTAGGACACTGTGATGTTTGCATCGATGAAAAAGTTATCTCCTATGGAAATTACGATCATGATTCAATAAGAATGTTTGAAGCCATAGGTGATGGTGTTTTATTTGTTGCTGATCGTGATCGTTATTTGAATTTTTGTATTCAAAACTATCGACAAACAATCTTTGCATATGGTTTGAGTTTAACAGCTAAACAATTAGTTAGTGTAAAAAATGAGATAAATAAATTAATGGTTGATACTTATCGATGGTTTCCACGTAGTTATTATAATAAAAATGATTGTAAGGATTATGCAAGCAAATTGTTTTTAGTTACAAATGCATTTTTTTATAAATTTAAAAAAGGGAAATTTAAAACTTACTTTGTTTTAGGTTCGAATTGTGTAAAATTAGCAGAGCGTGTTGTTGGAAAAGGGGGTTTAGATATTATTGATTTAAATGGAATAATATCACCAGGAACGTATCAAAATTATCTTGAAAAAGAGTATCAACGTGTTAATGGAGTAGTTGTTTCGAAAAACGTTTATAACAGATTGACTTTTTTTCAAAAATAATACATAATATTTGGTGTATTATACTCATGTCAAAATATGACAATAATACTGCATAGATGACCCCTCTCCCATATTAATCATCTATGCAAATTAGGAACATGAAAAATGTTCCTTTTTTTATACATTTTTGACATTAGTTCATATTATGTTCATAATTCTTTTGTATATTATTAAATGTCGTCAAGACAAGATAATAATATATATGTATAGGTCACCCCCTTCTTCCCCAAGTAATGACCTATACAGTAAAGGAAACTCTCCCCAAGTTTCCTTTTTATTTTATTAGTATATAATAAAAAATTCTTGCTTAGATAATAAAAATTTGCTAAAATATAAAAGGGCACCTGCATGTCTTCCTTAGGAAGGCATTTTTATTTTGTAATAGAAGGAGAATAAGTTATGACAAAGTATATATTTGTAACCGGTGGTGTTGTATCTGGTTTAGGAAAAGGACTAACAGCAGCATCATTAGGAAGAATTTTAAAACAACGTGGATTAAAAGTATTTATGCAAAAATTGGATCCTTATATTAATGTAGACCCAGGAACTATGTCACCATACCAACATGGAGAAGTATATGTTACTAGTGATGGTGCTGAAACAGATTTAGATTTAGGACATTATGAAAGATTTATCGATGAACAATTAAATCGTAATTCATCTATTACTACTGGAAGAATTTATAGTGATGTAATTTCTAAAGAACGTCGTGGTGATTATTTAGGAGCAACTGTTCAAGTTGTACCACATATTACTAATGAAATAAAAGCTAAAATTTATGCTGCAGCATCTAGTTCTAATGCTGACATTGTAATTACTGAAATCGGTGGAACAACTGGAGATATTGAAAGTTTGCCGTTTATTGAAGCAATTAGACAAGTGCGTTTAGATTTAGGATATGAAAATACATTGTATATTCATACTACTTTATTACCATATATTGGTGCTAGTCATGAAGTTAAAACTAAACCAACTCAACACAGTGTTAAAGAATTACGAGGACTAGGAATTCAACCGGATTTCATAGTTTGTCGTAGTGAAAAGCATATAGATAAAGAATTAAAAGATAAGATTTCTTTATTCTGTAATGTACCAACTCAAAACGTAATTTCTAATTATGATGTTGATGTATTATATGAGTTACCAATGATGTTATTGGATCAAAAAATGGATGATTTAGTTTTAAAACATTTACAAATTGAAGTACCTAAAGCTAATATGAGTGAATGGCAACAGTTAATTGAGCGAGTAAAAGGACTGAATGATGAAATTACAATTGCATTAGTAGGTAAATATACTCAATTACCAGATGCATATTTATCAGTAAATGAAGCCTTAAGACATGCAGGATATTATGAAAATAGTGTTATTAATATTGAGTTTGTTGATTCTGAAGAAATAACTAGAGATAATGTTGCTGAAAAATTAAAGAATGCTGATGGAATGATCGTGCCAGGTGGATTTGGTAACCGAGGTATAGAAGGAATGATCATTGCGATAGAATATGCTAGGGTAAATAAGCTGCCATTTTTTGGGATTTGCTTAGGAATGCAACTGGCAACTATTGAATTTGCGCGTAATGTCTGTGGTTTAAAAGATGCTAACTCAATTGAGTTTGATGAAATCTGTAAAACACCAATTATTACATTAATGTCTGATCAATCATTAATGGATATGGGAGGTACACAAAGACTAGGTAATTATCGTTGTGAATTAACAAAAGGAACTAAAGCACATAAATTGTATGGTAAAGAAATTATTGAAGAACGGCACCGTCATCGTTATGAGTTTAATAATGAATATCGTCAAGTGCTTATTGATAATGGTTTGATTATTTCGGGAGTGAATCCAGAACGTAATTTAGTTGAAATTATTGAAATTGAAGAGCATCCATATTTTGTTGCTTGTCAATTCCATCCTGAATTTACTAGTCGTCCTAATCGTTCACAACCATTATTTCAAGGGTTGATAACTGCGGCTCATAAAAGAAAATACGAACAATAAATAATATTTTTAGACATTTAGTACCATAATATGGAACTAAGTGTCTTTTTTTTATCTTTTAATTGTATCCGGTTACATTTAAAATGTGGATAGGAGTTAGGAGGAGAAAAATGAAAAAGTTAAAAAAATTATTTTTGACAGCCATTACTTTATCAATGACATTAGGATTAAGTTTTGGTAGTGTTAGTGCAACAACTGGCTTAGAAGTACAATCAATTGTAGCTAATACTTTTGTTGGCGATGGTCAAAGAGAAGTGAGTTCTTTTGAAATTGAGGTTAATGATGCTAGTTTGATTGCTGATTTAACAGCAGATGATTTTGATATTACTAATAATGTTAGTTCTATTCCTTATGATTTAACAACAGGAGAAATGGTAACTGACTATGTTGATGATGGTATTAGTATTGCCATTGAAGATAATACTATTGTAATGAATGTAAAATCATTCGATTATACTGGGAAATATAATGCCGATTTTACAAAAAATCCATGGCAAATTACTTGTGAAAAATATCCGGAATTAAGCTTCAATAAGGATAATGTAACTGAATTAAAAACAAGAACATTGGATAATGTAATTAGAGGCGAATATACATATGCCGGTCTAACAAGAGAATATGCTTTATACTTACCAAAAAATAGTAACGGTAGCTATAAAACAGATGTACCATTAGTAGTTTGGAACCATGGTGGTGGTGAATATGCTGGTGAAATAGAAAATACATTAGTTGCTAACCGTGGACTTACTGCATGGGTAGAAGCAGGTTATGAAACAGCAGTATTAGAAGTGCAAATTTCTAATGAAAATTATAGCTATGGAGCTGCCTTTGATGAATCTAAAAAGAAATTAATTGATCAAAATAACGCTTTACAAGCTGATTTGATTAAACAATTAATAAACGATGGTTATGTAGATGCTAATCGTGTTTATGTAACTGGTGCATCTAGTGGTGGTGGAGCAACAATGAGATTTGCTATGCAATATCCTGAACTTTTTGCTGGGGCTATAGCATGTTGTTCAATGGATCCAATTGTTTGGGTACATTTCAATTATCAAGATTCATATGAACAAATAGTTGCTAATTTTGAAAACGCTTTTCAAGGAAATGTCTATACTTGGGATGAATCACAAGGACAAATGGTTGAAAAAGCAGTTGATACACAATCTTTAATTAATTTACCAATATATTTCACTCATGCTGAAAATGATACAACTTGTTCTGTTACAAGTTCTAAAGCAATGTATGAAGCATTAAATAATTTAGGTGCAAAAAATAATCATTTAACAGTATGGAGCGATAGTGACATGGCTGAAGATGGGATTGCACCACAAATATTACACTGGTCATGGGTAAAAGTGTTGAATCATAATGAAGAAGGTAGTCCAATGAACTGGTTATTTAAACAATCTAAAGAAGTAACTGAAGTTCCAGAAACTCCAACTGTTCCAGAAACGCCAGTAGTCGATGTACCAGCTGATCAAAATCAACCAGTAGATCAAAAAGCAACAGCTGTAAAAACTGGTGATTCAAGTAATTCTGAAATATTTGTATGCTTAGCAGGATTAGCTATATTAGGTGGTTATTTATCAACAAGAAAAAGATTTGAATAAAATAATATCAAAAAATCGATGCAAAAAGGTGCTGGCTTGTAGCACCTTTTACTATGGTTATAAAAAATAAGTGTGATATAATATTATTTAAAGTAATTATAATATCAATTAATTGAGGTGAATAAATATGATATATACAATGACGATTTTGGATAATGTTTTAGATATTGCAAATAATTTTAATATTTCTAGTAATGATCGCTATATAGCTTATAAACTATTTGAATATTGTGATGAAATAGAAAAAATGACATTAACTGAATTTTTAGATAAGATAAATATAAGTACAAGTCAGTTTAAAAAATTTTACCAAAATTTAAATTGTAACAATTATAATGCTTTAAAAAAAAATATTACACTATGGTGTCAAATTCGTTTAGAACAATTAACTACACGTTGTAATTGGCAAAATATTATAAAAACTTCAAATATACTAATTAATTTAACTAATTATAAATCAGTAGAAGAATTTTTGGATATAAAAATAATCGATGATATTTGTTATCAAATAAAAAAATGCAATCGAGTTATATTGTATGGATCAGAGTCAATGGTTAGTTTAACGCATGATTTTCAAATAGATATGCGTTTGTTAGGAAAATTAGTAGTTAGAAGTTCATTAAATGAAGATAAAGCGATCTTTCCCAATACTGATGATTTTATTTGTTTTTTTTCTTTAACCGGACGGATAGTTAATGTATTAGGTGAGTCTACTAGAATAAATATTACTAATTCGATAAATAAAAAACTATTAATTACTCAGAATAATTCAATAATAACAGCTGATTATATTTTACGGCTGAACATGAAAAATGAGTATTATGAAACATATTATATTGTATTATTTTATTTAGATGTTATTAAAACAAGATACTATTATCTATATTATAAAAAGGAATGCGATAAATGATTTTAGGTAAAATATTAATGATTCAATCAGCAAGTAAATACGGTAGTGTTGATTATCAAATTTGTAAAAGTGTGTTGAGATTAGGTAAAAATATTGAAAAATATACTATTGATCGATTTGTTCGTGAAATAGGGGTATCTAAAACATCATTAATTAGGTATTTAGACAATCTAGGAGTAAATACATTTTCTTTGTTTAAAGAAGTCGTTGTTTTAGAGAGTATCAAAGGACTTACAGCTTTAGAACAAAAAAAAGATGCCTCTCAAAAACAATTTGATTCTACTGTGATTAATCTAGCGTATTTAATAAGTGAGGCTAATCGAATCTTGATTTTAGGTGATGGCAATTGTTTTGGTTTGATTTTGTATTTAAAAGGCTTTATTCATTTAGGCATAGATATGGAAATTCCAATATATTTAGGGAAAGAAGAGACTGTTTTTAAAGAATATGATTTAAAAGATGATGATTTAGTTATTTTCGTAAGTTTGCATGAGACTTTTGAAAGTTTTTTAAATAGCCGAACAGTCTATTACAATGATATTAAATATTTTCAATTTGACTGCCCAAGTAAGGTTGTTTTTATAGGCGAAATTGATTTTTCCAAAACTTGTTTAGTAGATTATCAAATATCAATAGAAACTGACGGACCTTTATATTATCGAAAAGCAAGATTAGAACGTTTGTTTGAAGATACGTTAAGCTGTTTATGTTTAAATTATGACTATATTTAAGCTTATCATTATAATCGGTTGATTCTTATTGATAGATTTTGGTATAATACATAGCATATTGGAGGCAATATTATGCTTAAGTTAAATACGGATAAAAGTTTGAAAGTAATAAAGAAAATAATTACGTTGTTTACAGCAGCAATGTTATTAACAGCGATTGTCTTTTTGTTTATTGGAAAAAATCCAGATCGTAAAGGACGGTTAATTTTTACTATTGGGCAATTATTGTTAATGATGGTAATAATAATTTTACCTGAACAGTTAAAAGAAAGAATTGGGTTAAAAATACCATTATTATTAGAAACGACATTAATGGTATTTGCTTTTTGTGGCTTTGTTCTTGGTGATGTTTTTGATTTCTATGGCAAGATTCCGGTCTGGGATTCGATTTTACATGCATTTTCAGGCGTTGTTTTATCATATGTTGGGATAGTTTTATTAGAGTTTTTTGTAAAAAAAGATAATGTGAATATTTCGATGGGAAATATTTGGATCTGTATTAGTGTTGTTTTATTTTCACTATCATTAGGTGCTTTATGGGAGATTGGTGAATATTTAGTAGATGATGTTTTTAAAACGAACAATCAACAATATATGAAAACTACACGTGGAACGTTATATAAAACAACCGATGAGCCTTTAGTTGGTCATGAAGCACTAGCGGATACGATGAAAGATTTAATGCTTGATTTGGCAGGTGCTACTGCCGTTGCTACAATATCATTTTGTAAAGAAGATTATAAACGTAAAAAGAACAAAAGAACAATAGAAGATTAAAGCCCCTAGAATATGGGGCTTTTTTGTGTTAGAATATGGCGTGAAGGAGTGAGAATATGTATCGAATTGGACAATCAACAGATATTCATCAATTAGTACCAGGTCGAAAGTTAATAATTGGTGGCGTTGAAATTGAATCAGAATTAGGCTTATTAGGTCATAGTGATGCCGATGTTTTAAGTCATGCCGTAATTGAAAGTATTATCGGTGCTTTAGGCTTAGGCGATATTGGTAAACATTTTAGTGACACTGATGAACGTTATAAAGGAATTAGTTCACTTGTTTTAATGGAAAAAACCTATGAAATGATGGATGAGCGAGGTTATGAAATCAGTAATCTTGATGCCCTTATTTTGATTGAAAAACCAAAGATGGCACCTCACATTCCAACAATGAAAGCAAACATTAGCCGGATTTTAAAATGTGATCCAGATAGAATCAATATTAAAGCTACTCGTGGTGAAAAATTAGGCTTTGTCGGTAAAAGTGAAGGAGCTGTCAGCCAATGTGTAGTAATGTTAAAAAAGAAAGGAATATAAGATGGAAAAAGTAAGAGTAAGATATGCTCCTAGTCCAACTGGACATTTGCATATCGGTGGTGCAAGAACTGCATTATTTAATTATTTATTTGCAAAACACTATGATGGAGATTTTATTTTTAGATTAGAAGACACTGATATTGAAAGAAATATTGAAGGTGGTGAAGCTAGTCAGTTAGATAATTTAGCTTGGTTAGGAATTGTTCCTGATGAATCACCTTTAAATCCTAATCCAAAATATGCTCCATATCGTCAAATGGAACGTTTGGATATTTATCGTAAATATGCTAACGAATTATTACAGCGTGGTTTAGCTTATAAATGTTTCTGTACACCAGAAGAATTAGATGCTGAACATGAACGTCAAGTTGCTGCTGGAAAAGCGCCAATGTACAATGGAAAATGTCGTAACTTAACAGCTGAAGAAGTGGCTGAAAAAGAAGCAGCTGGAATTCCTTATACAATCAGACTTAGAGTACCAGAAAATAAAACTTATGAATTTGAAGATATGATTCGTGGCCATGTATCATTTGAATCAAATGATATTGGCGATTGGGTAATTGTTAAAGCAAATGGTATTCCTACATACAATTTTGCAGTAGTTATTGATGATCATACTATGGATATTACACATGTTTTTAGAGGTGAAGAACATCTAAGTAATACTCCAAAACAATTAATGCTTTATGAAATGTTTGGTTGGCAACCACCAATCTATGGACATATGACATTAATTGTTAATGAACAAAGAAAAAAATTATCAAAACGTGATGAAAGTATCATGCAATTTGTTTCTCAATATAAAGATGAAGGTTATTTACCAGATGCAATGTTTAATTTCATGGCATTATTAGGATGGTCACCAGAAGGAGAACAAGAAATTTTTACTAAAGAAGAATTAATTAAAGAATTTAGTGAAAAACGTCTTTCAAAATCACCTTCAATGTTTGATAAAAATAAATTAACATGGGTTAATAACCGTTATATTAAAGAAAGATCATTAGAAGATGTAGTAGCTTTATGTCGTCCTTATTTAGAAGAAGCATATGATCTATCAACAAAAAGTGAACAATGGATCAATGATTTAATTGCTACTTATCATGATCAATTGTCATATGGTAAAGAAATTGTAGGATTAGTTGATTTATTCTTTAATGATGAATTAGTATTAGATGATGAAGCTAAAGAATTTATGAAAGATGAAAGTATTCCTAATACATTGGCAGTATTTAAAAAACATTTAGAAGCTGTTGAAGATTTTACTAAAGAAAATGTTCAAGCTTGTATCAAAGCAACTCAAAAAGAAGCTAAAGTGCGTGGAAAAATGTTATATATGCCACTAAGAATTGCAACTACTGGAATTATGCATGGTCCTGATTTAGCTAGTTCAATTTGTTTATTAGGAAAAGAAAAAGTATTATCTCGTTTATAAATATATAATAATTGTATTTTATTAAATCCACTAGATTGATCTGGTGGATTTTTTTTAAAACCAAAAATTATTTTTTAATCATAAATGTTTGGAAATACTATAGTTTATAAAGTGAGTATATGTGGATATTTTTTTAGATAAATAATCGTAATATTCGATTTAATATTGGTGAGATGGTATAATAAATATAGAGGGTTTAATCTAAAGTTCATATAGATTAAGTATGATATGTATCGAGCATAATGATTAAAAATTATAAGATATAAAAACTCTTAATTATTGATTATTATCATTGATTTTTGTATTGAAAAAGACTAATATATTCCGTGAACAAATTTATTGGAAAAGGAGATGATGATGACGTGAAAAATAGAATTGTTGCCGCAATTTTAGTTTTTTTTATCATCGTTGATACAATGCTGATTGCCTGTGCTTTTGATGTTTCTCCTTTGACAATAAAACGTGATGTTTTTGTCTATGAATATGGAAGTGAGATTTCTAATTTGCCACAGGATTATGTTAATGCTAACGAAGAAATATTAAAACAGGTAGAATTGGATTTTTCAGATTTGAAAAATGAAATAGGAAGATATCAAGTAGCTGCAACATATTTGGGTGTTGAATATCCTTTTGAAATCGAAATTGTTGATACAACTAAACCGGTATTTACTTTAAAAGCAGTAACATTCAATGTTGCTTTGAATACTGAAGTTTATGCAATTGACTTAATTGAAACAGTCGAAGATAATTCTGAATATACAGCATATTTTAAAGATAAAAATGGCGAAATCGCTACTTATAAAATTTTTAGTGAAAAAGGTTCTTATGTTGAAAAAATCTTTGTCGAGGATAATGCTGGAAATGAATCAGCCCAATTAAGAGTTAAAATAGTTGTTGGTCAAAATGGTAATAATCCAACGTTATCTGGTATTGATGATGTCGAGATTTTAAAAGATACATTGTTTGATCCATTAAACGGTGTAACTGCAACAGATGGAAATGGCAATGATATTACAAGTAAAATAAAAATCCTAAAAAATAATGTTGATACCAAAGAAGAAGGAGAATATGAAGTAATCTATTCGGTTACTAATGATAAAGGAAATACGTTACAAAGAACTAGAAAGGTAACAGTTTTAAAATCAAAAAAGTCAGGTGATTAAAGTTGATAACAAATGCGATAATTATAATATCGATTATAATATTTATCATTATTAATTTTGTTGATAAAAGTGATGATAAAGTTTCATTAGCAATTAAATATGGGGCATTTTACATGCCAAGGATTGAAATAAAAAAGGAATATTGGCGGTTTATAACTGCCAATTTTGTTCATATTGATATTTTGCATATTTTTATGAATGTGTACTGTATATATAATTTAGGTCATTTTTTTGAATATATTTTAGGAACAGGTCAATATTTATATTTAATTTTAGTAACTTGTATAGCTACTAGTTTGGCTTGTTATTATCAAGGAAAGCATTCTGTATCTAGCTACAACACTGTTACTTTGGGAGCTAGTGGTATTTTTTATGGCTATTTAGGAGCGATGATTGCTTTAGGTTTATTTGTTGGTGGATATTTTGAATATATGTTACAACAGTACTTATATATAATTGTTATAAATATAGCTTTTACACTTATGAATCGTCAGGTATCTAAAGCGGGTCATTTAGGTGGTTTAATTGGTGGCTTTTTAGCAATGATGTTATTGATCTGGTGTATGTCATGGCGATTTTAGTTGATGGTGATGCTTGTCCAGATCTTGATTTAATAAAAGATGTGGCAATCAAAAAAGCTCAAAAGATGATTGTGTATGTTGATTATAGTCATAATATTTTGGATGATTATTTTGTTACTGTTTTTTGTGAAACTGGTAAAGATAATGTTGATTTAGCGTTATTTAATGATATTAAAGAAGATGATATTGTTATTACTCAAGATTATGGATTGGCTTCATTAGCATTGACTAGAAAGGCTAAGGTTTTGCATGTTTCCGGAAAAATAATCGATAATGATAATATTGATGAATTGTTATTGTCACGTTATTTATCAAGTAAAGAAAGAAGGTCTAATGTTCATTTGAAAGGGCCTAAAAAAAGAAATAGTGAAGTTCGAAAGTATTTTTTAGAACAATTAGAAAGAGTCTTGGATGTATAAATGATTTTATACATCTTTTTTGTATAATAACAACTTTTAAGTTAACAATAATAATATTAATTATCACATTGATTGATATAAAAGAATATATCTTATATAATTGCAATATTATGGTAATAAGGAGAAAAGTATCGGTATGGATTTCAATGTTTATTATAAAGAGGTATTAGATCATATTCATTCAGGGGTGCTTTATTGTAAAAATGATCCCTATTCAACAATAATCTATGCTAATGATTACTTTTATAAAATGATTGGTTATACTGCTAAAGAGATTAAAGATAATTTTGATAATCGTTTTGCTGATTTAGTAGTTGATGATGTATCGGCAATATTAATTGCTATTGATGAAAAGATTTCTAAAAAAGAAGATTTGGATTTTGAATTTAGATTAAGAAAGAAAAATGGCGAAATTTTTTGGGTTCATGATACTGCTAAATATGATCGTGATAATAATTGCTGGTATGTAACTATTATGGATATTACTGAAATGAAAAGTCTGGATTATGAACGCGAACGATTAGAATTTTATTTAAATAGTATTCCTAATAAAATAGTAATTAGTAATGCCCAAGGTGAAATCATTTATAAAAATAAACGAGCTCAAAACTGTGATTATTATAATCAAGAAGCTAAGACATTTAAAGAATTAATTGGTAGTCATGTTTTAGGGCAAAGTTATGATGATATTTTTAATGCTGTAATTCATGGACAAACGATTAATTATGAAACAAGATTTCGCAGTCAGTTTGAATTTATTGGTCATGATAAGAATTATTTAATTCCAATTACTACTAAAGATAAAAAAGGTGTTAATTATATGCAGGTTAGTAAAAACTTGTTGAAATATAGTGATAGTTTGACATTGTTTCCGACCAGGTTAATGTTTGAATATTATTACAAAAAGTATTTTCAAATTAATCAGAATAAAGATGGTTATCTTTGTATTGTTGATCTTGATGATTTTAAAGCAATAAATGATAATTATGGTCACAATGTTGGTGATGAAGTTATTTGTGCAACAGCCTCAAGAATTGTTTTGTTATTAGAACGTGAGGATTATGTTTGTCGTTATGGTGGGGATGAGTTCGTCATTTTATTTTTAAATTGTGATAAAGAAAAAGTTGTTCAAAAAATAGAACGGCTTTTAAAGATGAGTAAAAAAACATTGGTCTTAAAGGGAAATAAAATTTGTTTAGGATATAGTGTTGGAGTAACAGCTGTGGATAATACAATTGATTTTAATCAGGCTTTCCAAAAAGCTGATCAAGCTTTGTATGAAGTTAAGCAAAATGGTAAAAATCAAGTCATGTTTTTCAAAAAATAAAAACCAAAATAAAACTTCTCTAAGTAATCTTAACTAGAGAAGTTTTATTATTAAGTTTATTTACCACTATCACCATAATTTTTTAAAACTCGAGCACTTGGGTCGTTTACATCACAGTTTTCCCAGTTTTTATTTGGCATCCAGAAATCTTTTACCCATTTAGCTTGATTAGGATAAAAAGATTCAAAAATGTCACGATATAGTAAAGATTCTTTTGTAAATGGTGTTGCAAAAGGATATTTCTTTTTAGCAGCAATAACATCGTCATCGCTATAAATACTTTCAGCATATTCTTTAAGATAATCAACCATAGAATGACCTACCGCATCAGAAAATGCCGCTTTTTCTCTAAATAAAATTTCATCTGGTAAATATCCCTGGTCTTTAAAAGCCTTGCGCAGTAGATATTTTCCTTTATTATAAGTATTCATTTTTTTAGCTGGATCAATGCTCATAGCATAATCGACAAAATCAATATCCGCAAAAGGTACTCGTCCTTCTAAAGCATGAGCAGAAATGCAACGATCAGCTCTTAAAACATCGTACATATACAATTCTTTGATTCTTTTTTTAGCTTCATTTTGGAATTCGAAAGCATTAGGTGCAAAATCAGTATACTTATAACCAAATAGTTCATCGCTTACTTCACCAGTCATTATTACTTTAATATCAGTATGTTCATGAATATATTTGCATAAAAGATACATTCCCATACTTGCTCTAATTGTAGTAATATCATAAGTTTCTAAATGGAAGATAACTTCTTTTAAATTGGTTAGAATATCTTCTTTGCTCATAACAACCTCAGTATGTTCAGTACCTAAAAAATCAGCTACTTGTCTTGCGTATTTCAAATCAATTGGATCAGTTTCCATTCCAATAGCGAAGGTTCTAATTGGTCTGCTGTTTAAACGAGCTGCAATAGCACATACTAGTGATGAATCTAAACCGCCACTTAATAAATACCCAATTGGGGCATCAGACATAAATCTTTTTTTAACGGCTTTTTCTAGTTTGGTTTTTAAATTAATCGCAATAGTATCCAAATCATCAGTGTTAATTGTTTTAGGATCACTTAAATCATTAAAACAAATAAATTTACCATCTAAATAATAATGACCTGGTGGAAAAGGCATAATATCATCACATAATGAAATTAAGCTTTTAGCTTCTGAAGCAAAGCAAATATCACCACTTGTTTTACTATAACCATAAAACATAGGGCGAATCCCCATTGGATCACGAGCAGCCATGATCTTTTTTTCTTTAACATCATATAAAACCATCGCAAACTCAGCATCAAGAAATTTACATAAAATCTCAATACCGTATTTATCATATAAAGGAATTAAAACTTCACAATCACTACCAGATTTAAAAGTATATTCATTTTCTAATTCCTTTTTCAAGATTGGATAATTGTATATTTCCCCATTACATACTAATACACAATCTTTATAAACAAAAGGTTGATTACCTTTAGATGATAAGTCCATAATTGATAAACGATTAAATCCCCAAGTGATTCCTTCGTTAACACTTACATGCTGATGATCAGGGCCGCGATACGCCGCCTGGTCTAGTGCATCATTAAAAACTTGTAGTTCGATATCGCTACTACCGACAACTAAAAATCCACACATAATTAATTTCCCCCTTAAAAATTAATGTTATAAATATAAAAACTCGCTAAGTAGCGAGTACCTTATAACCTATATTTTTCCTAGTTACATGGTACGGAAAATACTTCATAGAGTACTCGATACCCGCCAATGGTAACGTCATTGGTAACGTTCTAGCCTACTTGCAAAAGCTTTCGGTAGACGGCTCTTAGGTGTTCTTGGTAATCTACTCCACTATCAGGCTTGCACCAATCCCTGACTCGCTTTAGTTTTGATAGAAAACTACTCTCCTCGTCAATGCCTTTGTTTATTGAAGTTAGTATATACTATTTTATTATTAAAAGCAATAAAAAATAATTAATATAAATAAAATTTCTTATTAAAGAGTAGAAAAATTTTTAAAAAATGATAATAATTATAAATCAATTGACAATAATGGGTGTTTTAGCATAAACTAGTGGCAAAATAGTGAGGTATGAAAATGAAGTATAAAATGATTGCGTTAGATTTAGATGGTACATTAAAAAGTAGTGATGCTACGGGAAGAATAATCTTGCCCAAAACAAAAAAAATCTTAATTGAGCTTGCTAAAAAAGGAATTGTAATAGTTTTAGCATCAGGGCGACCTACTGCAGGTTTATATGCAGAAGCTAATGAGTTGCAATTAAATGACTTTGGTGGTTATTTGTTATCATTTAATGGAGCTAAAGTTGTTAATTATCAAACTAAAGAAGTTATTTTTCAAAAAATATTCGATGCCACAACTGCTCATTTAGTTTATGATCGAGCTAAAAAATATAATTTGGCAGTTATGACATATACTGATCAGGAAATTATTACTGAAGATAGTGCTGATCAATATGTACAAATTGAATCTAAAATAAATAATATGCCATTAAAACAGGTAGATGATTTCAAAGCGGTTGTTGATTATCCGGTAAATAAAGTATTATTGACAGGTAAACCAGAATATGCAGCTAAAATTGAAGATGAGTTTAAAGCACCGTTTAAAGATTCATTAAGTATTTATCGTTCAGCAGCGTATTTTATTGAAGTTATGGCTAAAGATATTGATAAAGCGGCATCGTTAAAAGTATTGGCTGATTCGTTAAATATTAGACCAGAAGAAATTATTAGTTTTGGTGATGGTTATAATGATCTTAGCTTAATAGAATTTTCAGGATTAGGTGTTGCTATGGGAAATGCTGTTGATGAAGTTAAACAGCGTGCTAATTATATTACTTTATCTAATGATGATGAAGGAATTTATGATTGTTTAAATAAGTTAGTAGAAAGAGGTGAAATTTAATGTTGCCAAATGATATTAATATGTTAGTAAGTATGTTAAATATGAAACTAAGAGATGATGATATGTCATTAGAAACAGTGATTGAAATTAATGATGGAAATAGTGAAGAAATAATGAATAAATTAGAAGCTAATGGTTTTTATTATGATGAAAGTAATAATCAGATAAAAGCTAAATAATATTATATGTGGTTGTTAAAAGACGAAGAATTATTATTTTCTTCGTTTTTATTATTTTCTAAAATGAAATTTTTGCTAAAAAATACTCTCTTTTACTTTTTAATGATAAATGCTATAATACGTTTATTAAGGGGGAATAGCCAAATGTTAAAATTAGAAGATTTTAAAGCTGCAAAAAAACGGGTTGATGAAGTAATTTTAGAAACTCATTTGATTCATAGTGATGCTTTTTCAGAAGAATGTGGCAATGATGTCTATATCAAACCGGAAAATTTACAGCGAACTGGCGCTTTTAAAATTAGAGGTGCGTATAATAAAATTGTAAAACTTGATGATGAAGCTAAAAAACGTGGTCTAATTGCATCTTCAGCAGGTAATCATGCTCAGGGAGTTGCCTATGCTGCTAATAAACTTGGAGTTAAAGCAACTATCGTTATGCCAAGCCATACACCATTAATTAAAGTTGAAGCCACTAAAGCTCATGGAGCTGAAGTAGTTTTAGCTGGTGAAGTATATGATGATGCTTACGCAAAAGCAGTAGAATTGCAAGAAAGCGAAGGTTATACTTTTGTTCATCCATTTGATGATGAAGATGTCATGGAAGGACAAGGAACAATTGCTTTAGAAATTTTAGATGAATTACCAGATACTGATATGATATTAGTACCAATTGGTGGTGGGGGATTGATTTCAGGAATCGCTGCTGCTGCTAAAATGATTAAACCAGATATTAAAATTATTGGGGTTGAACCTGAAGGGGCTGCTAGTGCTTCAGCAGCTATTCAAGAAGATCAGGTTGTTTTATTAAAAGAAGTAGATACAATTGCTGATGGTACAGCAGTACAACAAATCGGTTCTAAAACATTTAAATACATTAAAGAATATGTTGATGATATTGTTTTAGTTAATGATTATGAATTAATGGAAGCGTTCTTAGTATTAGTTGAAAAACATAAGCTTGTTGCTGAGGGGTCTGGAATTTTAGCGCTAGCTGGGTTGAAAAAATTGGATGTTAAAGGTAAGAAAGTTGTTTCATTAATTAGCGGTGGAAATATTGATGTGTTGACTATTTCTTCAATGATTAATAAAGGATTGTTATCTCGTGGTAGAATCTTTACATTCTCTGTTCAATTACAAGATAAACCAGGACAATTAGAAATTATTTCTAAAGTATTAGCACGAATGAATGCTAATGTTATTGGTGTTGATCATAATCAATTTAAAAACTATGCTCGTTTTTCTGAAGTGGAACTTCGAGTTACTGCCGAAACTAATGGACATGCTCATATTCAAAGTATTATTGATGAGTTTACAAAACTTGGATATACAATTACAAAAATCGATTAAAGGACGCATGTCCTTTTTATTTTTTTAAATAAATAGTTTTCCATTTTTTGTTGGCATGTTTTATAATATAAACATGGAGGTTATCAAAATGAAACAATTGCTAATTCGTGGTGATGATTTGGGATATAGTGAAGGGGTAACCATGGGAATGCTATCAGCTTATCAAAATGGGATAGTAAATAGTATGGCATTAATGGTTAATATGCCTTTTGCTAAAGAGGCAGTAGTTTTAGCTAAAAAGCATAAAGGTTTATGTTTAGGGTTACATGTTAATGTAACTAACGGAAAAGCTTTAGCGCCAAAAGATAAAATTCCTAATTTAGTTGATCAAGATGGCTATTTTATTAAAAGTTCAATTAGAAGAAAACAACTGGCTAATAATGAACAATTATTTAGCGAAGAAGAGACTTATATTGAGGCAAAGTATCAAATAGAGCGATATATTGAATTAGTCGGTGAAATTCCAGAATATATTGATGTTCATGTTTTAGAAATTGAACCTTTAATAAATGCGGTATTAAGAATTTATCGTGAGTATCAAGTACCGGTATGTTTATTTGATCAAACATGTTTTGATAATAATATTTTTAAACAATCTATGGCCCAATATGATTATTATAATGATCATGATTGTGATTTTGAAAAAGTGTTTATCGATGGACATTATCAAATTAATGAAGGAATTAATCTTTTAGTTACTCATCCTGGTTTTATTGACTATGATGTTGCAATAACATCATCAATGTTAAAACCACGATTATATGATTATGCTTTAGTTACTAGTGCTAAATTAAAAAAATGGTTAACTGATAATCAAATTGAAATTATTTCATTTAGAGATTTAAAAAAGGTAGGAAAATAAAAATGGAAGAAAAATGGTGGCAAAAAGAAGTTGTTTATCAAATTTACCCAAAAAGTTTTAAAGATAGTAATGATGATGGAATTGGTGATTTAAGAGGGATTATTGAAAAATTAGATTATTTTAGTGATTTAGGAGTAACTAGTTTGTGGCTTTGTCCGATTTATGCTTCACCAATGGATGATAACGGTTATGACATTAGTGATTATTACGATATTAATCCAATGTTTGGAACTATGGCGGATTTAGATGAATTAATTGAAAAAGGTAAAGAGCGAGGTATCAAGATTATTATGGATTTAGTAGTCAATCATACTTCTGATGAACATGCCTGGTTTCAAGAAGCTTTGAAAAATCCTGATAGTAAATATCGTGATTATTATATTTTTAAAAAAGGAGTAGATGGACATGCTCCTTGTAACTGGCGCAGTATTTTTGGTGGTTCAGTTTGGGAAAAAGTAGGGGATGATGAATATTATTTCCATGCATTTTCAAAAAAACAACCATGTTTAAATTGGGAAAATCCGACGTTACGTAAAGAAGTATATAAAATGATTAACTGGTGGCTAGATAAAGGGATTGCCGGATTTAGAGTTGACGCTATTAACTTTATTAAAAAAGATCAACGTTATCAAGATGGTGAGCCTGATGGTGAAGATGGTTTAGTATCTTGCATTCCATTTGCTCGTAATCAGCCAGGTATTGAAGTGTTCTTTAAAGAATTAAAAGAAAATACTTTTGCAAAATACGATTGTATGACAATATCAGAAGCTTATGGAGTATCATATGACAAATTAGGTATTTATATTGGAAAAGATGGCTGCTTCGATTCAATGTTTGATTTTAACTATTCTAATTTTGATATCGGAGATAATGAAGAATGGTTTATTAGAAAAGATTGGACTGTTAAACAATTCCGTGATTTAATTTTTACTTCACAAACTGAAGTTAATAAGATCGGTTGGGTTGGGACTTTTCTAGAAAATCATGACCAGCCTCGCTCGTTAGATAAGTTAATCGTTAATAAAGCCGATCATGGTTATCATAGTGCAACAATGATTGGTTCTATGTATTTCTTTTTAAGAGGAGTACCATATATTTATCAAGGTGAAGAATTAGGTATGGCTAATTGTGTTCGTCATTCAATTGATGAATATGATGATATTAGTACACATGGTCAATACGCTAGAATGCTTGAAGAAGGATTTAGTGAAGAAGAAGCATTAGAATTAGTTAATAAACGTAGTCGTGATAATGCTAGAACACCAATGCCTTTTGATGATAGTAAATATGCTGGTTTTTCTAATGTTGAACCTTGGTTAGCGTTAAATGAAACATATAAAACAATTAATGTTAAAAATCAATTTAATGATCCTGATTCAGTTTATAGTTTTTATAAGAAAATGATTGCTTTAAGACAAAAAAGCGAATATAGTGATGTATTAACATTTGGTGATTTCATTCCAGTAGAACATGAAAATGATTTGTTAATTGTTTATAAACGTAGTTATAAAGGTCAAACAGTAGTAAATGTATGTAACTTCTCTAATCAAGAACAATCATATTCTACTGATAAACAAATTATACTAAATAATTATCATGAATATGACCAAAAGACTTTAAAACCATATCAAACAATTATGTATGTAGAATAAAAGCCACGATTTCGTGGCTTTTACCAGTATTTATCAGTAATTAAGTTTAAATCAACGTTAGTATTAATACCTTTAACATTGCCAGTTTCACTATATTGCAGGATGCTAAAACCATCTTCTAAAACTTTATTATCATTATAACGAGCTTTCCATTTTATATAGTTATCTAATCTTGAATCTGTTAATTTAGTTGACCACCAGTGATGATTAGCATAAATTCCTTTTTTATTTTCATTTTGAATATTATCAAGAAAAGAAACAGCAACATTAGCTAATTGTTGATTTGAAAGATTACCTTGATATTCTTCATCCTCTAAGTCGATAAAAACACCTAATTCAGGAATACGACCATTTAATTTAGAGGTTACAAAATCAGCTTCTTTTTTTGCTTGGGTTTCATCACGAGCTAGTGAGTAATAATAAACACCATATGGTATTGATAACTGAATACATTGATTGATATTTTGTTCAAATAAAGGATCTTCTTTGATAGTTGTACCATCTGATAAAGAGGTATAGCCACATCTAATAATTACAAAATCAATTTCTTGTTTAGCTAATTGCAAATTAATGTTGCCATTCCATTTAGAAACATCAATACCAATGTATTGTCCTTCACTAGCTAGACGGTCGTTATGATTATAGATTGTAATACCACTGGTTATTAATGCTATTGATAATAATATAGTTATAATTTTAAGTAATTTTTGTTTCTTTTTATATTTTTTAAAAATAAAGGGCAGTATCGCCACTAACATTATTAGTAAAATGACGATACTGTGAATTATGTAAATGGCTAAATATTGTTTATAATAAAGTGATAATGAAAAAATAATGGCACTGATAGTAAAAAGAAACCATATTTTATGGAGACTTAAAATGGGTAACTTTTTTTTCTTTGTCATTAAAATCACCTCGATGACACAATTTTATCATACTGATTAAATATTGTCGAATTGATGATTGTTAATCTTGATTGTTCTTTTTTAATTCTTCGATAATTTCATCAAGTTTACTATGTAAATCTTGAATGATAATTTCAGTTTTTAGATTTACTTTATAATCATTTTCATTTCGTAAACGATCTTTTTGTTCTTGGCGGTTTTGTGACATCATAATTATTGGGGCCTGAATAGCAGCAACGCAAGATAAAATTAAATTTAATAAGATAAATGGATAGGGATCGATATTATTTTTAAAAATGAGATTAAAAATCATCCAGGCCGCCAATAAAATAATGAAAATAATTATAAAAGTCCAGCTTCCAGCAATTTTGGCTATTATATCTGCTAGTTTCTGCCCTTTAGTTGTACTGCTTTTATCAGGTAAGGAAACTGTTTTTTCTAAGACTAGATGAATGATCTCTTCATCGTCCATATCATCACGGACATTTTCTAAAATTTCGTTGATTATTTTTGTATGTGTTAGCTTTTTCATTGAATCACCTTAGTTATATTATTTACATTTAAATTTGTTTTAAACTAATGATTATTTAATGAAAAAAATGTTGAAATAAGGAGGAGTTATTATCGTGATAACTTATTTTAAAATTATTGAATAGTTGTTCTAGGTTATGTATACTGGAGTAGATAAAAAGTAAAAGGAGTGATAATGATGAAAAAAGTAATTTTAGCTATGTTTAATCATTTTCAATTCTTTTATATTTCTGTTTTTTAAATTAACATATCATTTTATTGATATGTTTTTTTGTGGGTAAGATAAAATTTATAGATGGAGGAATAAAAGATGCCAAAAAGAGAAGACATTAACACTGTATTAGTAATTGGTTCAGGACCAATCGTTATTGGTCAAGCATGTGAATTTGACTATTCAGGGACACAAGCATGTAAAGCATTAAGAAGTTTAGGTTATAAGATTGTTTTGGTAAACTCAAATCCAGCAACAATCATGACAGATCCGGAAACTGCTGATGTTACATACATTGAACCATTAAATGTAGAAAGATTAACACAAATCATTGAAAAAGAACGTCCAGATGCTTTACTTCCTAACTTAGGAGGACAATCTGCTTTAAATTTATGTTCTGAATTAAATGAAGCCGGAGTATTAGATAAGTATAACGTTAAAGTATTAGGGGTTCAAGTTGATGCAATTGAACGTGGTGAAGACCGTTTAGAATTCAAAAAAGAAATGGATAAATTAGGAATTGAAATGGCTCGTAGTGAAATTGCAACTACTGTCGATGAAGCATTAGCTATCGCTGATAAATTAGGTTACCCAGTTGTTGTTAGACCTGCTTATACAATGGGTGGAGCCGGAGGCGGTTTAGTTTATAATGTTGAAGAATTAAAAACTGTTGTTTCTAGAGGATTACAAGCTAGTTTAGTAAATCAATGTTTAATTGAAGAATCTATTTTAGGTTGGGAAGAATTAGAAGTTGAAGTTGTTCGTGATGCTAATAACAATATGATTACAGTATGTTTCATTGAAAACATTGACCCAATGGGAGTTCATACTGGAGATTCATTCTGTAGTGCACCAATGTTAACTGTACCTCAAGAAGTTCAAGATCGTTTAAAAGAACAAGCATTTAAAATTGTTGAATCAATTGGTGTAATTGGGGGAACTAATGTTCAATTTGCTCATGATCCAGTAAGTGATCGTATCGTAGTTATTGAAATTAACCCAAGAACTTCTCGTTCATCAGCTTTAGCAAGTAAGGCAACAGGATTCCCAATTGCTTTAGTATCAGCAATGTTGGCAGCGGGTCTTACAATGGAAGATATTCCATGTGGTAAATATGGAACATTAGATAAATATGTACCTGATGGAGATTATGTAGTTATTAAATTTGCACGTTGGGCATTTGAAAAATTCAAAGGTGCTGAAGATAAACTTGGTACTCAAATGAAAGCTGTTGGGGAAGTAATGAGTATTGGAAAAACATACAAAGAAGCTTTCCAAAAAGCAATTCGTTCTTTAGAAATCGGACGTTATGGTTTAGGTTATGCTAAAAACTTTAATGAATTATCAAAAGATGAGTTAATTAAATTATTAGCTAATCCTACTAGTGAAAGACAATTTATTATGTATGAAGCATTACGTAAAGGTGCTACTGTTGAAAAATTGCATGAACTAACACAAATCAAAACTTATTTCATTGAACAAATGAAAGAATTAGTTGAAGAAGAAGAAATGATTAAAACATACAAAGGTAAAGAATTACCAGTAGATGTTTTAAAACACGCTAAACAAAATGGTTTCTCTGATAGATATTTAAGCCAAATTTTAGATGAAGATGAAACAACAATTAGAGAATTACGTAAAGCTAATGGAATTAATCAAGCTTGGGAACCAGTCCATGTAAGTGGTACAAAAGATAGTTCATATTACTATTCAACTTATAATGCTGAAGATCATAGCGATATTCATCACGATAAACAAAAAGTTATGATTTTAGGTGGTGGACCTAACCGTATTGGTCAGGGTATCGAATTTGACTATTGCTGTGTTCATGCTTCTTTAGCGCTAAAAAAATTAGGGTTTGAAACTATTATTGTAAACTGTAACCCTGAAACTGTATCAACAGATTATGATACGTCAGATAAATTATATTTTGAACCTTTAACATTAGAAGATGTTTTAAGTATTCATGAAAAAGAAAAACCAGTTGGAGTTATCGCTCAATTTGGTGGACAAACACCACTTAATTTAGCAGCACAACTTAAAAAGAATGGTGTTAATATTTTAGGTACAACACCAGAAACTATTGATATGGCAGAAGACCGTGATTTATTCAATGAAATGATGGAAAAATTAGAAATTCCAATGCCAGAATCAGGAATGGCTGTTGATGTACATGAAGCATTAGAAATCGCTGCTAAAATTGGTTATCCATTAATGGTTAGACCTTCTTATGTATTAGGTGGTCGTGGTATGGAAGTAGTATACGATGATGATAGCTTAAAAGAATATATGGCTGCAGCTGTCGGAGTTACTCCAGATCGTCCAATCTTAATTGACCGTTTCTTAAACAATGCAATGGAATGCGAAGCAGATGCTATTAGTGATGGAGAAAATGTTTTCGTTCCAGCAGTAATGGAACATATCGAATTAGCTGGTATTCACTCTGGAGATTCAGCATGTATTTTACCATCTAAACATATTCCAATGCGTCATTTAGAAACAATTAAAGAATATACTAAAAAAATTGCAAAAGAAATGAATGTTCGTGGTTTAATGAATATGCAATATGCAATTGCTGATGATAAAGTATATGTTTTAGAAGCAAATCCAAGAGCTTCAAGAACAGTACCTTTAGTATCAAAAGTATGTAACATTAATATGGTTAAAATAGCTACTGATATTGTTACTTTAGATTTAACAGGACGTAAATCACCAGTACCTGAATTAAAAGAAAAGAAAATCCCACATGTTGGAGTTAAGGAAGCTGTATTCCCATTCAATATGTTCCCAGAAGTAGACCCTGTTTTAGGACCAGAAATGCGTTCAACAGGTGAAGTATTAGGAATTGCAAGCTCTTATGGTGCAGCATTATACAAAGCTGAAGAAGCTGCCAAAACTATTTTACCTACTGAAGGAAAAGTATTAATCAGTGTTAGTGATTTAGATAAACCACAAGTAGTTGAATTAGCTCAAGGATATTATGATGCTGGATTTACAATTGTTGCTACAAGTAATACATATAACTTAATTAAAGAAAATGGAATTCCAGCAGAAAAAATCAAGAAAATCTATGAAGGACGTCCAAATATATCAGATGCTTTAACAAATGGTGAATTAGCAATGATTATTAATACACCTAATGGAAAACAAAGTGCCCATGATGATAGTTATATTCGTAAATCAGCTATCAAGATGAAAATTCCTTATGTAACTAATATTGCAGCTGCTAAAGCTTCATTAGAAGGAATTATGGAAATGAAAATTCATGGTAGCCATGAAGTTAAATCATTACAAGAATATCATAAAGCAATTAAGTAATTGTAAAAAGGTGAAATCAATAAACTGATTTCACTTTTTTTTGTGTATATTTATCGTTTATAAAAATGAGATAATATATAGTATTTTATATGCTATAATATAACTGTCTTTAAAATAACTTTGGCATATTAAACAATAAAAATTATTTAAATATTATAGTAATGGAGTGTTAATATGAAATATGCCAATAAGATGTTTTTTAATAATCAAACTTATTTATCTTTAGTAACTGGTGGTGCTGTCTATGGATAATTACACAGCTACAGTTATTAATCAATCGATCATCAATAATGATTCTAAAAGTGTAAAGCTTGATGAAACCTGTAAAGTTCTTCTTAGTGATACCCAGATATTAGCACATATTTTAAAATATGTCGTTGATGAATTGCGTGATTTTACGATTGAGGAAATCCAGGAAATCATTCCAGCTAATATTAATCATGAACCGGTATTTCCAGGTAATCGAGTAGTTAAAACCAGTAATAATGAATCAATCATTCCTGGAGAAGGAATACTAAGATTTGATGTCCATTTTGAACTTGATGTTCCTAAAAGAAATAAACAGAAAGCTTGTAAGCTGCAGATCAATATCGAAGCTCAAAACAGTATCTATAATGATTATAAGATAGTAACAAGAGGGATAGCTTATACAAGCCGACTGATATCTAAGCAGTTTAAAACAGTAATTGATGGTGATAATTATCAAAAGATGCAAAAGACATATTCAATCTGGTTAATGCCTCAAGCACCATTAAAATACGATGGAACGATCAGGATATGTAGTCTACAAGAAAAGGTGGAATCAGGAATATAAAAGTTAAAATAAGATTACCCAAATTGTTGCAGATAAGTGGTTACACTTTGCATTAATCAGGGTAATCTTTTTTGATATAATTCTTTCCTGTAAAGGAGTGAATTATATTGAATACAGCAGTCATTAAAATAAATAATTTGGATCAGGCTTTAATGTTAAGCAGAGCCTATAAGGAAGGAGAAATTAAATTGAATATTTCTAAACTTGCAAGAGAATTAAACTGTAGCCGAAAAACACTAAGCAGAAGGCTAAACGGTATCGCACCTAAAAAAACAAGAAACAGAAAAAGATATTTAGATGATTATAAAGATCTTATATACAAATATTTGTGTGATGAACAGAGAAATTTTGATTATATCGATCATATTTATTATTTTATGAAACGTGAACATGGTATCACCTGTACACGTTCGACATTTTTCAGATACATTAAGGATAACGAAGAGCTCAATAGTAAATTTAAAAATAACAGAACCGATTCTTTTATCGAACGTTTTGAAACCAATCCTGGTCAACAGGCTCAGTTCGATATGAAAGAAAAAGTTAAACTTACAGATAAAAATGGCACGCAGACAGTAGTATATATTCCTACTCTGACTTTATCATGGTCAAGATATAATTACAGGCAGGTAATATTAAAACCTACAACTGATAACCTGTTAATATTTTTAGCCCAGGCATTTGAAGAAATCGGTGGTGTTCCTAAAGAACTGGTCATTGACAATCTTAAAGCATTTGTAGAAAAGCCTCGTAAATCAGCTGATGATAAAGCTTTATTAAACAGTAAATTTGAAGAATTCTGTAAAGATTATGGAATAACACCTATGCCATGTATGCCATATAGACCTCAAACCAAAGGAAAAACTGAGACACAAAATAAGATAGTGGATCAGCTTAAAAATTATAACGGTTATTATAGCGGATTATCTGATATACATGACAAACTGGAAATAATCAATAACGAGGATAATGAACGTTCCTCACAGGCAACAAGGCTTCCTAGAAATTTTCTTTTAGAAAAAGAAAAAGGTGATCTGCTTCCGTTACCCAGCAAAGAAATCAGAAGCAGGTATCACCTTAAATTAAATGAAGTCTATGTTACAAATGAATCACTATTCCAGTATAAATACAATAAATATTCCCTACCACAAGAATATATTGGAAAACGTGTCGGACTAGTGGTCCAAAACAAAGAACTTCTTATATATTATAACGGAAAAATTATTGAAAAACATCCTATTACTAATAATAAATTTAATATAAAAGAAGAACATGAACTTTATTATAAGAAAACAGATAAGCAGGCAGTTAAAGAAAGCAATCAAATAATATTAAAAGAACTGGAGAATATAATTTATGACAATGACTAATGATGTACTGGAACAATTGAATTATTTAAAACTGAAATCAGCATATTCATATTTAAATTCATTAGTAATGAATAATGAAATAGCTGAAGAAGAACTGCATGTAATGCATAAGATACTGAATAAGGAAGTGATAGCTAAAGAGGAGAATAACAGACTTTATAATGTAAAAGTAGCAGCATTTCCTTTTCTAAGAAAAGTTGATGATTATGATTTTAATTTTCAGCCAGGTATAAAAGAAGAAAAAATAAGATCCATTATTGAATCAGATTTTTATGAAAATGCTACAAATATCGTATTTGTAGGTAACCCTGGTACTGGAAAAACACATTTGGCAATAGCAATTGCATATACAGTAGCTATAAGAAGAAATAGTGTATATTTTATTAAATTTAATAAATTAATCAATATACTAAGACAGGCATATAATGAGGGGACATTAGAAAGAAAACTAAGACTCTTTTATAAGTATAAGCTGCTAGTCATTGATGAAGTTGGATTTAATGAAATAACACCACTGGAAGCTAAATTATTTTTTCAATTGATTGATTTAAGATATACTAAACGATCTACTATTTTTACAAGCAATATTTCATTTGATAAATGGCCACAGATATTAGGAAATGATGAAATGATAACTAAAGCCATATTAGATAGGATTCTTCATTATTCATATTTATTTAATATCACAGGTCCATCTTATCGAATCAAAGATAAATTAAATCCTAAAAAAACTGAGAACACTTAATTGCAACAAATTGGTCAAATTATCTTGACTTTTATAAGGAATACCGTTAAAAGAAAAAGAAGCCTATGATAAGATCAAGATAGCAACGATCTATACAAGCAGTAAACATGAAATAAGCCAAAAATATGAACAGAATGATGAATTATTAAGAGTGGTGATGTTACTGTTTGGAATGAGTGGAAGAAGTGTTCAAGAGATAAGGGGAATTTTAGAAAAAGAATATGGTTTTAAAATGAGTGATAAACTAAAGAAAGGAGTTGAAAATATGTGTAACTTAGCGCAAGGATTAATAATAGAAAATAGAGCAGCTGGAAGAATGGAAGGAATATTAGTAGGAAAAAAAGAGGGTTTATTAGAAGGTCGAGCTGAAGAAAAATATGAGATATTAATAAATCTGTTAGAACAAACTGATATTTCATTAAAGAAGATAATGAAGATAGTAGGGTTGGTAAAAAAAGAAGAGGTTAAGGAAATGACAGATAGACTAATAGAAGATTTAACTTTAAAAGAAGGATATATAAATGGAAAACCAACTACTATAACAATAGAAAGAATAGTTAGTGAAAAAGATGAGGTAGTCTAGTAATATGGACTAGCTCTTTTTTTGTTTAAATAAATCTATTTTATTTGATTAAATGTCTATTTTTTGGCGATAATTATTGATGATAATGAATTATAGATGTTATCGATTATTTTAAAGGTAGTAAATTTACATCACGATAATAAAAAAGTGTAAAAAGAACTTGAATATTTAATAGATTTCTACTATACTATACAAGAAAAGAAAGGGATGAGGCGTATGTTAGGATTTGTATTAAAAAAAATTGATAGCTTTATGGTCTCATTTTTTATATTTGGTTAGTGAACATATCAGTTTTTATTGATATGTTTTTTTTAAGGATTCAAGGAGGATAAAGATGAAAGCTTACTTAATTTTAGAAGATGGCAGTATATTTGAAGGTGAAAGTATTGGTGCAATTAAAGAAGTAGTCAGTGAGTTCGTATTTAATACATCAATGACAGGATATCTAGAAGTTTTAACTGATCCTTCTTATGCTGGACAATCAGTTGTTATGACTTATCCATTAATTGGTAATTATGGAGTATGTTTAGAAGATCAAGAATCAAAAAAGCCTTTTGTAGAAGGGTTTGTTGTTAATGAATTATCACGTTTAGGAAGTAATTTCCGTAAAGATATGGATTTAGAAGAGTATTTGAAATTACATAATATTCCTGGAATTCAAGGTATTGACACTCGTAACCTTACAAAGATTATTAGAAATAAAGGTTGTATGAATGGAATGATTACAACAGTTAAATATGATAATCTTGATGAAGTTATGCAAAGAATCCATGCTTTTAAAGTTACTGGTGTAGTAGAAAAGACAACTTGTAAAGAAACATATCAAGTAGGTAATGGTGATAAAAAAGTTGCTTTAATGGATTATGGAGCTAAAGCAAATATTGCTAAAAGTTTAGCTAAACGTGGTTTAGAAGTAACTGTATTTCCTGCTAGTACACCTGCAAGTGTGATCTTAGAAGGAAATTATGATGGAATTATGCTTTCTAATGGTCCTGGTGATCCAGAAGAAAATACTGAAATTATTGAACAAATTAAAATTTTAGCTAAAAGTGATACACCTATTTTTGCGATTTGTTTAGGACATCAGTTAATGGCTTTAGCACATGGTTTTAAAACAGAAAAAATGAAATATGGACATCATGGTGCTAATCATCCAGTAAAAAATTTAGATACTGATCGAGTTTATATTTCAACACAAAACCATAACTATGTAATTAAAGAAGATTCAATTGATCCTGAAGTTGCAAAACCATGGTTTGTAAATGTTAATGATAAGACAATTGAAGGAGTAGAATATTTAAATAAAAATATTAAAACTGTTCAATTTCACCCTGAAGCATGTGCTGGTCCTTTAGATACCGATGCTTTATTTGATGAGTTTATTAAAATGATGGAGGTAAAGTAAGATGCCAAAAGATAGTAGAATAAAAAAAGTATTAGTAATTGGTTCAGGACCAATTATCATTGGTCAAGCAGCAGAATTTGATTATGCTGGGACACAGGCTTGTCGAGCTTTAAAAGAAGAAGGAATCGAAGTAGTTTTAATTAACTCAAATCCAGCAACGATCATGACTGATAAAGATATTGCTGATCGTGTTTATATTGAACCATTAACAGTACCAGTAGTAAAAAATTTAATTATAAAAGAAAAACCAGATAGTATTTTACCTACTTTAGGTGGTCAAAATGCTTTAAATATTGCCATGGCTTTGGCTGATGAAGGCTTTTTAGATAAGCATAATGTAAGAACAATCGGAACATCTACTAATACAATTAAATTAGCAGAAGACCGTTTAGAATTTAAAAACCTAATGGAAAAAATTGGAGAACCATGTGCAGCTAGCTTAGTTGTTAATCATGTTGATGATGCATTAGAATTTGCAAGAAAAATTGGTTATCCGGTTGTTGTTAGACCAGCATACACATTAGGTGGAACTGGTGGCGGTATCGCTCATAATGAAACTCAACTTCATGATATTTGTTCTAATGGTCTAAGATTATCACGAGTTAATCAATGTTTAATTGAACGTTGTATTGCTGGATGGAAAGAAATTGAATATGAAGTAATGCGTGATAGTGCTGGAAACTGCATTACTGTATGTAACATGGAAAACGTTGATCCAGTTGGGGTACATACTGGTGATAGTATTGTCGTTGCTCCTAGTCAAACATTAGGGGATAAAGAATATCAAATGTTACGTTCATCAGCATTAAATATTATTACAGCATTAAATATTGAAGGTGGCTGCAATGTACAATTTGCCTTACATCCTGAAAGTTTTGAATATTGCGTAATCGAAGTAAACCCACGTGTTAGCCGTTCATCAGCTTTAGCTAGTAAAGCCACTGGTTATCCAATTGCTAAATTAGCAGCAAAAATTGCTCTTGGTTATACTTTAGATGAAATTGTTAATGCGGTAACTGGTAAAACATATGCATCTTATGAACCAACATTAGATTATATTGTTTGTAAGATTCCTAAATGGCCATTTGATAAATTTGTTGATGCATCAAGGGAATTAGGTACTCAAATGAAAGCAACTGGTGAAGTTATGAGTATTTGTAATAATTTTGAAGGAGCGTTAATGAAAGCATTACGTTCATTAGAACAAAATGTATATTATCTTCATTTAGATGAACTTGAAGGTAAAGATGAAGAGTTTTTAATGAAACAATTAGAAGTTGTTGATGATCATCGATTATTTGTTATTGCTGAGGCTTTAAGACAAGGAATTAGTGAACAAATTATTCATAATATTACTAAAATTGATATTTGGTTTATTGATAAAATTAAACATTTAATTGAAGTTGAAAATCAATTGAAAAATGAAGAATTAACAGTTGATTTATTAAAAACTGCTAAACGATTAGAGTATCCTAATCATGTAATTGCTAAATTAACTGGTAAAACTGTTGATGAAGTAAAACAAATGTGCAAGGAAAATAATATTCATGCAGTTTATAAAATAGTAGATACTTGTGCAGCTGAATTTGATGCTTCAACACCATATTATTATTCAGTTTATGGTGGAGTAAATGAAGTTGATCCTCGTGATGATAAAAAGAAAATTATGGTATTAGGATCAGGACCAATTAGAATTGGTCAAGGAATTGAGTTTGATTATTGTTCAGTTCATTGTGTATGGGCTTTAAAAGAAGCTGGTTATGATACAATTATTGTCAACAATAACCCAGAAACTGTAAGTACTGATTTTGATATCGCTGATCGTTTATATTTTGAACCATTAACACCAGAAGATGTTGAAAATATTGTTGATATTGAAAAACCTGATGGAGCAATTGTTCAATTTGGTGGACAAACAGCAATTAAACTTACTAAAGCATTAATGGAAATGGGTGTTAAAATTTTAGGTACTTCAGCTGATGATGTAGATGCTGCTGAAGATAGAGAAAGATTTGATGAAATTCTAGAAAAATGTCATATTGATCGTCCTCGTGGTTCAACAGTATTTACAGTTGAAGAAGCTTTAGAGGTAGCTAATAAATTAAAATATCCAGTTTTAGTTAGACCATCATATGTATTAGGTGGTGCTGGTATGGAAATTTGTTTGAATGATGGTGACGTTAAAAAATTCATGGAAATTATTAACCGTCAATATCAAGAACATCCAATTTTAATTGATAAATATTTATCTGGTAAAGAAGTAGAAGTTGATGCTATTTGTGATGAACATGGTGTTTTAATTCCAGGAATTATGGAACACGTAGAAAGAGCAGGAGTTCACTCTGGAGATAGTATTTCAGTTTATCCTTCTCAAAAAATCAAAGATCACATTAAAGATACAATTGTTGAATATACAAAACGTTTAGCTAAAGCATTAAACGTTATTGGATTAATTAATATTCAATTTATTGTTTATGAAGATCAAGTATATGTAATTGAAGTAAATCCACGTTCAAGTAGAACAATACCATATATTTCTAAAGTAACTGATATTCCTGTTGTTGATGTGGCTACTCATGTAATTATGGGTAAATCAATTGGTGAACAAGGATATGAATATGGATTAGCTCCTGAAAAACAAACAGTAGCTGTTAAAATGCCAGTATTCTCATTTGAAAAAATTAAAGGTGCTGAAATTAGTTTAGGACCTGAAATGAAATCAACTGGTGAAGTTTTAGGAATTTCTACAGATTATGATGAAGCTATTTATAAAGCATTTATCGGTAGCGGAATTAATTTACCAAAGAAAAAGAATATTATTTGTACAATCAAAGATTCAGCTAAAGATGAATTTTTACCAATTGCAAAACAATATTATATGTTTGGATATGATTTATATGCAACAGAAGGTACTTATAATTTCTTAAAAGAAAACAATATTCCTGTAAATTTAGTTAATCGTATTGATGCAAAATCTAATACTATGTTTGATTTAATGTTAACTGATACTGTAGATTTAGTTATTGATATTCCAACTAGAAATAATAACTTAAAAGATGGTTTCTTAATTAGAAGATTTGCAGTTGAAGCAGGTATTCCAATCTTTACATCATTAGATACAGCTCAAGCATTGATTACTAGTTTAGAAAAACGTCATAAAGGCGATACAACATTAGTGGATATTACAAGATTGAAATAATAAAAAGACCGTTGGTGAACTTACTTTAAAGCAAGTAAGTTCATTAAACGGTCGTTTTTTTCTAATGTTTTAAAAACCAAAGCCCCAATTACTAATACTATTAACTCACCGATTGCTACATAGCAGGCATTAATTAAATATGGAATCTGGTAAGCATACCATAATTCACCGCCAATAATAACCCCAGTGATTACTGCTCCTAAAAAAGCAGCTAAATAACGATTCTTCGCAAAATACATCGCAATACATACAATTAATGTACTGATTGATCCAAAGACGATGTCTAACATTCCTAATGGTGAAAATAAATTAGCTAAAATACAACCAATAGTTAAACCAGGAATATAGCGATAATTATAAAACGCTAGAAACACCATTATCTCTGATAATCTAAATTGAATTTGCGAATATGCGATGGGTGAGATTACTAAAGTGAGTGCAGCGTAAACCCCAGCAATCATCGCATTGATAACAACTAGTTTTACTGAAATACCTTTTTTCATATAAATTAACCTTTCTTAGTATTATTTTCACTTATATGTCACCTCATTGAAAACATTGACTATTATAATAGATTTATTATTAATTTACTAGTAAATATATTAAGAATTTTCAATGCTAATTATATATGGCTAAATAAATTTTATTTATATTTAAAATAAACGTTAATTATTTACCTTTTATTTCCAAATATTCTTTTAATATGCTAATATTATTAAGAAGGGATGGGGTTTATTATATGCCAGAGCGAGTAGTAGTTAGAAAACATGAAAAAGTTGAATATGCAAATAATAGTTTTTTTACTTTTAGTCATAATTATTATAATCAAGATTATTGTTTTGAATCTCATTGGCATAATAGTATTGAAATCACTTATGTTGTTAAGGGTGAAAAAATACAAAGGATGGAAAATGAAGAAATTGTGGCTAAAACAGGAACCTTATTGTTAGTAAATTCTGGTGTTAGTCATGATATTGATGTAAAAAAAGGAATTGAGGGTATAGTTTTATTAATTGATCGTAAATTTATTAATCATGTTTGTCCTAATGCGATTGGTAAAAGGTTTGATTTAGAAAAAAATTTAGAAGTTAAACAAAAAATTATTAATATATTACTTAAAATTTATAGAAATGAGAGTCAAGAAAACAATTTAATTGATACATATATTGATATATTAATAATCATTGATTTACTAACTAAGTATCTAATAGATGATAAATATTATATTCAAGAAAAGCATGATGATGAGTTATATGAATTAGTTATTGAGGTAATTAATTATATTGATAAAAATTATAAACAAAAGATAAGTTTAAATGAACTTGCTGCTTTAACAAATTATAACAAGTCGTATTTATCGACTGTTTTTAAAAAGAAAATGGGGATAAGTATTTTTGAATATATAAAAAATGTTCGTATTCAGCATTGTTTAGATGATTTAAAATATAGTGATGAATCAATTGTTGATATTGCTTTAAATAATGGTTTTCCAAATATTCAAGCTTTTAATCGGACTTTCAAAGAACTATTTCAGATGACACCTAAACAATATCGGAAAAAAACTAGAAAATGATTAAGATTGTTCTAGAAAAATGACAATTTTAATTATTTTTTTCATGATAGAATCTTTATCAAGAAAGGAAGGATAGAATGAAAAAAATGAAGAAATTATTTACAGTAATCGTAAGTTTAGCATTAGCTATATCTACATACTGTACACCATTATTTGCGGTTGAAAGCAATGAAAGTTATCCGGTTCAATTATATGGTGAAGTAACTGATGCTGGTCAAGTTATTTCTAAAATGGTAATTGATTATGGTGAAACTCATAAGGTTAGAGGAGTAACAACGGAGACATTCAAAGTTCATGTTAATGGAACAAATCCTGAAGAGTATAATGTTCCTGAAAATGAGATAAGCTACAATGCAAAAGAATACGATAGAAAAATCGTTAAAGTAGAGACTGAAGGTCAATATGTAACTGTGTATTTTGATATGTCCGAGGGTTCTACGTTAACTTATTTACAAAACGGAGGACGAAATATACCGTTAGATTTAGAGTATACGATTACTCAGATTAATCCTCTTACATTGACATCTGCTGATGGCAGAGAGTTAGATACTAATTGGATTGGAAATTATACATGTGATAATACAGTTAAAGATGAAGAAACATCAAAATTCCAATCTATTATTGTTGATGGTGGAATTAACTATCAATATTATGATGCCTCAAAAGGTGATTCATTAGTTGTCTGGTTCCATGGTAATGGTGAAGGAGATTATCATAGTTCAAATAATAATGTTGCTCAAATGTTAGGAAATAGAGGAACTGTTGCCTGGGCAACTGATGAAGCACAAAATATCTTTGGTGGTGCAGATGTAATGGCATTCCAAGCACCAGATACATGGTATTATGCACAACGTGATGGATTATTAGAAAAAGCATATAATGAAATCCAGGAAGTAATTAAAACAAAAGGAATAGATCCAGATAAAGTATATGTATCAGGATGCTCAGCAGGTGGATACATGACAACAAGAATGTTAATTGCTTATCCAGATTTATTTAAAGCAGCAATGATCAACTGTCCGGCTTTAGATGTAGCAAGTGAACGTGGTGGACAAACACCAACAGATGAAGAATTAGCATCATTGAAAAATTCAGATACAGCAATCTGGCTAGTACAAGGGGAAACAGATAGTTCAGTAGCAACAGATGAATGTTCTAAGAGAATGTTTAGTATTCTAACAGAAGGACGTACTGATATTGTTACTTCAAATCATAGTCAAAGTATTGCATCAGATTTCACAACTTATGAAACAAGTGATAACAAATATAAATTATCATTATATGAAACTACTGATGATGATAAATTAATGTTTGCAGAAGATTATGATCAAGACGGAGTAGAAACATTAGTAGAATATAGTAATCACTGGTCATGGATTTATACATTAAATAATAATCCACAAGATAGTGATGGAACTCATATCTGGCAATGGGCTGCTAATTATGTTGAAGAAGAAGCTAAAGATATTTATCCAGTTGAATTACATACTGAAGTAACTGATGCAGGTCAAGTTGTATCTAAAATGGTAATTGACTATGGTTCTAGTTATAAAGTAAGTGGTGTAACAAAAGATACATTTATTGTTCATGCAAAAGCTTCTACTGAAGCAATTCGCGAAGGAACTGATTTAACAGCTGGTGATTATGATATTGATCGTAAAATTGTTAAGGTAGAAACTGATGGTCAATATGTAACTGTATATTTTGATATGTCAGAAGGTGCTACTTTATCTTATTTGAGTGCTGGTAGAAATTATCCTGCTGATTTAACTTATACGGTAATTCAAAATAGTCCTATTACTTTAACTGCTGCAGATGGAAGAGTAATTGATGATATGTATTCAGCAATTTATACTGCGGATACTTCAAATATGATTGATAAAGAAACATCAAAATTCCAATCAGTTATTGTTGATGGCGGAATTAACTATCAATATTATGATGCTCAAGAAGGAGATTCATTAATTGTCTGGTTCCATGGAAACGGTGAAGGAGATTATAATAATTCTCAAAATAATGTTGCTCAAATGTTAGGAAATAGAGGAACTGTTGCCTGGGCAACTGATGAAGCACAAGATATCTTTGGTGGTGCAGATGTAATGGCATTCCAAGCACCAGATACATGGTATTATGCACAACGCGATGGTTTATTAGAAAAAGCATATAATGAAATCCAGGAAATAATTACAACAAAAGGAATAGATCCAGATAAAGTATATGTATCAGGATGCTCAGCAGGTGGATACATGACAACAAGAATGTTAATTGCTTATCCAGATTTATTTAAAGCAGCAATGATCAACTGTCCGGCTTTAGATGTAGCAAGTGAACGTGGTGGACAAACACCAACAGATGAAGAATTAGCATCATTGAAAAATTCAGATACAGCAATCTGGCTAGTACAAGGGGAAACAGATAGTTCAGTAGCAACAGATGAATGTTCTAAGAGAATGTTTAGTATTCTAACAGAAGGACGTACTGATATTGTTACTTCAAATCATAGTCAAAGTATTGCATCAGATTTCACAACTTATGAAACAAGTGATAACAAATATAAATTATCATTATATGAAACTACTGATGATGATAAATTAATGTTTGCAGAAGATTATGATCAAGACGGAGTAGAAACATTAGTAGAATATAGTAATCACTGGTCATGGATTTATACATTAAATAATAATCCACAAGATAGTGATGGAACTCATATCTGGCAATGGGCTGCTAATTATCAACCAGCTCAAACAACTACAAAACCTGATACTCCTGTTGATACTAATAAACCAGCTAATTCAGTTAAAACTGGTGATGATGCTGACTTAATGTTATTAGGTGGACTTGTAGCTTTATCTGTATTAGGAACAGTTGCAGTAAGAAGAAAATATAATTAATTTAATTGGCTAAAGATTAGGTAATTTGAATAATCAGTTACCTGATCTTTTTTTGTTTAAAGATTGAAACAAAGAGGTAATAAGTTGTTAGAAAAATAACTATATACTTATATAATTAATATAAGAATTTCTTTAAAAAGTGAATGTAATAAAATGCTAAAATTAAATAATCCATATTTATACTTTATTATTAATAGTTAAAATTCCATTAGGTATTATGATTATTGTGGATTATTTATAATAAAGTAGATAAATAAGTAATCAATCAAATAGCGAATAGTAAGTTAGAAGATTTACAAATATTAGAAGCTTGATAATATGCAATGGAGATAGTATTTATCGCTTAATAACAAGTTGCAAGGGTAATAAAAAGAGAGGAACAATGATACTAACTTAGCATCATCGTTCCTTTTTAAATAAATTGATATTGTTTACAAGCATTGTATAAACCATCATCATCAATACTATCTGTTACATATGTAGCAATACTTTTTAAATATTCATCACCTTGTCCCATACAGATAGAGATTTTTGCGTGTTTAAACATTTCAACATCATTTAATGAATCACCAAAACAAACATATTCTTCAAGCTGATATTTATTTAAGAGATATTTAATACCAGTTGCTTTTGTAGCATCGGCATGAGTAATATCACAATAAGTAGATACTCCTGGTAAAACATGAATGCCACTAATTGCTTTAAAAGGGACATAATTATAACCTAATGGTCCATAAGCAATCATCGCAGCTACTTTTTCGTCATGATATGTTCCAACTGGTGGGACTTGAGAATTGAAGTATTTGATGGCAGTAAGCACATTTTCATCTGGGTCTTGTGTTAAAAAACGATTTTCGGTTTTTAAAGCTAATGGAATATTATGTTTTTTGGCTGTTTCAATGCATTGTCTTACAACTTTTGGATCAATAATTAATTCTTGAATTAAGTTATAGTCTTGATCAAGAATACTTTGACCATTATTGCAAACATAGCCATCCCATTTAATTAGATCAGGGATACCAGTTCTTTTTAATGAATTTACAGAACGACCTGTAGCAACACCGATTTTATAACCATATTCATGTAATTTGTTTAATGCTTCTATTGTTGAAGGACAAACTTTATGATGATGATTATCACGTAATGTTCCATCAACGTCAAAAAATATCATTGGTTTCATAAATATACCTCATTTCGATAGTATTTTAACAAAATTAAAGGAATATGCAAAGCATATTCCAATTAATCATGATTATTAATTTCCACCAGTTGGAATAAATGGTGAAATAACTGAAGCAACAGAGCTAATTGGCATTGATTGTAACACAAGTTTACCAGGACCGGTTACAATAGTATTGAAAAATCCTTCACCACCCAATAGCTTGTTTTTAACACCTTTAACACTTTGAATTTCCATTTTACATGTTGCATCCATCATTGCTAAATATCCAGTATCAACAATCATTTGTTGACCAGGTAATAAATCATATTCAATTGCAGTACCGTCAATTTCTAAAAATACTAGACCATGACCACTGATTTTATTCATGATAAAGCCTTCACCACCAAAAAAGCCGGTACCAATTTTTTTATTGAAAAAAACTGACATTTCAATATTCTGAGTAGAAGCTAAAAATGTTGATTTTTGGATTATTATTTCATGATCAGGATCAATATTAATTGCTTTGATTGAACCTGGAAATGATGATGCAAAAGCAATCATCCCGTCATCAATAGCAGTATAGCGATTTTGAAACATTGTCTCACCACTAAACATCCGACCAAAAGCTTTTCCAAAACCACCACTAGTTGTTTCCATTTTCATAACAGGATCCATCCAGCTCATGGCCCCACTATCAGTAATCATCGTTTCACCTTTTTGTAAATGACAAATAACTACAGGTAGATTATCACCTTTAATTTCATATCTCATTATTATATTCTCCTTTTATTTATTTACAGCAATACAAACAGGGGCAGGAATTTTTAAAGTATAAACTGTTCTAACTAATTGTTCTTCCTCTTCATCGAATGTAAATAATTCTATTTCGTCATCATCTTGAGCGCCAACAATTAAATATTTATTATCAATTATATTGAAATCACGAGGACTTCTACCAGTATGAACCATATATAATAGACTGACTTTACCGGTTTCTTTATTTACCCGATATAAAACAATACTATCATGACCACGATTTGATACAAAAAGATGATTCCCAGTATCGCTTAGACGAATTGCACTAGCACTTGAAAAGTCATGGAAATGACGAGGAGTAGTATGGATTACCTGGATTAAATTTAAATATTCATCACTATATTTAAAAACCATCAAATTATTAGCAATTTCGTTTACTAAATAAGCATAGCGACCATCTTTTGAAAAAATCATATGTCTTGGTCCGGAACCAGGAACAACGTTTAGATTATGGTTACTAGCCTCTTCAAGCTTACCATCTTCATAGGTATACATAATAACTTTATCAGCACCTAAATCAACTGCGTAAACATATTTTTTATCAGGGGTAATTCCAACACAGTGGCAATGAGGGCCTGTTTGTCGTTTTAGTAAATCAGGACCTAAACCGGTGTGATGAACAGCGTTTATTTTTTGTTTAATATAGTTGTTTTCTAATAAATAAGATGCAGTTGAACCAACATGATAATTTGCAGCAAATAAATAGCGTAAATTATCACTGACACATAAGTGAGTATATGAACGTCCATTTGAATTATAATTATTATTAGGGATTAATTCATCTTTGTAGATGGAAAAACTGCCAATTCCTCCACCATCATTAAATTTGCCGGCGTTTTTATAACTGAGAAATAAAGTGTTATTTTTAGTGATCATATAAGATGGGTAATCTTGAGTAACTATATGTTGCACTAATGAAAATTTTTGTGTTTTTTCGTCAAGATTGACTATATAAATTCCTTTATCATCATTTTTGCCGTAGCTAGATACATAGAATGTTAGCATTGTAAAACCTCCTTGTTATTATTTTATCATAATCTATCTAGTAAAGGGATGATATTATGTTTTTTTAATAAATATTTAGTAATATTATTATAAAAAAATGTAATAAAAAATAATTATATTAATAAATATTAGTATCTTTACCAATGTTATAAAATGTTATATAATAATTAAAATAAATTGGAGGAAGAAATTATGGATGAGAACTTATTATTGACATTACTTCATGATAATGCGCGAATGGAAGTAACTGATTTAGCAATGGCTCTAAATGAAACTGAAGATAATGTCGAAAAGACAATCAGCCAGTTAGAGAAAAATAAAGTTATCTGTGGATATCATACGATTATTAATTGGGATCGTACTAATGTAGATAATGTAATGGCAATGATTCAAATCAACGCAACACCAGAAAGAGAATATGGTTATGATCGTATCGCTAAAAAAATCTATTCTTTTCCTGAAGTAGATACAATGTACTTACTTAGTGGAAGCTTTGAATTTGTTGCAATTGTAAAGGGGCATACAATGCAAGAAGTTGCTCATTTTGTTGGGTCTAAATTAGCACCATTAGAGGGGGTTATTGGTACAGCGACGATGTTTGTTTTAAAACAATATAAAAATAATGGAATTAGTTTTGATGATAACGATAAAGATAGTGCAGAAAGGCTATTGGTAACACCATAATGGATTTTAATAAAGTATTAAATAATACTGTTAGAGAAATTCCCCCTAGTGGTATTCGTAAGTTTTTTGATTTAGCTAGTGAAATGGAAGGCGTTATTTCTTTAGGAGTTGGTGAACCTGATTTTGATACTCCTTGGAAAATTAGAGAAGCTGCAATTTATTCTATTGAACAAGGTAAAACATTTTATACGGCTAATAAAGGACTTGCAGAGTTAAGAAAAGAAATTTGTCGTTATCAAAAAAGAAGATTTAATTTAGATTATGATTATGAAAAAGAATGTGTTGTAACGGTAGGTGGTTCAGAAGCTATTGATTTAGCATTTAGAAGTTTAATTAATCCTGGTGATGAAGTTATTTTGTTACAGCCAAGCTATGTTGCTTATACACCTGGGGTTGAATTAGCTGGTGGAAAGGTTGTTAATATTGAATTGAAAGAAGATAATCAGTTTAAATTAACACCTGAATTATTAGAAGCTGCTATTACACCAAAAACTAAAGCAATTTTATTGAACTATCCAAGTAATCCTACTGGTGGATTTATGACAAGAGAGGATTATGAAAAAATAGTTCCGATTATCAAAGAACACGAAATTATTGTTATTACTGATGAGATATATGCAGAGTTATCATATGAGCAAAAATTTTGTTCAATTGCTGCTTTTCCAGAAATAAAAGATCAGGTTATTTTAGTAAGTGGTTATTCTAAAGCTTATGCAATGACTGGATGGCGACTTGGTTATGTTCTAGCTAATGAAGTTTTAACGAATGCAATGAATAAAATTCATCAATATGTAATTATGTCAGCGCCAACTGGTGCTCAATATGGAGCAATTGAAGCAATGCGTCATTGTGATAATGAAATCGAAAAAATGCGACAAGCTTATATGTTAAGAAGGAATTATATCGTTAAGGCTTTTAATGATATGGGATTGCATACTTTTACTCCACAAGGGGCTTTCTATGTTTTTCCATGTATTAAGTCAACTGGGATGACTTCAGAACAGTTTTGTGAAGAGTTATTAAAAGATCAATTAGTTGCATGTGTTCCTGGAAATGCTTTTGGTCAAGCTGGCGAGGGATATATTCGAGTATCATATGCTTATTCAATTGAACAAATAAAAGAAGCTACTTCAAGAATTAAAAAATTCTTGGATAAATTAAATAGCAAGTAAAAGGTCAATCGTTTGATTGACTTTTTTGTTAAATGTTTGTTAAGAATGTATGACTAGTTGTTAAAATATAATATAATAGGAAAATCTGGAGGTGACTTAATTGGAAAATGATAATTCCTTATTTTATAAAACAGGGTTAAATGATAAAGAAGTTAATGAAAGAATAGTTGAAGGGAAAGTAAATGGGGTTAGTAAACCTGCAAGTAAAAGTTATGGACAAATAGTTAAGGATAATGTTTGTACTTTATTTAACTTATTAAACTTTTTAATCTTTATTGCTTTGGTTTTGGTCCAGGCATGGTCAAATTTAGTTTTTATTTTAATTATTATTGCTAATATCTTAATTGGTATTTATCAGGAAGTTAAAGCAAAAAAACTAGTTGATCAATTATCAATTTTAACTAAACCAACAATTACTGTAGTTCGTAATGGGAAACCTACAGTTGTAGATATAAATGAAGTAGTTTTAGATGATGTTTTAGTATTAGAAAGTGGTAATCAAGTTTGTAATGATGCTACAGTTATTCATGGGATGATTGAAGCTAATGAATCATTATTAACTGGAGAATCAGATCCGATAAATAAAAGTGTTGGTGCTAATTTATTATCTGGTAGTAGTGTTGTATCTGGAAAATGTTATGCCAAGGTAAAAAATGTTGGTGATGATAACTATGCAACTACATTAGTTAAAGAAGCTCAACAAGTAAAAAAACAGAATTCTGAATTGATGGAATCAATGAAAAAAGTTACTAAAGTAACTACTTTTATGATTATTCCTTTAGGAATTATTTTATTTATTGAAGCATTGTGGTTACGTCAAGATGTTTTATTTGAAGCTGTTGTTTCTTCAGCAGCTGGATTATTAGGAATGCTTCCTAAAGGGTTAGTATTACTTACAAGTGTTTCTTTAGCTAATGGAGTAGCTAGATTAGCACAGAAAAAAGTATTGGTTCAAAATTTATATTCATTAGAAACACTATCACATGTTGATGTTCTTTGTTTGGATAAAACCGGAACAATAACTAACGGTAAAATGAAAGTAGAAAAAACATTTACCTTAGAAACTAATGATAGTTTTGATTTAAAAGAAGTCATGGGTTCTTATCTGAAAGCAAGTGATGATAATAATGCTACATTCCAGGCGATTGATGAGTACTTCGGTGAAAATGATACATATCAGCATACAAAAAAAATACCGTTTTCTTCACTTCGTAAATGGAGTGCTATTGAATTTAAAGACTTAGGAACAATTGTTGTAGGAGCAGCTGAAAAAATTATTCCAGGACCTTTACCTGAAGAAATTAGCGAATTGATGCTTGAAGGAATGCGGGCTATTGCTATTGGATATACTAAAGAAACAGTTAGTGATAATCAGGAATTGCCAAAATTACAACCATTAATGGCTGTTATTTTATCAGATACAATTCGTGATAGAACAAAAGAAACTTTAGCTTATTTCCATAAAGAAGGAATTGAGGCTAAAATAATTTCAGGCGACAACGTTAATACCGTTATGGCGATTGCTAAAAAGGCCGGTGTAATTAACTATGATCGTTGTATTGATATGAGCAAAGTAAGCGATGACGATATAAAAGATATAGTTACTAAATATACTGTTTTTGGAAGGGTAACACCAAGTCAAAAGAAATTAATTGTTGAAGCTTTACAAGCAGATGGACATCATGTGGCGATGACAGGTGATGGTGTTAATGACTTATTAGCTTTAAAAGAAGCTGATTGTTCAATTGCAATTGCAGATGGTAGTGATGCTTCAAAACAGATTTCACAAGTTGTTTTATTAAACTCTGATTTTACTTGTTTACCAGATGTATTATTAGAAGGTAGAAAAGTAGTTAATAACGTTACTCGTGTAGCTGGGGTATTCTTTATTAAGACTATTTATACAGTGTTATTATCTATATTCTGTGTATTAACAAATACACCATTTCCATTTATCCCATTGCAGATAACATTGATTGATTTATTAATTGAAGCAATGCCTTCATTCTTAACAATTTTTGAATCGGATACTCGAAAGATTACAGGACACTTTTTACCAAAAGTATTTTCTAAAGCAACAGGGAATGCAGTGTCTGTGGTAATTCTATTTATTTTCATTATGTTATTTGGAAGTAATTTAGGATTAGATCATTTAGAATCGGTAACATTGATGTATTATGTTTTAGTTATTATTTCAATGATTGCTGTAATTCGTTCATGTTATCCGTTTACTAAATTAAGAATTTTAATTTGTTTAATGATGGTATTTGGTTTCATCTTTGCAATTTTATTCTTTAGTGATATCTTACATTTAGCAAGTGTATCATTGAATATTGTTTTAATGGGATTAGTTTTATCAGCTATAGGTGTAGTAATTGAACGAGGTATTTATCGATTAATTACTAATTATATGAAACAACATAATTTATAGTAAAAAAGATATCTATTTAAAGATATCTTTTTTACTGTGATTTTATATATTCTAGATATTTTAGGGCAATCATTGATTCAATTGTCATTAAACTATAAGGATGACTAGCATAGTCATTTCTAGAACTATAAGTAATATATTCATCAACATATGGAAATGTCGCATTAAGGTTAGATGTGATTAAAACAATTTTTGGCTTATTTTTCTGGTTAGTAAATGGAGTTGTCCGTGGATAAACTCGATTAAAATATGAACCAGATTCAGAAAAAATGATAATTAATGTATTTTCATCGGCATTGTTAATAAATTCTTTTTGGTTTGTGAATTTTATATGTGTAAAGATTAATTTTCCATTTGTTTGTAAGTCGTATTGTAAGTTTAAAGCGATACTTTCAGAATGCATATAACCAAAAGCCCCAACTTCTTTATATTGATAGATGTCTTTAACTAGTGCAGTGATTTGAGAGTCTAGTTTATCGGTATATAGATTTTTTAAATTATCAATGATCGAAAAAACATATGATTGTAAAATGTTTTCGTTTTTAGATGGGGTAAAATTAAATTTATTATGGGCATATCGGTATTCCAAAGGTATTTTAATAATTTGTGACTTTAATGTATTATAATTATCTAAGCCGATTTCTTTACAAAAACGTGAAATACTAGAATTAGAAACAAAACAGTTATTAGCTAAATCACTAATCGATAGATCCTCAAGAGTATGTAAATTTTCTAAAAGATATTTAGCAATTTTATAGTTGTTTGAATCTTTTGGTTCGCTATTGATTGTAGATAATAAAATAATAACTAAATTAAACATGATCATCACCCACTTTATATAATATTTTTTGTATTATATCATGGGATTTCTTTACTTGACAATAAATATTAATCTTTTATAACTATTGTTTTAGCAATCTTATCGTGAAATGATTGTGATTGTTTATTAAAATAAGCGTAAATAATTGAGATTATAGTGATTATATAAGTAAGATATTGCCAATAAGTTGCTATTTGTGAATATCCAACTAAACCAACTAGTTTATGGATACTTGTTGCAGTGATAATGATACCTCCTTCAATCCAGGTACTTGCAATCATATCACGAATGAATAATGTTTTAGCATTTACTGGCTGATAGTCTTCAGTAACTATTTTTATTTTACATATTTTTTTACCCAGTGTTTGGCCTTTAAACAAATAACTAGGAATGACCCAGTAATAAATTATACCAACGATAAAAGCAAAAATTATTAAACCTAAACCTGTCATGAATGGATAATTAGTATATTCAAACATATGTGGTTTTAAATAATCACCATCACGAAGATAAAAAGTTATTGGAATAACTGAAATCATTTGGGTAAGATACCAGTCAATGATCATCGCTAGAAAACGACGCATTCTTGTTTCGACAATTACATTTTTTGATTGTTGACGGTTGATTTTTTTCTTTGCCATAATTTCCTCCTGATTTTAACTTAGTTAAATTATATCAAGGGCACTTTTTTTCTTTCAATTAATTTCCAAATCTTGGAAAAGACAAAAGCCCTGATTTTGCATCAGGGCTAGAAACAACAAAGATTATAAGCGATATTCTTTGTAATCTTCTAAATTTAATAATGAAGCGGCATCTTTATCACAAATAACTGTGAAATTTGGATGTAGTTTTAAGATAGTAGATGGTAATTCATCACTAATAGGAGATTCAATCATTTTTTTCAAAATCTCAGCTTTATGTTTACCATTTACGATCATTACTAAATGTTTAACACGCATTAAACTCTTAGGCCCCATTGATAAAGTAAATGGTAGATCAGGTTTTGGTGGATAAGTAGGGTTTGCTTTGTTTTTTGTAGCACGATCCATTATATATGTATAGCTATCCATTGGTGTACAGCGTGGGCAGTTACTACAAAAATGACCATCCCAACCTAAACCGATTAACATAACATCTAATTCTCCAGCTTGACGAATTTCCCAGTCATATTTTTCCCAATTTTCCATTGTAGTTGTATGAATTCTTTCATCTGGAATATTAGCATCATTGAAAAATAATTCATGCATTTCATCCCAGTTTGGTCCATATGGTTTATCTTTATATGGAGCTTCATCAAATAGATAGTATTGAACGTTTTTAAATTGTTCTTTATCTTTAATAATAGGAGCCATCATTTTATATAATGTTTTTGGTGATTCACCAGCAGTTAATGAAATGTTGACACGTTTATCTTGCATCATAGCTCCAAGTAGTATGTGCATTGCACTTTCGCTCATTTCTTTTTCAGTTTCTTCAATAATTAGTTTCATAGTACTCCTCCGTCATTGATTATTTATCATTGAGGAGATAAACACTTACACATTTGTAATTATAGTAAGAAAAATGTGAAAGTCAACTCAAAATAAAAGTATTTATAAATTAATTTTTTGCTGTAAATTAGGCTAATTTTATATTTTACTACATTTTATTTTTAAATAACAAGTTATTTCTAAAATATGGAAATATATTCAAAGATTTGGAAATTTGATGAATTTTGTCAATAAAATTACTATACTTGTAGGTAAGAAAGGGGAGATATATATGAATTTCATGGATAAGTTCAACGAACTTGCCAATCGTACTTTGGTCCCTATTGCAACTAAACTGGGGAACCAAAGACATTTAGCAGCGATTCGTGATGGTATGGTTGTAGCGATCCCATTATCTATTTTAGGTGGGCTTTGCTTAATTATTTCAACACCACCATTTACACCTGATACATTACCTGATTGGGGATTTTTCAGTGACATGTTAATGGGGTGGTATAATTGGGCTCAGACCTATAAAGCTGCACTTCAAGTTCCATATAACATGACAATGGCGTTAATGGGACTATTTGTTACTTTTTCAATATCTTATCATTTGGCTAAAAGATATGAAATGCCTGGCTTAGATGCGGCTTGTGTTACTACTGCTGTCTTTTTAATTATGTCAGCACCTTCAATTTCTGCAGTACCAAGCAGTGTTATTAGTGAAGGGGCAAAAGCTTCAGATTTATTAGCTCAAGCAGGATCTTATATTCCAACAACATATTTAGATGCCAAGGGAATATTTACAGGTATTTTATGTTCTATAGGCTGTGTTGAGATAATGCGTTTATTATTGAAGAAAAATATTCGCTTTAAATTACCAGAAGGAGTACCACCAGCAATTACTTCATCATTTGATGCAATTATTCCATTATTTGCTTGTGTAATTGTTTTCTATGGTGCTTCATTAATAATTCAAAACTTAAGTGGTGAATTATTACCAAGTATGTTAATGACAATCTTAGCGCCAGCAGTTTCTGGACTAGACTCATTAGTAGGAATTTGTTTAATTACAATAATTGCTCAAGTATTCTGGTTCTTTGGATTACATGGGGCAAGTATTACGCAACCAATTAGATTACCATTTATGCAAATGTATCTAGTTGCTAATATTACAGCATTTAGTGAAGGAAATACTATTGTTCATTTCTTTACGCAACCATTCTGGTCATATGTAATTACTTTAGGTGGTGGGGGAGCAACCTTAGGATTATGTATTTTATTAACTCGTTCTAAATCTAAAGAATTAAAGACATTAGGACGTTTATCAATTGGACCAGCTATCTTTAATATTAACGAACCAATCATCTTTGGGTTACCAATGGTGTTAAATCCATTGATGATGATACCATTTATATTTGTACCAGTCGTCAATTCAATTATTGCTTACGCATTGATGGCATTGAATGTTGTAGGTAAGGGGGTAATTGAAACACCTTGGACGACACCGGCACCTCTAGGAGCAGCTTTAAGTTGTATGGATGTTAAAGCTGGAATTATGGTAATCGGATTAATATTATTAGATATGTTATTATATTACCCATTCTTTAAATTAACAGAAAAACAAAAGCTTCAAGAAGAAGCAGGAGAAACTAATTAAATCAATTGAGTTGATCAACACTTACACACATTTGACAACTGAATAGATTAAGCGAGATTTTATCTCGCTTTTTTTGCATTTAGGGAATACTTTTTATTTAAAACCGTATTTTAGGTTTTAAAATAATAGGTGATATTGGTATAAAATTATAAAAAAATACTATAATAATGATAGATAAAGGAGTGATGAAAAGATGCAGAGTTATTGGCAAGTAGTTGATCGGGATATTATAGATGTAAAAAGATATTTATTAACAGTGTGTGAAGACATTGATGAAGTACATGACCTGGTTAATCAAAGTATGGATATTTATATTTTAAAAAAGAAGATTGCTAAAAATAAAGAATTAGAGATTTTAGTTTTTACAAGAATTAAGCGTTTGATCGATCGGGCGGTTAGTTTACAGGAAATGGAATATGATCTAGTAATGATGAATCTTTTAATCGAACAACATTTTTATCCTTTACTAATTTATAAATATAAATTAGTAAATCATATTTTGCAGTTAGGCGGTTTTTCAGTTGAAACATATTGTTTGTTAAGACATTTAATTAAATTTTCTCCCAAAGTTATTGAACCATTTGTTTTATCGGTATGTAAACGCCTTAATATTAATAAAGAAAAATATTATTATTTAACATGTTATATTTTACTACTAGAAAAAGAATATAAAAAGGTATACCATTATTTTAAATATATTAGTATTGATGAAAGAATAGAACGGTATTTGCCATCTTTATATAATTATAGTCCACGCTTATATCGTAAATATGCTAAGATGATGTATGTACCTTTAGAATTAATAAATGAGTAGGAGAATAATATGGGAGAAAAATTGTATTATGTTTATAAGGTGATAAAAGAAAGTCAAGAACCTATTAGTGGTAAGGATATCGTAACGGCATTAAAAGAATATGGTATTAAAGTAGATATTAAAACTGTTTATAGTTTAATTGAGAGAATTAATGATTTTTATCAATGTTTGACTGGTAAGCAATTAATAAAAACTATTAGGCGTAAGGGATTTATTGTTGCTGGTGATTATTTTGAAGATGGTGAATTACAGTTTTTAGTTGATAATGTTATATCTAATAGTAATTTAGATCAAAAAGCAGCTAATAAACTTGTTAATAAATTATTATTATTAAGTTCAAATAACCAGAAAGATCGTTTATATATTGAAAAAGGTCAGCATCAGGATTTAACATTTGATTTGTTAGTAAATCTTACAACAATTATTAAAGCTATTAATAATCAAAGAAATATTGCTTTTAAATATGTTAGTTATGATATTAGGGATAATCATTTAATAGAAGTTTATCATACTAATGGGAATTTAAATGAAGAAACTTATGTTGTATCGCCATATCAAATCATAGTACGTAATTCAATTTATTATTTAGTTGGGTATTTTAATAAACGAAAAGATAGTTTATCGGTTTATCGAATTGACCGAATGCGATTAGTTATGAATTATCGTGGGCGTTATGAAGATGTCCATGAAAGTTATGATATTATTAAAGAATTTGAAAATAATGTTAATATGTATTTTAGTAATGAACATATTGATTTAACAATAATTTTTGATCGGCAAGTAATTAGGGAGGTCGTTAGCCAGTTTGGAAAAGATATTGAAGTAAAAAAAGTGGATAAACAGCGACTGGCAGCTAAAATTTATAATGTAGCAATGTCAGATGGTTTAATCGGCTGGTTAATGATGCTTCAAGATAAAGTAGAAGTAGCTAGTCCTGAAAGTTTACGAACAAATGTTAAAAACAGGTTAAGAACAATGTTAGAGATGTATTTAAGAGAGAATTAGTGGCAATTCTCTCTTTTCTTTACATAAACTTAACATAATTAATACAGATTTTTGATATAACGCAAGTGTTAATTTGATTATTATATATGTGTCTTAAGAAAGATAAAGGAAGGGATTTAAGAATTATGAAAAGTATGAAAAAAGTATTTGGAGCATTATTAACATTAGTATTATGCTTAGGATTAGTTGGATGCGGTGGTGGATCAGGTGATTCATCAAACGGAGGCGACATTAGTGGTAAAATCACATTAAACGGTTCTACTTCAATGGAAGAATTCGTTAACGCATTATCAGAAGGAATTAAAGAACAATATCCTAATTTAACATTAGAACCACAATTCACTGGTTCAAGTGCTGGTATTGAAGCTGCTATTGATGGAACTTCTGATATTGGTAATTCATCTAGATCATTAACTGATGATGAAAAAAATCAAGGTTTAGTTGAAAATATCGTTGCAATTGATGGTATCGCTATTGTTACTCATGCAGACAATGAAATTAGTAACTTAACTACTGATCAATTAAAACAAATCTATACTGGTCAAATTACTAACTGGTCACAAGTTGGTGGACCTGATCAACAAATCGTAGTTATTGGACGTGAAGCTGGTTCAGGTACTCGTGGAGCTTTTGAAGAAATCTTAGGTATTGAAGATCAATGTAATTACGCTCAAGAGTTAAATGAAACTGGAGCAGTAATGGGACGTGTAGCTGAAACTGAAGGTGCTATTGGTTACGTATCATTCGAAGCAATCCAAGACGATGATACTGTTAAAGCTTTAACTTTAGATGACGTTGAAATCTCTACTGATACAATTAAAGATGGTTCATATACATTACAAAGACCATTCGTAATGGCAACTAAAGGTGAAGTAAGTGAACAAAGCGAACAAGTACAAGCTTTATTTGAATTCATTAATAGTGAAGCAGGACAAAAAATCGTTGAATCTTGTGGATTAGTTAGTCCAAATTAGGAGTAAGTTATGAAAAAAGACATGTTATCTATTATAAGTAATAGAAAAACAAAGTCTATGGTAGAAAAGGCAGCCGCGATAATTTTTCGTGGCTGTGCTATTGTATCTATCGTTGCTGTAGTTTCTATTACTGGTTATATGATTATTTCTGGTACTCCAGCTTTATTTGAAGTTGGTATTGCTGATATTCTTTTTAGCAGTGTGTGGGCACCAACAGCAGCTGACCCGCAATATGGTATTTTGATGATTATTTTGACATCAATTGTAGGTGTTTTTTTAGCAATTTTAATTGGGGTACCAATTGGTGTATTTACAGCAATAAATTTAGCTGAAATTGCTAACCCAAAAGTAAGAAAAATAGTTAAAGCTGCAATTGAATTACTAGCAGGGATACCATCTGTTGTATATGGGCTATTAGGTATTTTAATTGTATGTCCTTTTATGTATAAAATTGAAATGTGGATTTTTGAAGGATCTACTACTCATCAATTTACTGGTGGGGCTAACTTAATTTCGGCAATTATTGTATTGGCAATTATGATTTTGCCAACATTAATTAATATTACAGAAACAGCATTAAATACTGTTCCTGATGATTATCGTAAAAGTTCTTTGGCTTTGGGAGCAAGCCAAATCCAAACAATTTTTAAAGTTGTTTTACCTAGTGCGAAATCTGGGATTGTTTCAGCAATTGTCCTTGGGGTAGGAAGAGCTATTGGTGAAGCGATGGCAATCTTATTAGTTGCTGGTAACTCAGTTAATGCGCCATTACCATTTAATTCAGTACGTTTTTTAACAACTGGAATTGTATCAGAAATGGGGTATGCAGCTGGAACTCATCGACAAGTATTGTTTACAATCGGTTTAGTTCTATTTGTTTTCATTATGGCAATTAACTTAATCTTAACATTTATTATCAAGAAAGGAGACGAAAATGAATAGTGTAAGTATTTTCGACAAAAAAAGTCGAGTTAGTGATAAAGTCTTATATTTCTTGATTCAATTTGCAAGTGCCCTTTCAGTATTAGTATTAGTTGTTTGTATTGGCTATATCTTATATCGTGGTATACCAACTTTTGATTTTTCGTATTTAGTTAATACAACAAGTATATTAAATGATACTGTAGGAATTTTACCAAATATTATTAATACTTTATATATAGTTGTTGTAACTTTATTAGTTGCTTGTCCAATTGGAATTGGGGGCGCTATCTTCTTAAATGAATATGCTAAAAATAAAAAATTTGTTAGTGTTATTTCTTTTACTACTGAAGTTTTAGCCGGTATTCCATCAATTATTTATGGTTTGTTTGGGATGCTATTCTTTGGTGAATTATGCCGTTTAGGATTTTCAATTTTATCTGGTGCTTTTACATTAGCAATAATGATTTTACCGATCATTACAAGAAATACTCAAGTTGCTTTAGAGGCGGTTCCTAAAAGTTATCGTGAAGCTGCTTTAGGTATCGGAGCAACTAAATGGTATATGATTAGAACAGTTCTTTTACCTAGTGCAATGCCTGGTATTTTAACTGGAATTATTCTAGGTATGGGTAGAATCGTTGCTGAATCAGCAGCACTTCTATATACAGCTGGATCACTTAGTATTTTACCAACTAATGTGATTACACACTTATTTAGTTCTGGTGCAACATTAACAATTCAGCTATACTTAGAAATGGCTAAAGGAAGTTATGAAGTTGCTTTTGTAATTGCGTTAGTATTGATTGTAATTGTTTTAGGATTGAACTTCCTAGCAAAATGGATTTCAAATAAATTTGATGTAAATAAGGTGGATTAGAATGGAAAATAAAATCGAAGCAAGAAATCTAGATTTATACTATGGTGAAAAACATGCTTTAAAAAATGTTAATCTAGATATTAAAACAAATAAAATTACTGCTTTTATCGGTCCTTCAGGTTGTGGAAAGTCTACATTTTTAAAGACTTTAAATCGTATGAATGACTATGTTAAAGATGTAAAAATTACAGGAAATGTTACTTTAGATGGTGAAGATATCTATGATAGTCGTGTTGATACTACTGTATTAAGAAAAAAAGTTGGTATGGTATTTCAACAACCAAATCCATTTCCAATGAGTATTTATGATAACATTGCTTATGGACCAAGAATTCATGGTATTAAAAATAAAAAGACATTAGATAAAATCGTTAAAGATTCATTGGAAGCTGCAGCTTTATATGATGAAGTTAAAGATCGTTTGCATACAAGTGCTTTAGGTTTATCCGGTGGGCAACAACAACGTTTATGTATTGCTAGAGCATTAGCTGTTGAACCAGAAGTAATCTTATTAGATGAACCTACTAGTGCTTTGGACCCAATTTCAACTTTGAAAATTGAAGAATTATTATTAGAATTAAAAGATAAATATACTATTGCAATTGTAACTCACAATATGCAACAAGCTAGTCGTATTGCTGATTATACTGCTTTCTTCTTGGTTGGAGAAATGGTAGAATATGGTAAGACAAAAGATGTCTTTGGTATGCCAAAAGATAAGCGAACTGAAGATTATATTACCGGAAGATTTGGATAGGAGATTAACATGTTAAGAAGTAATTTTGAAAATGATTTAAATAAATTACACGTTGATTTAGATAAAATGTGTCATTTAGTTGTTTTAGCAATTGAAAATTGTATTGTTGCTTTTAAAAGCGGTGATCGTGAACTATGTCGTGATATTATTTCAGGCGACAAAGTTATTAATGATATGGAAAGAACAATTGAAGCACGTTGTCTATCACTGATTTTAAAACAACAGCCAGTTGCTAGTGATTTAAGAAATGTTTCAACAGCATTAAAAGTAGTAACTGACTTAGAAAGAATTGGCGATCAAGGTGCTGATATTGCCGAAATCTTGTTAGATACTGATGTAACATGTCCATACAAAATGGTAGAACATATACCTAATATGGCTGCTTTAGCTAAGGAGATGGTAAAAGGTTCAGTTGAAGCTTTCCATCAATCTAGCTTAGAAAAAGCTAAAGAAATCAAGAATATGGAAGAAAAAATGAATGGACTATTTAAAGAGGTTAAGGTAGAATTAACTCAAATAGTTAATGAAACAGCAGAAAATATTGATTTAGTAATTAATTTCTTAATGATTGCTAAATATTTCGAAAGAATTGGTGATCATGCTGTTAATATTTGTGAATGGGTTGAATTTAATCAAACAGGGTCAGTAGACAATTATCGTTTGATTTAGGAGGTATAAAATGGCAGAACGTATATTTGTAATTGAAGATGATGAAAATATTCGCGAAATAATTAATTTAGCACTTGTAAGCAATGGCTATGAAGTAGTGCAATTTGATAATGCTATTGATGCATTAGCAGAAATTGATAAAAATGCACCGGATTTGGCAATCTTTGATTTAATGTTGCCAAAAATGAGTGGACTTGATGCAATTGTTAAGATTAGAGAAACTAATAATGAATTACCAATTTTAATTCTTAGTGCTAAAGATCGTGAAATTGATAAAGTAAATGGTTTAGATAGTGGTTCTGATGATTATATGACCAAACCATTTGGAATTCTTGAATTACAAGCCCGAGTACGTTCGCTGCTAAGACGGCATAAAACTAGCGATGTAATCAAAACTAAACATTTAATGGTTGATAAACAGACAAGAACTGTTAAATTAGATGGTCAAAATTTAGAACTAACTAATAAAGAATATTTATTGTTAGTATATTTAATGGATAATAAGCACCGTGTTGTAGAAAGAGAAGAATTATTAAATGAAATCTGGGGATATGATTTTATCGGTGAATCACGAGCTCTAGATGTTCATATTCGTGCTTTAAGAAGTAAATTAAAGGATGATGGTCATAAATATATCAGAACGGTTCGTAGTGTTGGATATCGTTTCTACGAGGAGGATGCTGATAGTGAATAAGACAATATTTCGCTATTTTTTAACCGTTTTATTAATTACATTAATATTATCAAGTAGTGTATCAATGGTCATTTTATCCAATCAATTACTTGAAAATACTGAGCATGATATGCTTTATGCAGTAAAACTAATAGAGTATCAATTAGATGATAAACAGGATTTAAAGGAACAAGTCGTTCCTTTAAATGACCTGGCATATAATGATAATACCCGTCTAACAATTATTGATACAGATGGTGATGTTTTAGCTGATAGTGATGAGGAATCAATTGAAGAAAATCATCGCGGTCGTGAAGAAGTTAGAGAAGCTTTAAGCGATGGGGTAGGTTATGCAACTCGTTATTCACAAACAACACATCAAAATATGCTTTATGTGGCTGTATTTAATGATGATTATATTGTTCGTTTGTCGTTACCTTATGATGGGATTTTTGATTATTTACCAGTTTTAATCAAACCACTTGGAATAGGAGCTGTAATATCATTAGTAATTGCTTTAATGTTATCAAAACGTTTTGCTAATACGCTAACAGCACCACTTCAAGAAATTACAACTCAAGTAATGAAAATGAAAGATTATCGCGAATTAGAATTCGACGATTATAAATATGATGAATTTAATATTATTGCTTATAAATTGGAAGAACAGGCCAAAACAATTCATGATACTATGAAAACATTAAAAGAAGAACGAATTAAAATAAACGGCATTCTTGATCAAATGAAAGAAGGATTTATTTTATTAGATAGTAATTTTGATGTTTTGATGGTGAATCGTAAGGCACAAAAATTATATGGTAATACAATTAAATTAAATCGTTCAATAAAGGATTTTATCTTTGATTTTAAAATAATAAATGCTTTAGATCATTTATCTACTGAAAGACAAATAGTGGAAATTGAAAAAGAAAAAGAATTTTATAACTGCTATGTAGCTAAAGTAGATTATGGAGTAACATTACTGTTTGTTAATGTTACAGAACAACATAACTCTATGAAAATGAGACAGGAATTTTTCTCTAATGTTTCTCATGAATTAAAAACACCTATTACTTCTATACGTGGTTATAGTGAATTGCTGGAAGCTGGAGTTATCAATGATGAGGGCGCTAAAAAGAAAGCATTAGATAAAATCCATGATGAAGTCGATAATATGTCTAATTTGATTAATGACATTTTAATGATTTCTCGATTAGAAAATAAAGATATTGATGTTATTAAACATCCAGTTCATTTAATGCCGTTAGTTGATGAAATTGTTGATACAATGCAAGTTGAAATCGACAAGCGTCATTTAACAGTGACTAAAAATGTAGAAGATATAACTTATATTTCTAATCATCAGCATATGTATCAGTTATTAAGTAATTTAATAACTAATGCAATTAAATATAATGTTGAAAATGGAAGTATAACAATCGAAGCTCATCAATCTGAAACAAATATTATTATTGTAGTGAGTGATACTGGTAGAGGTATTTCTAAAATAGATCAAGGTCGAGTATTTGAAAGATTCTTTAGATGCGATCAAGGGCGCGATAAAGAAACCGGTGGTACTGGACTAGGGTTAGCTATTGTTAAACATATCGTACAATACTATCATGGTAATATTCATCTATCTAGTAAGCTTAATGAGGGGACTACATTTAAAATTGTTTTACCAATGGTTGATAAAATTCTATAATATTTAAAAAGCAATGTTCATTCATTGCTTTTTATTATAAAAATTCATCATTTCTTAATAAGTTAGTAGTATAATTATACTAATATAGAGATGAGGGATGAAAATGTATAGAATTGTAACAGATGGATCTTGTGATTTAGGTACCGATTTAACAAAGAAACTGGATGTAGATGTCGTACCATTTTATATTTCTTTAGATGGAGTTAATTATCAAAAAGAAATAGCAGAATTAGGAATTAGAGAGTTTTATCAATTTATGGTTGATAATCCTAAAGTATTTCCTAAAACTTCAATGCCATCAATTCAAGATTATTTAGATGCATTTAAACCATTAGCTGCTAAAAAGATTGATATTATTTGTATTTGTATTACAACAAAATTTTCTGGCTCATATAATTCAGCTATTAATGCTAAAGAAATTTTATTAGAAGACTATCCAGATGTAAAAATTGAAGTTATTGATGCAACTGTTAATACTGTTTTACAAGGAATGCTAGTTGAAGAAGCAGTTGCTAAGAAAAACAGTGGAGCGTCTTTTGAAGAAACAGTTGCTTTTATTAATGATATAAAAAGTACGGGACGAATCTTTTTTACAATTGGCAGTATGGATTATTTGATTCATGGTGGTCGTGTTGGTAAATTATCGGGTATTGCCGCTGGAGCATTAGGAATAAAACCATTGATTTTATTAAAAGAAGGTGAAATTTTTAATAATGGTATTACTCGTGGCCGCAAAAAATCTAAAGCTAAAGTAATGGAACAAATAATTAATTATTTACAGGAAATGAATCTTAATCTAAATGAATATCGATTTGCAGTAGGATTTGGCTACGATAAAGATGAAGGACAGGAATTTAAAGAACAGTTTATAGAAAAATTAAAAACTTATGATCCTAATTATGAGTGTGATATTCCACTACGTCAGATTGGTGCAACGATTGGTGTTCATACAGGACCATATCCAATTGGTGTTGGTCTATTAAAAAAATTTAAAAATAAATAAGGGGAGAAAATCCCCTTATTTTAGGTTGAAAATTACAGTTGTTTTAAACAAATCACCATCAACGTTGATATTAAAAGTACCGTGTTGAAGTTCGGTGAAGCTTTTAGCAATCGATAAACCTAATCCACTGCCACTAGTATTTCTAGAAATATCACCTTGAACAAATCTCTCTACTAATTTAGCTTCTGAAACTTTAATTTCATCAGCAGAAATGTTTTTAAATGAGATGCTTACCTGATTATCTTCTTTTATAATATCAATGTAAACTCGAGTATTTTCAAGAGCGTACTTACTAATATTTGTTAATAAGTTTTGGAATATTCGATATGTTTTAGAACTATCAAGATTTAAAATGATTTTTTCATCAGGATAATTAGTTTTAAAAATTAAATTTTTTGCGTTAAATTGATCTTCTAATTCAAATTTTGCTTGTTGAATTAATGCAATAATATCAACAGGAACTATATTTAACTTCACATCGCCACTATTTACTTTAGCTACCTCAAATAAATCATCGATTAAATTTTTAAGTCTTAAAGCATTACGATCTAAAGTATTAATGTATTCTCTTTGCTGTTGTTTATCAAGATCTTCATTTTTTAATAAATCAATATAAGTAATAATTGATGTTAATGGTGTTTTTAAATCATGAGATACATTAGAAATTAATTCTGTTTTCATTTTCTGTGATTTAACTTCTTCATTAACAGCTTTTTCAAAACCGTTTTTTACATTAGTAAATTCATGTCCTAAAGAATTGAAAATACCAATATCCTGATGGACTTCGACATCAAAATCACCATTTGAAAGTCTTTTTACTGCAGTTAGTAAAACCTGATAATTTTTTTGGAAATCTTTAAATTTATTTTTCAATATATAAAATAGAATAGCTGAATAGATTAAAGTAAAGAAAATACCAAAAGTAAAAAAACAACAAATAATAGAAACAATAATACAGTTAACTACTACTATTTTAAGAATTGTTTTATTGATATCATCATTAAAATCAAAATTAGCAGCTTTATCAATTAAATGTTTTATAGTTTTTAAAATCCAGGCACAGATAGTATTTTTCTTTAAAGAATTAACAAATCCTTCTTTAAAATAAGATTTTAAATAGAAGATTGTAAACATAGCTAAGTATAAAAGTCCCATCCAGGCAACAACATTCATAGTGGCAATAATTGCTTCACTATAATCAGTTAACCCAATAGAATTTAGTCTTGATAAATAATAGCCATTACTAAAATCAACAATTAAACTATAAATAACAACTATTATCCCGGCAAATGCTACAGCAATTAAAATAGCTAGTGGTTCGAGTTTGATTTTAGCAGGATATTTAAATATACCAATTTCTTTTTCGGTTTCATATGGATAAATTAGAATATAAATACAAACTACGACAATGGCACATAAGGCAATTGGAATAATATTTTCGATTACTAAATTAGAAGCTTCATAAGCAATAGAATCTTCAGAATCAGTAATAATATTTTGAGGGACCGCTAAATAAATAGTAAAATTACTTGGGTTATTTAAGGTCCAGTCGCTGCCATCATAATAGAGATAATCAAAATTAGATTGTTTGTAATTATTCCAGATTAATTCAAAATTTTGTTTTACGGATTTATCATTACCTAAAGAATCATATGATAATATTCCGTTTTCATCAAAGTTAAGCATTACATACCATTGATATTTGTCTTGTAAATTTTTATCGTTTTGAATATTAGCTAAATTATCATTAGTGTTTGATGAAATATTATTATTACCAGTGGCATAATAGATAATATTCTTTTTACTATCCATTCTTTCTAAATTATAAATAATATTACTTTGATAAAATGAATTAGTCGTTGTTTCATTAGCAGTAATATATTTATTAATACCTTCTTTACCAACATTATCAAGTTCAAAGCTGATTGGATAAACAGTATCTAGTATGTCATAAAGAACATAGTTTTGGTTAAAATCAACAGTTTCATTCCCATCTTTAGTTATTTGATAGCAAGAATAAACACCGATACTACTAATAAGTAAAATGATAATCGTTAAAATACTGAATAATATTTTCTTTTTATTCACTTTAATCACCTCTACATTTTTTCGATTTTATATCCAACACCCCAGACTACTTTTAAATACTGTGGATTACTTGGATTGATTTCAATTTTCTCGCGTAGATTGCGAATATGCACCATTACTGTTTCGGTATTTATAGCTGTTTCATGCCAAACATTTTCATATATTTGTTCACTTGAGTAAACCCGCCCAGGCTGTTTCATTAACAGTTCAAGAATCTTTAATTCGATTGGTGTTACTTTTATCAGTTTACCATCAACACTAACTTCTTTAGTATCAAGATCTAACTCTAGTCCACCAACAACATATTTATTGCTTTCAACAGTATTTTTATTTACCATGTCTAAATATTTATGATATCGTCTTAATTGCGAAGAAACTCTGGCTAATAGCTCCATTGGGACAAATGGTTTAGTTACATAATCGTCACCACCAATATTTAAACCAGTAATTTTATCAATATCTTCAGATTTTGCTGATAAGAAAATAATTGGAAAATCATGTTTTTCTCGTACTTTCATTGTCATTTCAATTCCATCCATTATTGGCATCATGATATCAACGATTGCTAAATGAATAGTGTTATTTTCGATAATTTCGATTCCTTCTTTGCCATTATGAGCAATATATACATTATAGTTTTGTGATTTTAGATAAATAGCAATTGCTTTAGCAATTTCAATTTCATCTTCAACTACTAAAATATTATCTTGAGTCATTTTTCTACTTCCTTTCACCTTCTATATTATAGAATGAATATATTAAGAATAGTAGAAATGATTTCCAAAGATTTTCTAAAGATTCTTTTTTTTGATATAAAAATTGTAACAAATTAAACCGATTAAAGATATAAGACCAGTAATTACAAAGACTAAAATTGTAAAGCGATAGTTTTGATTGGATAGGGCATTTCCACCAATCGTACTAGTAATTACTGATGGTATCCTAGCAAAAGTGGTTAGTAAAAGAAATGTTTTAAGCTTGATTCTTGTAAATGGTGCAATGTAGGTTAAAAGATCTTTTGGAGTGCCGGGAATAAAAAAAATAATAAAAATGATTAATTCAAGATTTTTCTCTTTTTTTAAAAAAGTAACTTCATGAAACTTTTTTAAATCAAAAAATTTTTTAACAAAATTCAAACCAAATTTTTCAATAAACCAATAGATAAAGATGCTGCCAATGATAGAACCTGTTAGACAAATTATTAATCCAGGAATTGTACCATAACAAAAGCCGGCAGCTACTTCAATAATTTCACCTGGTAGAAATACAAAAATAACTTGAATGGTCATTGCAAAAATTAACATTAATTTGCCCCAATTACCAAATTTTGCTAATTTTTCTTTTAAAATAGCTGGATCATTTAAGTAGTTAGAAAATGGTTTATATAAAATTAAACAAATTAGAGCCATGGCAATGACCATAGTCAAAAAAATCAAAATATTTTTTTTATTTTCGGTAATTTTACTCATTTCTTTCACCTCGATATTAGTATAGACAACTAATCTAAAACAAAACGGGTGATTTTTCTAAAAAATAAATAAAGAAAATAGTAGATTTTATTTATATTTAATGAAATTTTGACAGAAAAAATCATTTAGGATACTAATTTTGTTTACTTAAAAAATTATTTGTTTTAGCAGATAAGGTAAGAGGCTAAAATATTATTGTTTTATTGGACTTTTTTGAAAGAAATGTATATTAATGAAAACAATTAATTAAGTGGATTTTAAATAGTTATTTGTGACCTTTTTGGTAATGCTATGATTAGTTCATATAGTGTTGGCGATATGGCTATAGTAAATCAGTATCAATATCTAGATCAAGCAGTGGCCTTGGTTGTAGTAGGACCAATCTGGAAAATTATTTATAGTTTAGGAGTGATGATAGGAATTGGGGGTTCTGTAATTTTAAGTATTGTCAAAGGCAAAGAGGATAGTAAGAAGGGACATGAATCCTTTTCAGGTTCGTTAATTGGAACAATAATATTAGCTCTAATTAGCTGGTTAGTAATAATTTTTTTAGAAGAACCAATGTTGACACTATTTGGTGGTGAGGCAAGTTTAATGCCGTTGTCTAAACAATATTTAATACCGATTAAATTTGTTGTACCATTATTTTTGTTTAATCAAATGCTAGCGGCTTTTTTACGAAATGATAATAATCCAGGACTAGCAACAATTGCGGTATTAGCAGGTGGAACTTTAATGTTTTGGAGATTATTTCTTTGGTATGGATACGACAATTATGAGAAGGTATGATTTATCGTTTGTTTTTTACCATTTAATATTTTTTCAATATATTATTTTATTTCTAATCTTTGATGAAACCATGAATTTCATTTTTTATTTTGGTATTAAGAGGATTAGTTATTAGTGGAATCATGATTTATTACCAGCAATTGTTGGTGGTGATAGTATATGGTTTGCTATGTTGATAACTGAAACAATTGTAGCAGTAATTGTTATATATTATATGCGTCGTTATACTAGAGAGCTGACTTTGCAAAATAATTAATATATTTATTTAAACAAAAAATCCACCAAATAGTGGATTTTTGTTTTTATAATAGACCCATTTCAATCATTTTAAGACCAATATCAACTGAATTATAGGCAGCACCTTTCATTAATTGATCAGCTACGATCCATAAGCTTAAAGCGTTTGGATTATCTAAATCTTTACGAACACGTCCAACATGAACTAATTCATCACCAACAAAAAGGTTAGCCATTGGATAGATTTGATTTTCAACATCATCATATAATTCAACACCAGTAGAATTTCTTAATAGTTCAAATGCTTTATCGATATCAATTGGTTTTTTTGTTTCGATATAAACTGATTCAGAATGACCACGTAAAACCGGAACACGAACACAAGTCGCATTTACTTTAATATCTTTATTGAAGATTTTTTTAGTTTCATTAACCATTTTCATTTCTTCTTTAGTGAAGTGGTTATCTAAATCAAATTTATCAACTTGAGGGATACAGTTAAATGCAATAGGGAAATGCTTTTTATCGCTAGCACAAGGAAGCGTTTTAGCAATCGGTTCTTTACCATCTAATACTTCTTGAGATTGACGATATAATTCTTCCATTCCTGCTACTCCAGCACCAGATACTGCTTGATAAGTAGAAACGATGATTCGTTCAATATCAAAATATTCATTTAAACGATTTAAAGCACTAACCATTTGAATTGTAGTACAGTTTGGATTAGCGATAATTCCTTTGTGATTTCTTAAAGCTTCACCATTTACTTCAGGTACTACTAATGGAACATCAGGATCCATTCTAAAATGACTAGTATTATCGATATTAACACATCCAGCTTTTACAGCATATTCCATATATTTTTCAGAAATGCTGCCACCAGCTGACCAGAATGCTACTTCAATACCTTCAAAACTATTTTCTGTTAATTCTTCAACAATAAATTTATGTCCTTCAAATTCAATTTCTTTTCCAGCACTACGTGAAGATGCTAAAAGTTTGATACTTTCAAAAGGGAAGTTGAATTGAAAAATACATCTAAGCATTTCTCTTCCAACTGCACCTGTAGCACCGACAATTGCAACTTTATATTTTTTCATTTTAAATTACTTCCTTTCTTTTTTTCCTAAAAAAGCTTCGTGTAATAAAACCTGAGCTTTTTTTACTTCATCACGATCAATATAACATGAAATATTAATTTCTGAACAAGATGTCATTTCGACATTGATTTCGTTTTCCATTAAAGTATTATATGCTTTTTGGAACATACCGCGATTATTTTTGATTCCCACTCCAATTACCGATACTTTTCCAATATTACCGCGGACAATTGTTCGTTCAGCATTTAATTGTGATTTAAGTTCATTCATTACTTCAATAACAGCAGGAACATCTTTGTCATTGATAACTAAAGAAATATCCATTTTACCGCCACCAACTAAAGCCTGGTTAAATACGTTAACATTAACACCAGCATCAGCAATTCTCTGGAATAAATTACCAGCGCTATTGTTTGTAGCATCAACTTTTACAAGTGTGATTCTAGCTTCGTTTTGTGAACCAGTAATTCCTGATATAATTAATTGATTAAGATTTTCTTTCATAATAAGTTCATCTCCTATAACATATGTCCCTTTGATATCTTCGAATGAAGAACGGGCATGTATTGCAATATTGTGACTAGCGGCAAGCTGTACACAACGATGATTTAATACTTTAGCGCCATTTTTAGATAATTCTAGCATTTCAGCATAACTAATATAATCTAATTTTATGGCATCAGGTACGATTCTAGGATCAGCTGTATAAATACCATTGACGTCACTATAAATTTCAACTTCGCTAGCATCTACGGCTACACCGATTGCAACAGCTGATAAGTCACTGCCACCACGGCCAAGGGTAGTAATTTTACCATGAATTGAATGACCTTGGAAGCCAGGACAGAATACGACATCAGCGTAATTTAATTTTTCAATAATATCTTTTCCTTCTACCTGATTAATTGTAGCGTTATTAAAAGTTGAGTCAGTTACAATTCCTAATTCATCGTTAGTAATAGTTGCTGTTTTGTAACCAAGACTGGCCATTTCTCCTTTACATACTAAAGTAGAAATTGTTTCACCGATACTAGTTAGACGATCAATTTCTTCATCGGTTAACTGTTTAGTATTAACAATTGATAACAATGTATCAGTAGCATAAGGATCATCATAGCGACCCATTGCGGATACAACTGCAACAACTTTATTGCCGTTATTAATTTCTCGAATAATATTGTTGTACATCACTGAACGTGTTTCCCGGGAACGTGTTGATGTTCCGCCAAATTTTTGGACAATAATGTTCATTTTATCCCCTCACTTTAAAAATTGTATAATCTAAATTACCAAGACTAGTTGTCAACTTTGCTAATTCAACTTCGTGAGTGATATAGATATGATCTTGTTTTTCGGTAAAATATAATTCATAGTCTACATCGATAGGTCGGTCACAACGAAGATAATATTTTGATTTAGTGATTGGATAAATGTTTTGACAATCTTGATAATCATGGTTCCAGTACTCTTTTTGAGTTGTTTTAATAATATCACTAACAACGGCAGATGCTGTAACATAACGTCCAGCTCCTTTTCCATAGAAAATAACGTTTTCGACATAATCATTGTCGATCTCTATTACATTATATGCATCCATAACATTAGCGACTAGTTCTTTTTTATTAACTAAGGTTGCTGCAACATCTATTCCAATTCCATTATTGACTTCTTTTGCTTGAGCGATCATTTTAAAACGATAACCTAGTTTTTTAGCATAATCCATGTCTACTTTAGTTACATTTCGAATACCGCTAACAGAAATTTTATCAAAATCTATGAATTTTTTAAATCCATTTTGTGCTAAAATACAAATTTTATGTGCTGCATCGATACCATCTAAGTCTAATGATGGGTTCGCTTCAACATATCCTAAGCCATCGGCAATTGTCAATGCTTCGTTAAAATCAAGATTTTCTGTTTCCATTAATGTTAAAATAAAGTTTGTAGTACCATTTAATATACCAATAATTTCTTTGGTATTATTAGCAATTAAACTTTCTTTTTGACCAACTAAAACAGGGATTCCGCCACCAACGCTTGCTTCATAGAAAATATGGACATTATTTTCTCTAGCGGCAGTGAAAATTTCTTTACCATGATGAGCCAATAAAGCTTTGTTGGCAGTAACGACATGTTTACCGTTGTTGATAGCGCCAAGAATAATTTCTTTAGCAACGTTGATACCACCAATTAATTCAACAACAACATCAATTTCTTTGTCATTGATGACATCGTGAAAATCATTAGTATAAATAATTCCTTCAGGCAAATCTACTTCTTCAAGACCACAACCATATTTGATAACAACCTCTTCTTTAATTTCTTGTTCTAAGCGTTGTTTTTCATTAGTCAATATTTCGACAACTCCAAAACCAACTGTGCCTAGTCCAATTACTCCGATTTTCATTGTATTCCCCCTTATATAACAAAAATTGGCCTTTAATAAAAGGCCCTAACATTTTTGAAATTAATACTAGGACCAATTATATATCAGTAGACATAATAATGGTATGCATTATTAAAATACCAATTACATTCATGCCTATCGATAACATAATTAATCCTCCAATTCTTTGATTTATGACATAGTACCACGGTTGTATACAATAAGTCAACGATTAACGATAATAATTGAAGTAATCAAAGTAATTTTACTTATTATGTTATTATAAAGTATATGTTGACTTATATAAATAAATTGTATACAATAATTTAAATCACATAGGGGGATTCTAGGATGGAAAAAAAATATATAAGTACACGAAACCAGCAAAAAGAAATAAATTTTTATCAGGCAATTGTTCAAGGTATTGGTAGTGATGGTGGTTTATTAGTGCCGGATTTTGATTTTACAAAAATGGATCTTGAGGCATTGATGAAATTAGATTATGTTGATTTAGCGACAGAAGTTTTAAGTACTTTTGTTCCAGAAGATGGAAAAGAATTAATTCATGAAGCTTGTAAAAATGCATATGGGAAAGGATTATTTCCTAAAAATGTAGTTCCAGTAAAAAAAGCTGGCGATGTTTTTGTGGCTGAATTGTTCCATGGACAAACAGCAGCTTTTAAAGATATGGCATTATCGCTATTACCTTATTTAATGACACTTTCATTAAAACAATTAAATGAACAACGAGAAGTTATGATTTTAGCGGCAACTAGTGGGGATACTGGTAAAGCAGCTTTGGAAGGATTTAAAGATGTTCCAGGAACTTGCATTAAAGTGTTTTATCCATTAGATGGTGTTTCTATGATTCAACAGCAGCAAATGGTTAGCCAAACTGGAAATAATGTTAAAGTAATTGGGATCCATGGTAATTTTGATGATGCGCAAACTGCAGTGAAAAAAGCTTTTGGATCACAAGAATTAAAAGAAGCAAGTGATAAACATAATGTCTTTTTATCGTCAGCTAATTCAATAAATGTAGGGCGATTAATTCCACAGATTGTTTATTATTTCCATAGTTATTTTGAATTGGTGCGTAATAATGAAATTAAATTAGGGGATGAAATTAATTTCTGTGTACCTAGTGGTAACTTTGGTAATTGCTTAGCTGGATATTTTGCTAAACAAATGGGATTGCCAGTTAATAAATTTATTTGCGCTTCAAATAAAAATAATATTTTAACTGATTTCTTTACTACTGGTAAATATGATGCTAATCGTGAGTTTTATAAAACTAATGCTCCGGCAATGGATATTTTAGTTTCTAGTAATTTAGAAAGATTAGTATGGTTTATGACTAAAGATGGGGATAAAGTTCGTAGTTATATGGATAAACTTAACCAGGATGGAGTTTATGAAGTAGATAAAGAAGTTTTTGAAAAAATTAAAGATCAATTTAAAGCAGGGTGCTTAAATGAACAAGAAGTATTAGAAACTATTAAGTCTTGTTATAATGAAACGGGTTATTTATTAGATACTCATACAGCAGTTGGTTATGGAGTATTGAAAAGATATCAACATGAAAGTGGTGATGATACTAAAACAGTATTGTTAGCTACTGCTTCACCATATAAATTCCCTGAATCTGTATATAAAGCTATTTATGGTGAGGAATTAAATGTTTATGATGCAATTGATAAATTGCATGAAAAAACAGGGGTTATGATTCCTAAACCATTAGTAGGAATTAAAGATCGTGAAGTATTGCATAAACAAGCAATTGATAAAAGTGAAATCGTTGATTTTATCAAATCAGAAATAGAAGCGATGTAGGAGGTTTTTATGAAAGTAAAAGTAAAAGTGCCGGCAACAAGTGCTAATCTTGGTCCTGGTTTTGACGTTGCGGGAGTAGCTTTGACAATGTTTAATACCTTTACCTTTGAATTGATGGAAAAAGGTTTAGAAATTACTGGATGTCCGCAACAGTTTTGTAATGAAAACAACCTAACATATCAGGCTTTTAAACAAGCAGCCAAAAAATGTGATTTGGATTATCAAGGATTAAAAATTGAATGCAGTGGTGAGGTGCCATATACTCGAGGACTGGGAAGTAGTTCGACTTGTATTGTGGCTGGAATTGTAGGTGCTTTTGCATTTAAAGATAAAGCTGAAGATCGTCAAGAAATTCTTGAATTAGCGACAGCAATAGAAGGGCATCCTGATAACGTGGCTCCAGCTATTTTTGGGGGACTTACAGTTTCGGTAATGGAAGAAGAAAATGTTTTAACTTTAAATATACCGGTTAAACATGATTATCGTTTTGTGGCTTTGATACCACCATTTACTTTATCGACAGAACAATCACGTTCAGTTTTACCACAGGTTTTACCAAGAGCAGATGCTATAAAAAATGTTTCGCATTTAGCTTTAATGGTTGCCTCATTGATCAATGGTTTTGACGATGGCTTAAAACTTGGTTTTAAAGATCGTTTACATCAGCCTTATCGAGGTGACTTGATTGCGGGATATTGTGAAATCATGGATGTTTTAGAAGAAGATGAGCAAATACTAGGTGCCTATTTATCAGGGGCTGGACCAACTATTATGGCGTTGATTCGAGCAGAAGATAAGATGGGTGTTGTTAGAATAAAAGAAGAACTTGGTGATTTAATTAATGATTGGCAAGTAGTTAAATTAGAATTAGATCAGCGAGGATATACAGCAGATTATGAATAAGCATTTGATTTTTCAAATGCTTTTTAAAATGAAAAGAAATCTAACGTTTATTAGATTTCTTTTTGGTATAATCAGTTTTATCATCGGTACGACCGATTAAGTAATCAACAGTGGTTTCGTGAAATGTGGCTAATTTAGCTAAGATTTCAGGATCGATGGTTCGTTCACCACGTTCATAACGTGAATATGTTTTTTGTGATACGTTTAAATATTCAGCTAATTCTCTTTGTTTTAGATCTTTGTCTTCACGTAAATCTCTTATCCTTTTGTATCGCATAAAACCACCACCTTAGTTTATTATAGTGGTGACCGAATTGGTCTATACATTTTTAGACCTAATTGGACTATAAAAAAATATTTACTCTTCTTTATTAAATATGGAGATTAGTTTATAATAAATGCGAGGTGTGTTATGGAACAATTTTCAAGGATAGAAAGAATGGTAGGTTCATCATGGGTTGAACAACTTCAAAATAAAAAAGTGGCTGTTTTTGGACTTGGTGGTGTTGGTAGTTATGTAGTAGAAGCTTTGGCACGCGGTGGTGTTGGGGCTTTGGTTTTAGTTGATCATGACATTGTAGATATAACTAATCTTAATCGTCAGTTATATGCTTTACATTCCACGATTGGAAAAGCTAAAGTAGAAGTGGCTAAAGAACGTTGTTTAGATATTAATCCGCTGCTTAAAATTACTGCATATCAAAAATTTTATTTGCCTGGAAATGGTGATGAAGATATTTTTAGTGATTGTGACTTTGTTGTAGATGCCATTGATACTGTTAAGGCTAAAATAGCTTTAATTGAAGAGTGTAATCAACGAGGAATAAAAATTATTTCTTCAATGGGAACTGGTAATAAATTGGATCCTGGCAGCTTTAAAATTGATGATATATATAAAACTAACGTTTGTCCGCTCGCGCGTGTAATGCGTCGTGAATTGAAAAAACGCGCTATAAAAAAATGTCCGGTTTTATATTCAACAGAAATACCGCAAAAAGTTGCTGGCAGTACACCGGGAAGTATGAGTTTTGTACCATCGGTAGCAGGATTGATGATTGCGGGTTATGTGATGAAAGAATTAGTAAAGGAGTAGATGAAATGGAAGGTATAGTAGAAATTAATAAAGATGATTATATTGATCAATGTTTAAAGATTGTAAAAGAAATGGTGACAACAGAAGATTTTAGTGATGAAATCTGGTTAGCTTTAACAAGTGAAATTATGGATACATGTGTACAAATCGGAGGCGATTATAACGAAGATAGTATTCGTTTTATAACTCAACAATATTTAGACAATAAAGGAATTCATCGCTTTAAAAAAGCGCACGGTATTTATTAATGCAACATTATTGTGAAATTCCAACATTTAAAGGAACCATGCGTGGTTTCTTTCATAAGCCAAATGTTGATAAACATCCGGTTTGTATAATTTTTCATGGTTTTACTGGTCAAAAAACAGGGACAAAATTTTCTTATGTACAATTAGCTAGAATGTTAGAAGCTAAAGGAATTGCAACTTTTAGATTTGATTTTCTTGGAAGTGGCGAAAGTGATTTAAACTTTAAGGATATGACTTTTAAAGATGAACTTGCTTGTGCTAGAATTATTTTAGAAGAAACACTAAAAATGGAAAATTGCACGGAAATTTATCTTTTGGGTCATTCAATGGGTGGAGCAGTTGCTAGCGAACTAGCAAAGCTATATCCTGATGTAATCAAGAAAATGGTTTTATGGGCTCCGGCATTTAATTTACCAGCGGCTCTGGATTATTTAACAGGAAAAATGGAGCCTAATCAAGAAGGGCTTTATGATCATGGTGGATTTGAAATATCTCAAGATTTTGTTGATGATATTTTAGCACGTGATTTTTATCAAAATTTAGATACATATAAAAACGATTTGTTAGTAATACATGGAAGTGAAGATAAAACAGTTCCATATGATATTTCTAAAATTTATATTCCTAAATTTGGAAAGCAGTTGCAGTTTGTAACTATTGAAGGTGGAAATCATAATTTTGATACTATTGATCAAATTAAAGAAGTGTTAAGATTATCACTGGAATTTTTCTCTAAATAGACTATATTAGATCGCTTAGGCGATCTTTTCTTTTTATCATAAAGAAGTTATATATTTTAACTAAAAATTTAGTAAATAATAAAGACGGTATTAAGATATGTCTTAAACGTAATTTTAAATATAATAACAAAATAATAATTAAAAAAACTGCTTATTTAATCATAATTTATTTAATTTTATCACATTAAATAAGTAAAAATTTACTAAAATATCTTTACAAACAATATCAGACATTATATAATGTAAGCGTATTCGTTGAGGTTGATGTGTTTTGAAGATATTTAAGTCAGCATAAAATATCAAATCAATCAAAAACAACTGGTACTATTATAGAGAAAGGGAAAAGCATATGAAACAAAAGAGAATGACTAAAGTGTGTTCATTGGTGGCTACATTTGGTATGGTTAGTAGCATGTTTGCAACTGCTAATATTGTAAATGTAGATGCAGCTTCAATTGACACAGAATATGATTTAGTAGATTTGAACACAGGTGAAGCTACTGAAGCAGATTTAATTACTAATGGCGATTTTGAAGATAATAAAACTGGTTGGCAATTTAAAAATTCAGACGTTTTAAATTCAAAAGAAACTGCAGCTAGTGGAAATTATCATGGATTATTAAAAGAAAACCAAAATGATTCAGTATTATATCAAACACTTAAGGTAAAACCTAACACAGATTATGTTGCAAAAGCTAAAATTGCTGTTGGTAAAGTTGGTGGGCAAGTTTTCTTTAATGTAAAAGCTAACTACCTAGCAACAACAGTAAATGAGGGAACAACAGTTTCTTGTAACTCACAAGATCAAGTAGGAGTTTATCAAGAAGTAGAAATCAAATTTAATACAGGAAATTATTCTGAAATTCAACTTTGTGCTATGAAATGGGCTGATCCAGCAAGTGGACCTATTTATGAAGCACCTATTTATGTAGATGATGTTTCAATGCATGAAGTTGCTAGTTCATCTGGAGATGAAGATTATGACATCGTATGGGCTGAAGAATTTAATGAAGATGAATTAGATACAGATACTTGGGGCTATGAATTAGGATGTATTCGTGGTGTTGAACAACAACATTATGTAAAAAGCGAAGAAAATGTATTTATGCGGGATGGAAACTTAGTATTAAGAGCTACTGATCGTGCTGAAGAAGATCAATATACAAATCCTCGCGGATCAAGAAAAGTTATTTATAACTCAGGAAGTGTTCGTACTCATGGTAAACAAGAATTCTTATATGGAAGAATCGAAATGAGAGCAAAATTACCTAAAGGTCGTGGGGCATTCCCAGCATTCTGGACTTTAGGTGCAGATTTCACACTTGATGGTAAAATTAATAAACAACAAGGATATGGATGGTCACGTTGTGGAGAAATCGATATCATGGAATTATTAGGTGGTCATGAAGGTGAAGATAGAAATAAACAAGTATGGGGTACTGCTCATTTCTATGATCCAGATATCGGTGATCAATGGGATCAAGATACTACTGGTTCAGGTGGTAAAATGTATACAAATGATACTGATTTCAATGATGATTATCATGTATTCGGTATTAACTGGTCTCCAGATAAAATTGAATGGTATGTAGATGGTGTTGTGTACAACACATTAGATTTAACTAACCCTCAATGGGGAGAATCAGCTAAAAAATGTTTCAATCGCCCACAATATATTCAATTAAATCTTGCAATGGGTGGTAACTGGCCTGGTGATACAGTACCTGGTTTAGCAGGAACTGAATTCCAAATTGATTATGTATATTATGCACAAAACGCAGAACAAAAAGCTGCTGCTGAAGAATATTATGCTTCTGCCCCTGAACTTAATGGTGTAAGCGATGTTACAATGGTTGAAGGAGATACTCCAGATCTATTAGAAGGAGTTACATCAACTAATGATACATTTGTTGATTTCTCAGTAGAAAATGAACATATGTTTAAAAATACTGGTGGATTAACTTCTGTTGATTTATTATGTACTGGTAAAGATGATGTAGCAAGTTTAGCAAATTTACCTGCTGGTAAATATAATATTCATTATACTGCAATTCCTAACGATATCGAATATGATGATGTTAGAGGAGTAAATCGTGATACTGATTATAAATTTACTCGTAAAACAGCTATCTTAACAGTAGTTGATAGAACTTTCCCAAGTGACTTTGAATTAAATGGAGTTATTGGAAATAAATTAGAAAGTATTGCACTACCAGAAGGATGGTCATGGGTAAATCCAGAAACAGTTATTGAAAGTGAAATTGGTGAATATGAAGTACAATTTGTAAATGGATCATATTCAAAAATTGTAACTGTAACAGTAAATGCAGTTGCTGTTGATAAAACAGAATTAGAAAATACAATAAATAATGCAGTTGCAGAAGTAGGAAAAGATGCCACATACACTAAAGCTTCAAGAGCGGCTTTAGATAAAGCTATAGCTTCAGCTAGAGCAGTGTTCGAAGATGCTGATGCAACAAAAGAAGAAGTTGCAAATGCTATTCAAGCATTAAATAATGCAATTGCAAACCTAGAAAAATATGTAGATGAAAAAGATGTTAATGATTTAATCGAAAAAGGTAATTCTTTAGTAGGTAAGACAGATGCTTATACAAAGGATTCATTAAATAAATTATCTGCAGCATTAGCTGATGTTAAATCAGCATTAGAATCTGGAGATAAAGAAGCAATTCAATCTGCTTATGCTAGATTAAACGAAGCTATCGCTGGATTGGTAAAAAATGATACTACAACTGATCCTGGTGTAACACCTTCAGATCCAAATTCAGGATCAAATTCATCAACTGCAGTAAAAACAGGTGATGATGCAGCGATTGGTACAGCATTATTTGTATTGACTATGTCTGCTGCAGGAGTAGTATTATTCAAAAAAAGAAAAAGATGCTAATATAAAAATATAGATATGATAGACTGCTGATAATATCATTATCTAAAATTAAAAAATGTCCGGCTCAGTGCCGGCATTTTTTATAGTTATTATTCAAGATAAATATATTTATGATGGATGATATTGGGCTATAATTTATATAGAAAATATTTAATTTGAACAAAAATATTAAATAAAAACTATCTTGACTACAATAAAAAACAGAGTTTATTTTAAAACTAGAAAAAGACAAAAAATCTATGAAAATAACAAGATAATTTGTAAAAATAATTGACATTGGATTATGAAGTGTTTATAATGAGAATGTTCTTATGAACCTAAGTCCCCGGTAAGGATAAAGGAGAAGAAAAAATGAGACAAACAACTATGGCTAATGCAGCCACAATCGAAAGAAAATGGTACGTAGTTGATGCTGAAGGATTAACTTTAGGACGTTTAGCATCAGAAGTAGCAAAAGTGTTAAGAGGTAAACATAAACCTACTTATACACCACATGTAGACACTGGTGATTATGTGATTATTGTAAATGCTGACAAAGTAGTAATGACTGGTAAAAAATTAGATTCAGTTAAATATTATCATCATTCAGGTTGGCTTGGTGGTTTAAAAGTTAAAACTGCACGCCAATTCAAAGAAAAAAATCCAACTGGTTGGGTTGAAGCAGCAGTAAAAGGTATGTTACCACATAATACATTAGGTAGAAAACAAGGTATGAAATTATTTGTTTATGCTGGAAGTGAACATCCACATGCAGCACAAAATCCTGAAGAGTTAAAAATCAAAGGGTAAGGGGGTAAGAGAGAACAATGGCAAATGTACAATATCGTGGAACTGGACGTAGAAAAACTTCTGTAGCTAGAGTTATTTTAACACCTGGTACAGGAAATATTACAATTAATGATAAACCAGCAAAAGATTATTTACCATCAGATGTATTATTAATGATTGTTAATCAACCATTAGAATTAACTAATACAACTAATCAATTTGATGTAAAAGTAAATGTTTATGGTGGTGGATATTCAGGACAAGCTGGAGCTATCCGTCATGGTATCTCAAGAGCATTATTAGAAGCTGGTTCTGATTATAGACCAACTTTAAAAGCTGCTGGATTCCTTACTCGTGATGCACGTGTTAAAGAACGTAAAAAATATGGTCTTAAAAAAGCAAGACGTGCTCCACAATTCTCAAAACGTTAATTTTTGGGAATACCCAGAACAATTCAAAGAAACTCAAATCAGCAAAAGCCTTTATTTATCGGCTAAAACTCGATTTGAGTTTTTTTGTATACTCATAAATTAAAAACGGTAAGCGACATATAAGCGACAAGTAAGATACAAAATTCTCACCACAGTTCTCTAATATGCGACACAATAAATTCAATCTATTTCTTGTACTCATCTTATAATCAAAAAATGAACAATAAAAAGAACCACATCAAAGACATGGTTCCTATGATTTATATATTTCGGTTTGTTTTGTTCCATCTTGATATGATACGGTTATTAGAATTTTTTAATATTTTTAGGATAATATATGCTATTTACTGCATTAATTAAATACTGCATATCAATATGTGTATACACTTTTTCGGTCATTGTCATGGCACCTTTATGCCCTGCAATCATTTTAATATATGTTGGCGAAACTTTAGCTTCAGCAAGTAATGAAATAAACGTGTGTCTACAACAATGTGGTGTTTGATCAAATCCTAATCTCTCCATTAATGGAAGAAAATAGCTATCATAATAGTTTCGATATTTAAATGGTTTCTGTTCTTCGGTATGTAAAAGATACTTACATTCCGATGAATCATACCAATTTTTGATAAAAGGACAAATATAATCACTGATTGGCACTTTTCTAATTCCATTTTCTGTTTTAGATTTGATGATATCAAGGTATGGTCATTTAGATGAACATTTTCTTTTTCTAATGACAATAATTCATCAATACGCAAACCTGTGTAGATTAGAATAAGAATGATTTGATAATATTTATCTTCTCTTAAATCCCATAAAATATTTATTTGTTCTTTGGTATATGGTTTTCTATCATATTTATCAGGATTTTTATCACTGAATTTTGCAATATCTACATATTTAGAATAATCTTTTCCACATAAATCTAGTTTCATTGCGTAGGCATATAATTGATTAAACAGGATTTTAATCTTTCGTAATGTTGGATAATTTTTGCCACAATTATCAATAATATCTTGTAAATCAAATGTTTTTAATTCTCTGAACTTTCTTTCATAAATTTTAGAACAAACATTATATGCTGCTCTATATCCATTTATTGTGGATTGGGAAGCATTTTCATATTTATCTTCAGACCAATTTTCGTATACTTCTCTGAATGTCATATCACCGGTTTCTATATTAAAAGGATGTTCATGATATTTAGCAAGCATTTGAAGCAATGTCATTAAGTTAAGATGATAAAATTTTAGCCAGGAATTATATGTAAATATATTTTTCCTGGTTTTTAATATTTATTCAAGCTAAAAAAGTGTAGTCTTGAAACTACATTTTTCAAGGTATATAATAAACTATGTTAGTTATAACGATAGTTAAAGAATACGGCAGTCTTTGGCTTGACATGTCGCTTGTATTTTCTACCGGGTCTAATTGGTAATATTTCTTTAGCTATCAGATTTTCTACAGGTGGATTTTTTCCACCTTTTTTTCTTAGAAATTCTCTGATAATATGTACTGCTCTTGTAAAATTAATCTGATATGTATATTTGAGTTTATCTTTTTTAGGTATTTTTATTTCCTGTACAATTCTTTGACAGAAATTATACATGGTCATGCGGGCATAGATTTCCTGTTGAATCAATTTTCTTTTTTTAGCATGTAATGCATTGAGTCCAATAGCATATTTGAGCTCACGAAAAGAAGTTTCCTCTCCCCAGCGCATATTGTAAATTTCACGGATTTCTTCCATTGAGAATTCTTCTCTGCTTAGATTGGTAATAACGGTTTCATAGGTATCTTCAGTAATTTTGAATCTCACAACTTGACAGTTGAATTCATACCATGGATCATCTTTGCTCATAAAATCAAATCTCGTTGATTTAGTAACAATTTTATATATTTCAGGACAAGCTTTGGTCGTTTTTGTTTGTTTTAAGGTCAACATTCTAAATACATCAATATCAAATTCACCTTCAGGAAATGGACCTAATGATCGAGTGATACTGGTTTGAGAGCCGATATCTTTAACACGAATCAGATATTTATTTCCTGATCGAACAACATGTTCAAAACCATTGTAGGATTCATAGCCTCTATCGGCAATGAAGATAGCTTTATGACCATCATATCTGTCAACAAGCTGATAGAAGGCATCATTTTCATCTTTTTAGCTTCACCCTGAATGATAATATCATCATATGTAAGTTCCAATAGATCATAACTGGCATTTAAATGAAAGGCAGAATAAGCCTTAGCAAGAGTGCCATGTCTTAATTCAGTAGTTTCATCGTCAAAGATGGTATTATCAATAGGCAGTTCACAGCCATCAACTGCCAATAGTCTATAGCCATGAAATAATTTTATTTTGAATGTTTTTTATTGAAAGCATCAAACAAAGTCTTGAATGCTTCAGGTTCGATCTTGCTTCTGGCTTGAACAAAAGCAGAAGCAGAAAGGGTATCAATAGAAAAGTCATTAAATTTAAAAAGTTCATCCTTGATAGAGGAAGCTCCCATACAAAGAATAATCTTCATGATTGTTTTGAAATCAAGCTTTCTATTTCTGGTGAAATCAGTATCAGGATTGACACAAAAGATAGAACAGACATTCGAAAGATTATTGATAATGTGAAATAAAACGTTTTTAAGATGTTTATAGCTATTCATGTTTAAGTACCTCCGACATATACCTATAAACAATTGGCCTATTATCAATAAAAAAAATTGATAATAGGCCGCACACTATCGTTGCAATGTCAATATTTTTCTTTTAAAAATGATAAAAATTTTATAAAAAAGAGAGGGCATATTTGCAATATAACCATCGATTGTCATTAAAATCTTAACTTAATGATATTGGCATTTGAAGACCTTCACTTCTTGTTTTGGCATAACCAATGATTGCGTATTTTTGAGTGGCTTTTCCTGTTTTCTCATTAATCACATACCCTGTAGTAATACGTACTGCATAGGGTCTTCTTCTTCGAGAGGCATTACTTAGTTTCGTTACTCCGCCATATCTATTTGGTGATTTCAAGTTCTTTGCCATTATAAATCACCTCCTGTGGTTGTAAGATATAGATATTAATAATTTCATCTTTAATTTCTTTTTTCTTCTTTGTTATTTGTTTTCTATTTGCATCAGGATGTTGTTCCAAGTATTCAAAGAACTTTCTTTGGAATAATTGCTCACAATAACAATTTAAGCAAAACATCTCATAATGAAATTGATATTCTGTATAGTGTTTATCAAAGGAAACTAAATTGTTTTCAGTTAAATATTCTATACGTTTTTTTGCATATATTCCGATGGGTAGTTCTGCATCAACAAGGACAGGGTAATAAACTTCTCCAATCAATTGATAAGTAATTCCATTATCTATAATTTTTTTCTCTAACATTTTTACGTTTCTCCTTCGGCTTGTTTAATATTTCTTCATAAGTTTTTTGTCCAAGAACTCTTTGTAGTTTTTTTAGTTTAGTTGAGTTGGTTCGATTTTCGTCTAATAAGCGAACAATCAGCTCATCTTGTTCATTGATTTTTATTCTAAGTGGCAATATTCTTGTACGAAGTTCTTTCACCTCTTTCCTTAGTCTTAAATAATCATTTATTATACGTTTGATGACTGTTTATAATTTTTTGCTGAAAGGTTCAATGATATCTTTTTTATAACTGTTAGCGCTCATAAATCGCCTTGGTTCAGGAATATTCCATAAATCATCAGTAAGTTTACTTGTTAGCTGATCAACATCATGAATGTCTTGCTGATATTCGTTGATTTTATCAACAAGACTATCAACTTGCTTAGTTAATTTTTCTACTTCTTTTATGCGTTCTTGCTTTTTGAAATCATAAACACTTAGGTGTTGATTATGAGTATCCAGTTTTTGCCATTCAATTTCATGTGTTTGCATAATTTGAGCTAGAAGCTCTTTTTCTGCATTTACCCACATATTATATTCTGTTTCTTGCTTACCATTACCAATAAAGCCAAGTTCTTCCATAGCCTTTTTAAGCGATACACGAGTTTCTAATCCTCGTTTGCTACCGGTCGTATAAGGTATAAAGTCAATATGGAGATGAGGTGTTTCTTCATCCATATGAAGGTGAGCAGAGAATACATATAGATTCTTATTTCTCTCTAAAAAATCATCCATATATTGTGATAGTATCTCTTTTGCTAGTTGACCGTTTTCTGATGTTGCATTCATTGTATCTTTATTACCAACTTGTACTATGATTTCATGGAATAGCTTTTCTTGTTTCCCTGTACGTATTTTTTCGTAATAATCCTTTATAACTCGATCACTTCTTTTTTGCTTAGCATTATACTTTTCAAGTGCTTCATCAAACAAGTAATGATAAGCCTGTTTGATGTCTTGATTAACAAATTCAACATTCAGTGGAGTTCTATTAGGGTCAACATTATCAGCAATAAAAGTTCTTGCATTATGACTTATACTCCCTTTTCCAAGCGTTATGCTTATCGTTTTAGACTGCATTAAAAGCCTCGCAGAGCGCAAGCATCTTTTGTTTTTGACAAAAGTGCATTAGCGTTACTTTCGGCAAAGTAACAAAGGCTTTTCTTTAAAGGAAGGTTGCAAGATTGCAAGTCCCTAGAGTGCCTGCAACCTTGCAATGTTAAATTAGTTTCCAATACCATACTTTACCTTCTTTAAATGATTTGACATTTAACTCCGCTTTCGCTTGGTCTAGTGTACGTTTGGAAAGGTCTTGTTCTGTTGCTTTTTTATATATAATATTCGCCTCTACGGCACCTTCCGATAAGGTTTCGTTAATGAAATCTTTTGCACGGTCTTTATCAGTTTTTCGTTTGAACCCATCTAATAATTCTTCAGGACTAATATCATATTCACCTAACCAATGAAATCCATCATCATCCAATTTAAAGGCAAATGGTTTTCCTCGTTGTGCTAAACTTGATTTATCCTGCACCACTGCTCGTACACCTTCTTCTTTTTTTAATTCACCACAAATTAAAACACTACGAGCTGCCGCTGGAATATCAATACTACCTAAACCACGATAAGATGACTTTCCACCTTTTGCCTTATTCATATGTCCGATAAGTACAATCGCAACATTATGTTTTTGAGCAATATCTCCTAATTTTTTTAGAAGAGGACGAATTTCATTAGCGCGATTCATGTCAATATTATGTCCTATATAGGCTTGAATTGGATCAAGAACAAATAGTTTTGCATTTTCTTGAATGATGGCTTGTTCGATTCTCTCATCTAACATTGTTAGTGAGCATTTATCTTCTTTAATGAAAACAATGCGATTTAAATCGGCTTTTGTAAATCTTTCCAATCTTGGCTTAATTGTGTCATCATAACCATCTTCTGATGTCTGATAGATAACTGTACAGGGTTCACGCTTTACACTAGAATCCTCTGACAGAAGTGGAGAGCCACTAGATAACAAACTAGCTAGATAAAGAATCAGCATCGTTTTTCCACATCCTGGATCACCTTGAATAATGGTCAACTTTCCGGAAGGTATATAGGGATACCATAGCCATTCTACTTCTTTGCTCTGAATTTCAGATAAGCGAACAATTTCTAATTCAGCCATTTCTAAATACCGCCTTTAAAATAGCCCGTTTCTTCCCATACTTTTTTATCAGGACAATAGTAATTAAATTCGCTTGAATTATCTTTCTTTAAAGCATAACCGAATGTTAAAATACCTTTTTGTAATCCAATATGGATAAATTGTGCATCTTTTCCAATTGCTTTGGATAGTTCCGTTATAGGTACATTTCTTCCTGTAAATGCAGGAGTCTCAATAAATACTCTATTTTCTTCTTTTATGTTCACATTCCTCCTTCAAGAGTATTACAATGTGAAAGAAAGTTTGTTATAATGTACAAGAAAGGACATTATATAAACTGTTCTTTCACGTTACATAGTGGTTCATTAGACTAAGCTTGGTCGTGGTGTCTAATGAGCCTTTTTTACCTCCTTTCTAGACTGCTAAATGCAAAGATAAAATCGCAAATAATAATCCACACCAACAATATAACACTCAGGTATAGTAAATGCAAAATTTATTTGAAAATAATTATACTTTTTTGTATCTTTCTTAATGAATTTAATGTATAATTACATAGAAAAGGAAGTGTGATTGCAATGGCATTTTGCGATTTTTTGCGTGATTTAAGGGAACAAAACCATTTAACACAAGCACAAATGGCAGAAATACTTGATGTAAATATAAATACAATTAAGCAAATAGAAGCGAATAAAATAAAAACACCTAGTAATAGAGTGTTAGATAGTTTTTGCGATTATTTGCAAGAGGATCGTTTAACAGTAATAACAAAAATCCTATTTAGAAGAGATGAAACTATTGAAGTTAAAGATGAATATACTATCTCTCAAGCAAATGTATTATCAAGATATATGTCATATTTATATTTAGAAGGATGGAATGTTGATCAAGCACCGATTACATATCATACAAAATACTTAGGTGATTTAATATATGCAGGACAATTAACTAAAAAAAGAGAGCCAAACAATAAAATTGTTATAGAATCTATTGGAGCAACATATGGAAAAGAGATTGATTATATTTCTAATGATGAGGCTATATATTATATGACATCTTCTATGGCAGCCTTTTTTTGCATTGATGAAATTAGATTAAAAGGTATCCATACTGTTTTTGATGTAAATATGGAGAATCACCGTAAGCTTTTTTCTATATTTAAGAATTTAAAGTTAAATAAGATACCATTTAATTATCAAATGGTTTTATTTGATTCAAAAAATGGAAAAGTATTAGATATAAAAGAACTTAGATAAAAATTATAGTTAGAAGAAAGGAGAGTACTTGTGGAATTTAATCAACCAAAGTTATATGATTTTTGTATCAATAACAAGAAAAATCATGAAACATTGATTAAAAGTAGTCGATTAGATAGTAGTGTATTAGAAAGAATAGAAAATAATAAAGGTTTAACTTTTGAGGATATTAACAAAGTATGTACTCTTCTAAAAGGCAATATTACAGAATTTATAAATAAAACTGAAAAAAAAGAAAATGGGAAATTTAAAACAATTGAACTCTTTGCTGGTGCTGGAGGTCTAGCATTAGGATTGGAAAAAGCGGGATTTTCTAGCTTAGGATTAGTTGAGTTAGATAAAGATGCTTCAAATACTTTAAAAGTAAATAGACCTAATTGGAATGTAATTAATGATGATATAGCAAATATTTCAAAATTAGATTTAGAGAATCTTTTTAATATTAAAAAGGGTGAATTAGATTTGTTATCTGGAGGCTCACCTTGTCAAAGCTTTTCATATGCAGGAAAAAGATTAGGATTGGAAGATGCAAGAGGAACATTGTTTTATCATTATGCAGTCTTTCTAGATAAATTGCAGCCAAAAATGTTTTTGTTTGAAAATGTTAAAGGATTAAAGACTCACGATAAAGGGCGTACATATGCAACTATTTTAGATATATTTGAAAAAGAAGGATATGTCATTCAAAAAGATGTATTAAATGCATGGGATTTTGGAGTACCGCAAAAAAGAGAAAGATTGATTACTATAGGAATTCGTAAAGATTTGGCAAAGAAAATTCATTTTGAATTTCCTACACCAAAAGAATATAAACCTGTTTTACGAGACATTTTATTAGATTGCCCTGTTAGTGAAGGAGCTTCTTATTCAACTTATAAGAAGAAAATATTTGAGATGGTTCCTCCAGGAGGATATTGGAGAGATATACCAGAAGACATTGCAAAGGAATACATGAAAAGTTGTTGGTATATGGAAGGTGGAAGAACAGGGATTTTGCGTAGATTAAGTTTAGATGAGCCCTCATTAACGGTTTTAACTTCACCTAGTCAAAAACAAACAGATCGTTGTCATCCATTAGAAGCTAGGCCATTTACTATTAGGGAAAATGCTCGTTGTCAAAGTTTTCCAGATGATTGGGTGTTTTGTGGAAGTATTGGTCAGCAATATAAACAAGTTGGAAATGCAGTACCTGTAAATTTAGCATACGAGGTAGGCTTAAAAATAAAAGAAGGATTGGAGGAGATATAAATGTGGCCGCTTACTTACATTAGTGAAGAAGATTTTCGTAATCACGTTAAATTAACAATTGAAAAATATGGGGAAAAATTAGAATCATTTGATTTAAAAAGGTTTAATAAAAATATTGTTGATCCTGTAAAACTGATTTTTGATAAAACAGTTTACCATGCAACGTGGGATGAAATTGTTAGTAATGAAATTTTTAGACAACGTGATAAGTCAAACAATAACGATATTGGATATTTTCATCAAAGAATATTTCAATATATTGATAATTGTAGAGTACCAGATAATGGTAAAGAAGGTGGATGGGATGTTATTTATGAAAATGCAGATGGTATAACATTACCTGATGGTTCTGTGGTTCATAGAGTTTATGTTGAGATGAAGAATAAACATAATACGATGAATTCTTCTTCTGCGGGAAAAACTTTTATGAAAATGCAAAACCAACTTTTGAAAGATGATGATTGTGCATGTTTCTTAGTAGAAGCAATTGCAAAAAAATCACAAAATATTAAATGGGAAACTACGGTTGATGGACAAAAAATGGGACATAAATTAATTAGAAGAGTTAGTCTTGATCAATTTTATGCTTTGGTAACAGGGCAGGACGATGCATTTTATCAAATGTGTTTAATTTTACCAAATACAATTCAATCTGTTGTAGATACAATAGATGGATTATCAATTCCACATGATACAGTCATTGATGAAATTAAATCTTTAGCTAAAGAGTTGAATGTTGAATCTGAAGATTTATCCATAGCAATGGCTGTATACATGCTTGGATTTAATGATTATAATGGATTTAGAGAAGAATAAATATTATATGGGGTAATTATATGGATGAAACGAAAATAAAAATAAGTAATTGTAATAATATAAAAAATGGAGAAGTATCTATTTCCCCAGGTAAATTAAATATAAAATATGGTATAAATGGGACAGGAAAGTCAACGTTATCAACAGCTTTAGAACTAATTAGTCAAGGAAAATCTTTAGATATTTTAAGACCTTTTGATGCTCTAGAAGAAACTATTCCCGTTATAGAAGGTGGAGAACAATTCTCAAAAGTAAGTGTGTTTAATGAAAATTTTGTGAATGATGTAGTGTTTAAAGAAGATGAAGTTATAGAAAATGCATTTGAAGTTTTCATTAGAACACAAGACTTTGACGAAAAGCAAAGAGAATTAAACGAAAAATTAAAAACATTAACTATTGATATAAATAGTGAAGACATCGTAGTTAATTTGAAAGCTAAACTGGATCAAATAAGAGGTAAATTTGAATTTAACAAAGGGAATAAAAGTATTAAAAAAAATACAAATTATAAAACTATAATAAAAAAAGAAAATATTTTCAATATTCCAAAAGGATTAGAAAAATTTACTCCGTTTTTTTCAGATAATTCTATTTGTATAAATTGGGTTGATTGGAAAACAAAAGGTAAATCTTTTTCGGATAAAGAAATTTGTCCTTATTGCGGTGAAAATTTATCAGCAAATTTCGATCAAGAAAGTATACTTTTTAGTGAAGCTTTTAAAAAAACAGAAGTAACTAATTTAAGTAAAATATTGAATGATTTTGAAAATTTAAACGATTATGTACCAACTGAAAAACTAGATATTTTAACTTCTTGTATAAAAGAACAAAAAGATGAGAAAACAATCAATGCGATATTATATTCTTTTTTAACTGAGTATTTTTATATTGAGGACAAATTAAATACAATCACAAATTTTAATCAAAAAATATATGATCCTAATAGTCCAAAACAATTAGACAAAATTTTAAGTGATATGAAAATTGAAAAAAGTGTTTTTCATTATTTAGGTTCTGAATCTTTTTTTGAAGTTGTTGATTTTATTAATGAAAAAATAAATGAACTAATTCAAATTACAGTAGATATAAAAATAGCGATTGGAAAACTTCAGTCAGTATTAACAAAAACAATTTCTTCATCAATTAAAGATATTAATGATTTTCTTGATTCAGCAGGAATTTCATATCATTTGTCAATCGAATTAAATTCTAGTGGTGAAGCGAGAGCAGTTTTAAAATATATAACAGGAGAAGAGCAGTATAATGTTTCTCAAATAAGAAAACATTTAAGTTGGGGTGAAAAAAATGCATTTTCATTAATTCTATTTATGTTTTATTCAATTAGTATTGGAGCTGATTTAATTGTTTTAGATGATCCAATATCTTCATTTGATATTAATAAAAAGTATGCGATTATGCATAGAATGTTTAGTAAGCAAACAGGACTATATCCGCGTAGTTTATATAATAAAACAGTATTGATGCTGACTCATGATTTTGAACCAATTATTGATTTTGGAATTATTAAAAAAATGCCATCAGATACAATAGATATTAAATATATTAAAAACAATAAAGGTGTTTTAGAAGAAAAATCAGTTGATTTAGAAAATGATGTAAAATCAGTGATTGAAGAATTAAAAACACATATCGAAGATACCGATTTATGTATGATCCACAGAGTTGCTTTTTTACGCAAATATATTGAGCATGAAGGAATTGATGAATTTGAAGAAGCCTATGATGTATTATCTTCTTTGATACATGGAAGAGCGACATGTAAGTATAAAGATTGTACTTTGATGCCTGAAGATATTGTTGCAAAAGGTATTCAAGATATACAAAAATGGATAACTGACTTTGATTATGATTATTTGATAACGAATATATATAATGAGGAGGCAATTGTTCAATTATATTTTAATGAATCAAATAATTATTTGAAGTTACAATTATTTAGAGCGTTATTTGAGATTTGTCCTTCTAAAGAAATTAAAGAGAATGATGCATTATTAAAATTTATTCATGAAAGTTATCATATAGAAAATGATTATGCATATTATTTGGATATGATTAAATTTGAAACAGTTCCTGAATTTATTATTGATACAATTAATAGCTATATGATAAAAACATATAATAGTTAGTTATAAATTAGGAAAAATATAGATTATTCTAGAAAGCAATAGGTAAGAAATAAAAAAACTGACGAATACTTTCTGTCTTTTACTTATATAGTTGAACCGTGAACAAAATACACATAAAAATAACTTACATACAAAAAAATAACAAAGTTATGGATTTCATTAAATAGAAAATTATATTTCAATATTATGGATGTAAGAATTAATAAGTTTAAATGGAGAAGATAGGATGGAAGAAAAAGAAATATATGTTGAATCTGTTGCAGATTATTTAAACGCATTACCTGAAAATGAAGAATTCTCCGACTCTCTCTTAGACCATTTAACTTTATTTAGAGGTCAGGGAAATAAAGAATGGAATTTGATTCCAAGTGTGATGCGTAATAGAGAAGATTTTTTGAATGAGGAATTATATATAAAAGAATGTATTAGGCAATATCCAGAAGAATTTAAAAATATGAATAAAGTAGATATACTAATTAAAATGCAACATTATGGGATGCCTACAAGATTGTTAGATTTAACAAAAAATCCTCTGGTTGCTCTTTACTTTGCTTGTGTTTCCGAGCCAAACAATGATGGGGTAGTTTACACTACATGTGGTCCAGTTTTTAGAAGTTCTGATTTATATATAAATGTTATTACAGAATGTGTTTTTAATCACAAGAGTCATGGTGATATGTATATTGGTAAAGATGGATTAAAAATAGGTAAAGAGTATCTTTCTGATGTAGAGATAAAGAAAATTATTGGTTATGAAACTCCAATTATATTTGAGGCATCTTTAACCAATGATAGAATTAAAAATCAAAACGGATATTTTGCTATTTACAGAGGAGAAAATGAATGGAAAGAAATAAATTATCAACATAGAATATTTATTAGAAAAGAATTTAAAGAAAAAATTATAAATCAATTAAGCATGATTGGAATAGATTCCAAATTTATTTTTCCTGAGTTAAGTAACGGTGTGTTGAGTATTGTTTCATCAGTAAAAAGACGAAATTTGGAGTTTAATAAGAAATTTCATACTCCTTTTGATTAATATAATTTTTTAATCTTCTGTTTTTTGTTTGGAAAACTTAAAATATTAAATAACAGTAATATGTTGTTTTGGCAATGCAACAAGTAAGCGACAAAATGGCTTTAAAACCCTTATTTTATAAGGTTTCGGAGTTCTCAAAACGTTAGTAATAATTGTTATGGGAAGATTAGAGAAGTATTTAGACTTTGTGAGAAGTTTAGATACTTCTTTTTTAATTTTTAAAATAGGGTATAATAGATATTGGAAGTATTAGACTTTGAAAAATAATGTTGTGGCAAATATGTAAGAAAACAATTACTTATACTTTTAAAAAATCTTATTAATAAATTCGCTTAGAATTTATGTTTGTAGAAACTCATCAATGAGTAACATTTAGCAATGCCATTATTACTTTGAAATGTTTTTCTATAAAAAGATATAATATGACTATAATTAGATAATAAAATAATATTTTACTAATGATAAAATCAAATTAGGTTCTTAGGAGGAATCATTGTGAATCAAGTATTTTCTTCTTATAATCCTTTTTTAACATTGGAATATATGCAAACGGAACATGAAAATAAATATTTTGATAGAAAATCGGCGAAAATTAAACCATCTGATTTAGCGCCTTTAATCTCAGCTTTTGCTAATGCTGAAGGTGGTACTATTGTCATTGGAATAAGTGATAAGACATTAGAAATTGAAGGAATCCATCAGTATGGTATGGATAAAGTTAATGAGTTTATTGCTATTCCTAAGAATGGATGTAAACCCATGCCACAGTATAATGAAGAGTTTTTAAATGTTATAAACAGTAAGGGAGAAGAAGATCAATTGTTGTTATTGCATATTCAACCATGTGTTGATCAAATTGTAAGAACAATAAACGATTCTACTTATTTAAGAATTGGCGATAAAACTAAAGAATTAAAAGGAGATGACCTTAGAAATTTAGAATATGCAAAAAGTACTAGACATTTTGAAGATGAGATTAATAGAGATGCATCAATCGAAGATTTAGATGAAGAATTAATTAGCGAATATAAAGAAAAACTAGATGCAAGTCATTTGCCGACTGAACAAGTTTTAAAAGCTAGAGCTTTTATTAAAAGTCAAGATGGAAATAATTATTTGACAAACGCTGCGGTTCTTCTGTTTGCAAAAAATATTTCTCAGTTTTATCCAAATTGTAGAGTAAGATTTGTTCGTTATGACGGGAATTCTGCTCAAGTTGGGACACGAATGAATATTATTAAAGATAAAAATATTGAATGTAATATTCTTAAATTGATTGATGAAACTAGATTATTTATTTCATCTCAATTAAGAGAATTTACCGCATTGGATCCATTAACTGGTAAATTTAAAACAGTTCCAGAATATCCTGAATTTTCGTGGTTAGAAGGTATAGTAAATGCTGTAACACATCGAGAGTATGGGATGAGTGGAAGATATATTCTGGTGACTATGTTTGATGATCGTTTAGAAATTAAAAGTCCAGGAAAGCTACCAAATATTGTGACAGTTGATAATATCAAAGATACTCGTTATGCAAGAAATCCGAGAATTTCAAGGGTATTAACTGATTTTGGTTGGGTAAGAGAATTGAATGAAGGAGTAAAACGTATTTATTCTGATATGGCAGATTTCTTTTTAGATGAACCAGAGTATAGTGAACCTGAATATTCAGTTAAATTGATATTAAAAAATAATATTGTAATGCGTAACATTCGACAAGAAAGTCGTTTGGAACGTATTATAACACCAGAAATATGGCAACAACTTGATGAATTAGAAAAATCAATTCTAACTTATTTAGCAAGCAGGAAGACAGTGACAAGAGCAGAATTATGCACTTTCACTAGTAAAGCACCTAATACAATATCTGCTAGATTAAATCATCTAATTAAATTAAACATCATTAAGCGTAATGGAAGTAAATATGACCCTAAACAGACATATGAAATGAAATAGTTAGAGGATGCAAATTGCGAGGTAGATGCGAGGTGTTGCGAGGTTAAATGATATTTTGTAATTATTGATATATGATAATAATGTAAATGGCTCATTTTAATGATTTGAAGTAATACATAATTTTTGCGAGGTAGATGCGAGGTGTTGCGAGGTTTAAGCATGAATGTTATTACGACATTTGCTCTAGAATTCTATAAGATGTGTTGGCAATGCAACAAGTAAGCGACAAAAAGGCTTAAAAACCCTTATTTCATAAGGTTTCGGAGTTCTCAAAACGTTAATAATAATTGTTGTGAGAAAATTAGAGAAGTATTTAGACTTTGTAAGAAGTTTAGATGCTTCTTTTTTTTCTTTTTAAAATAAGGGTATAATAAGAATAATTAATATTGAAAGGAGTAGTTGATTGTGGAAAATAATTTGTTAAGCAATGAAGCATTAGTAAATGAAATTGCTAGTATTATCACAAATGCTAGAAATAATGTCGCAAAACAAGTAAATAATGAACTTTTAAATGCTTATTGGAATATTGGTCGTGTTATTGTTGAAGATGAATTGAAAAATAATCGTGGTGAATATGGGAAAAAACAATTACTTGCTATTTCAAAAAATCTTACTAATAAATTTGGAAAAGGTTTTTCACAATCTAATTTATATAACATGAAAATGTTCTATACGAAATATCCAATTTTCTAGTCAGTGACTGGAAAATTGAGCTGGACTCATTATTGCGAATTATTATATATATCTGATGATGACAAACGTAGTTTCTATGAAAAAGAAGCAATTAATGCAAATTGGTCAGTAAGAGAGTTAAAAAGACAAATTAGCTCTTCATTATTCGAAAGGTTGTTATTATCAAATGGGGAGACTAATAAAAAGAAGGTTCTTGAATTAGCGTTAAAAGGAAATGAAATTGCCAAACCAGAAGATATAGTAAAAGATCCTTATGTTTTTGAATTTCTAGGTCTGCCAGAAAATAAACCAATGATGGAATCTGATTTGGAAGAAGCTCTTGTTAGACAAATTGAAAAGTTTCTTTTGGAACTTGGAAAAGGATTTATGTTTGTAGGAACTCAGCAAAGAGTAACGTTCGGGAATACTCATTATTATGTTGATATGGTTTTCTATAATAAGATTTTAAAATCTTATGTATTGATAGAATTAAAAACTATTAAATTAATGCCTGAAGCAGTTGGGCAACTTAATATGTACTTGAATTATTATACAGCAGAAATTAATGATGAAAATGATAATCCACCAATTGGATTGATTTTATGCACTGATAAAGGCAATGTTGATATGCAGTATGCATTAGGAGGCTTGAGTAATAATATTTTTGCTTCAAAATATGTAACATATATGCCTGATAAGGAACAATTAATTGCTCAGGTTGAAGCTGTATTATCATCTAATGATAATACAGAATAAGTGGATATAAGTTTTGTGAATGGTTATGGCAATGCGACAAGTAAGAGACAAAAAGGCATTAAAACCCTTATTTTATAAGGTTGCGGAATTCTCAAAAAGATAATTTCAAACAAATACAAAAAAAAGATTCAAGTTTATCTTGGAGCTTTTTTGTATACTTTAAAATATAAGTATTAGTTAATTAGCTAATATTTATTAAAATGGAAGAATCAATTTAAATTAATTGGTTGATGTTTTTTATGCTAGAAATACTACTGTTTTAACAATCTAAAATTATTTGAATAATAGTGTGTGGTTGTATTAGATTAACAAAAGTGAGATAATTTTTTTAGATAAATTATTTATTGGGAGATGCTAATAATGAAAAGAGAATTAGGAATTGCCAGATGTGGACTAGCATGTTGTTTATGCAGTGAAAATGATCAGTGTCATGGTTGTCAGTTTGATGAATGTCCAGGTAGTGACAGTTGTGAAAATAGAATTTGTTCAATTGAAAAAGGGATTACACATTGTTATATATGTAAAGAGGATTGTAAAAAAGGAATATTAAGAAAAATTAAACCATATGCATTTACTTTATTTGTAAAAAGGTATGGAGAAGATAAGTTGTTAGAGTGTTTAGAAGCAAATGAGAAAAAAGGTATCGTGTATCATCGTCAGGGAGTGTATGGTGATTATGATGATTTTGATGATGTGGAAAAATTGATAGATTTTATTATGACAGGAAAAGATTAGTTTTAAAAAAAGCGACTTGGAGGGTGGAATGATGAGTGATTTTGGTATAAATGAAATGCAGGAAATGCAAAAAAGGTTACAAAATAAATATAAAAATATATGGGAACCAATCACACCAGAAAATGGCAAAAATAAATTATTATGGATGATAGGTGAAATAGGGGAAGTCATTGATATTATTAAAAAAAATGGTGATTTAAAAGCTTGCAGTGATACTAAGTTACGAGAAAATCTTATTGAAGAGATGGCAGATGTTCTTATGTATTATAATGATGTAATGTTATGCTATGGAATTAGTGTGGATGAACTTAAACAATCATATATAAAGAAATTTGAAAAGAATATGAAACGCTGGTAAATATTATTATAAATTGGAGATGGTTAAGTGTGATAAAATATGAAGGGAAAAATAGCTGGTTGATAATATTGATTTTTGTAATATATAATATCTTGCCACTGGTATTTATTTTATATGAAGTTTCTGATTTGTTTACAAATATTTGGTGGCTTTTGTTTTGGGTGTTTTATTATGGGCTTAATTTGATCTGGATTCCTGTTTTTGTAAGAAATAGAGTAGAATTATTTGATAATTATTTTATTTTTTATTATGGCTTTGGGAAAGAGAAAATAGTTATAAAAGATATATTAGAAATTAATAGAAGTCGCAATCCTATTGCTTCAAGTGCAAATTCATTAGATAGAATTCATATTGTGACAAAAGATAAAGATTTTTACATCTCTTTAAAGGATAATGATGATTTTATTAATGAAATAAAGCAGCGAATTATATAAAAAATATTTATATAGTTATTAATTGATAAAATTATCGTATATAAAAAATGATAAAGCATTATTAACTAATTGGAAACTTATTTTAATATTATAAAAATAAAATAGTTTAGATATTTGAAGGATATTATCGTCCTTCTTTTTATTTTATTGTTGATAGTAAAAGATTAGCTGTAGTAAAATGGTATATACTTAAATTATCAAGGAAGGTGGTCGTGATGAGCAAACAGGTATATATTGCAATTGATTTAAAATCATTTTATGCATCTGTTGAATGTGTTGAACGTGATCTTGATCCGTTAACAACGAACTTAGTAGTTGCAGATGGCAGTAAAACTGAAAAGACTATTTGCTTAGCTTTATCACCTTCATTGAAACAGTATGGCTTGCCAGGACGGGCGCGTCTTTTTGAAGTTATTCAAAAGGTAAAAGAAGTAAATATTAAAAGGCAAAGGCAGATTAAAGGTCGTTGTTTTCAAGGTGAATCATATAATGATGACGAACTTAAAAATAATCCATATTTAAAGTTATCATATATCATTGCAACGCCCAGAATGGCTTTTTATTTAGAATATAGTGTTGAAATCTACAAAATTTATTTAAAATATGTGTCACCTGAAGATATTCATGTTTATTCAATTGATGAAGTATTTATTGATGCAACGCATTATCTAAAAAATCTTGATATTCATCCCAAAGATTTTGCGAAAATGATTATTCAAGATATTTATAATACATTTAAAATTACAGCAACAGCCGGAATCGGTACTAATTTATATTTATGTAAAGTTGCTATGGATATTGTTGCTAAACACATAAAACCAGATCAAGATGGGGTAAGGATTGCTTCATTAAATGAAAAGATGTATCGAAAATATTTATGGAACCATCAGCCAATAACTGATTTTTGGCGCGTTGGACGTGGCTATAAACAAAAATTACAAGAAGTAGGTTTATATACAATGGGTGATATAGCTAAATGTTCAGTCGGAAAAGCAGATGATTATTATAACGAAGAATTGCTCTATGATATGTTTGGTGTCAATGCTGAATTATTAATCGATCATGCCTGGGGTTATGAACCATGTACAATGAAAGATATAAAATCATATAAACCTAAACATAACAGTATTGGTTCAGGCCAGGTTTTAAGTTGTCCTTATGATTTTAAAAAAGGTCGTTTGGTATTAAAAGAAATGCTCGATTCTTTGGCGTTAGATTTGGTTGATCGGCATTTAGTTACAGATCAAATTGTAGTAACTGTAGGGTATGATCGTGATAATTTAACTAACAATTATAGTGGAGCTTTAATGGATGATCGATATGGTAGAAAAATTCCTAAGCATGGACATGGCACAATTAATTTAGAATGTTATACTTCTTCATCAATAATTATTCGAGAAAAGGTATTAGAGTGGTATGATCAAAAAATTAATAAATCTTTGACAATTAGACGTTTTAATTTATCGGCTAATCATGTTATTGATGAAAGTACAATTGAACATCAAGAATCGTTTATGCAAATGGATATGTTTACTGATTATGATCAACTCTTGCTACAAGAAAAGCAGTTGCAAGCTAAGCTTGAAAAAGAAAAAAAGCTTCAGGAAACAACATTAGCTCTTAAAAAGAAATTTGGTAAAAATGCGGTATTGAAAGGAATGAATCTAGAAGAGGGAGCGACAGGGCGCCAAAGAAATAAGACAATAGGAGGTCATAAGGCTTAAATGGCAAATAAAAATAATATTCATGATTATAGTGATATTATTGATCAACCTCATCATGTTTCAAAAGTTCATCAACCAATGACTATGTATGAAAGGGCGGCTCAGTTTGCACCGTTTGCAGCTTTAACCGGTCATAAAGATGCGATTAAAGAAACTGAGCGTTTGACTACTAACAAAAAGATTTTAGACGAAAATCAAATAGAAATAATTAATCGAAAGTTACAACTAATCGTTAATAATATTCATTTACAACCAACAGTTAAGATAGTTTACTTCCAAAAAGACTTAAGAAAAACAGGAGGTAAGTATATTGAAAAAATAGAAAGAGTAAAAAAAATCGATGAGTACACTAAAAAAGTAGTGTTGATTGATGGAACAAAAATAAACATTGATGATATTTATATAATAGAAATTATGAAATAAATCTTAATTAAAAGAACTTTTTTAGTTCTTTTTTTTGATGTGAAAATATTTTTTAATTACTACAGTAATTAAATTTTTACTTACAAAACCGTAATTTTAATGAAATAGCGTTGTTGCTATAATGATTGCAGAAAGGAAGATTGATATGGAGATTTTAAAATTATTAAACGTAAAAAAATACTATGGGACTAAAACTAATATTACTAAAGCAGTAAATGATCTATCTTTACAAGTTACTAAAGGAGAATTTGTTGCGATAATGGGTGCTAGTAGTTCGGGTAAAACAACGTTGTTAAATTGTATTTCTACAATTGATGAAGTAACTAGTGGTCATATTTATATTGGTGATAAGGATATAACTGAATTAAAAGAAAAAGAATTAGCAAAATTTAGAAGAGAAAATTTAGGATTTATTTTTCAGGATTTTAATTTATTGGATACATTAACTATTTCTGAAAATATTTCCCTTGCTTTGGTTATTAATAAAGAAGATGTAAACGAAGTAGATAATAAAGTAAATGATATAGCTGACAAGTTAGGGATATTAAATATTTTAGATAAATATCCTTATGAAGTATCTGGGGGTCAAAAACAGCGATGTGCTTGTGCTAGAGCATTAATAAATGAGCCAAAACTCATTTTAGCGGATGAGCCAACTGGAGCTCTTGATTCAAAAAGCAGTCGGATGTTATTAGAAACAATGGATGAAATGAATAATAAATTAAAAGCTACGATTTTAATGGTTACTCATGATTCGTTTAGTGCCAGTTTTTGCCATCGAGTGTTATTTTTAAAAGATGGTAAAATTTTTAATGAAATAGTTAGAGGGGAAAAGTCAAGAAAAGAATTTTTTAATGAGATTTTAGATGTATTAACATTATCTGGTGGCGATGATTTTATTACAAAACCATACAACAAAAGTATTCTATTAGAAAAAATAAAAAGGGCATTAAGACAATTTGATCCAATTCAATACAAAGAATTAAAGGTCAAAGATATGGTATTAGATTTACATTTATCGATAGTAAAACATAATGATAAGGAAGTTGAATTGACTAGAAATGAATTTCATATTTTATATTATTTTTTTATGAATCCTGATAAGTTGATTACAAAAGAAGAATTACTAGATTATCTTTGGAATGAAAAATATTATTTGGATGATAATATTTTAAATGTGAATTTAAATCGATTACGAAAAAAATTAAAAGAAATCGACCAGCCTGATTTTATCAAAACAATAAGAGGACAGGGTTATCAAATATGATTCAATATATTGAAGAAAAAATATGGTTGATTGTATTTTATATTTTGTTTGTATTTTTACAGTTCATTTTTAATTTTTTGGTAGGATTAAAAATAAGTTTATTACTACCATTATTTTTACTTAGTTTATTGTTACTTTTTTTATATTTGTTTTTTGATTATTGGCGAATTAATAAACGAAGTAAAGAGATTAAATTTTTAGTGGATAATTTAGAAGAGAAATATCTTATTTGTGAAGTAATAAAAAAACCTAAACAAATTGAAAACGAAGCTTATTTTTATGCTTTAAAAAAAGCAACAAAAGCTATGAATGATAAGATATCGTTGCTTGAAAGAAAATATAAAGATTATGAAGAATACATTGAATGTTTTGTTCATGAAGTTAAAACGCCATTAGCTGCTTTGTCGCTTTTTTTAGATAATCATAATGAAGTTGAATTACATCAGGAAGTTAAAAAAATAGATAATTTAGTAGAACAGGTATTGTTTTATGCTCGTAGTGAAAATCCAGAGAAAGATTATTTTATTAAAAGCATTGAATTATCAGAAATAATTCATCAGGTTATCATGCAAAATAAAGATTATTTTTTATTGAATAAAATAAGTATTACAACAAATGATTTAGATGTATTAGTGGCTACTGATGAAAAGTGGTTGATTTTTGTTATTAATCAAATTATTAATAATTCAATAAAATATATGGATAAAAAAGAAAAGAAAATAACTATTCAGGTTATTAAAGAAAATAATAGAATTTTACTAGAAATTATTGATAATGGAATAGGAATAAAAGAAAGTGATTTATCTAGAGTTTTTGAAAAAGGTTTTACCGGTAGTGATCGATTAAAATCTCGGTCTACTGGAATGGGGTTATATTTAGCAAGTAAAATTTGTAAAAAATTAGGATTAAATATAACAATTGCTTCTAAATATCAAGAAGGAACTAAAGTAGTAATAGCTTTTCCTAAAAGTACTTTTAATAAGATGGATTAAAAATAGTTAATTAGATATTAGACATAATGATGTTTAATATCTTTTTTATTACCGCTTATACAAATAAGATGCCACTTGTTCCAAGAATATTGTGTGCATAATATTTTTTGACTATGATTGAATTAGTAATTAGGGTGATCATTCTATTTAATTATATGTTTACTAATATATCTATTTTATTTATGGAGTAGAAAACGTTTATAAAATAGTCAAGAGGGTGAAGTTATGTATGCATTTTTAAAAGATATTGTCATTGGACAAAAAAATCGCTATTTAGTAATTATTGGAGTGTTATCGATACTTTTTTGTTTTGATTTTACTTTACTAATAATTCTCACAAATATTTCATTGATTAATGATTCGCTTTTTGAACTGATTGGACAAATAATCATTTTAATTACGATGATCGTTTCTTTTATTTTAATGATGTTCATTAATAATTTTTTTGTTGATCAAAAAAGTGATGAATTTTCAATTATATTATTAAGCGGGAGAAATGTTGTTTGGGTTAGTAAATATATTACTGTTCAATTTGGAAGTTTATTTATTTTGGCAGCTTTATTTGGTAGTAGCTTAAGTGTTCTTTTTGTTAAAGGAATAAGTAGTATTTTTTCAATGTTTAAGATATTAGAATTATTTAGTATTCATTCTATATCTACTATTTTTTATTACTATATTTCTTTATTGTTAGTTAAGATATGTTTTATTTTCATTGTTGATTTAGGAAAATTTATGGATATTAAATTTCGGATAGTTGAGTATATGAATCATATTCAAAAACATAAAACTAAGGTATCGTTTTTTAGTTCTTTTATAGTTGAAAAGGAGAAAAAGTCAATACCTATATGGCAAATTGTAGTAGTGCTTTTATCATTGATTATAATTGTAACATCAATACAACACATAATTGTTATAAATGATTTTGTTTCTTTATTAGTATATTTTACAAGTTCATTAATTGCTCTAATTTTCTTTGTGAAGTATTTTATACCATTATTTTTTGATTTTTTTCATAATAAATGGTTAATAGAACATCCGATGATATTGATGGCAATTAATCAACTAATTTATTTGTTAAAAGCAATGACACCATTAATATTGATTAATACAATTCTAACCCCATTTATGTTCTTTTTAATATCTATGCCAATAATAAATATTTATTTGTTAGGAGTGGTAATAATTTGTTATCTGATTTTACTTTTTATGATTGCAATTTGCTTTGTTTTCAGATTTTCTGTTTATATTCCTGTTAAAACTAGAGATATTGCTACTTTAAAAGCAATTGGATATTCAAAAAAAGAAATAGATTTTATTCACGAATTAGAAATAATTTTATTTGTGTTTTTTGCTGTAGTTTTGCCTTTTTTAATCTATATAACAGTAGTATCCAAAGCATATATATTAGATTTTATTTCAATCAAGTTAATTATAAGTTTAATAAGTTGTTATTTTATTATTTATTTGTTTATTGGTTTATACATGATTATTGGCTATAAAAGATTAACCAGGGAGGTAATTAAAAATGTCAAATATCTTAATAGAAGCGAATAATATTTCAAAGATTTATGATCGTGATATATTTTTTAAAAGAGGAACTAATTTTAGAGCTTTAAATATGGTTGATTTTGTATTAAAAGAACATGACTTTATAGCTATTATGGGGCCAAGTGGTTCTGGAAAATCAACATTATTACATTGTTTGTCTTCGTTAGATCAGGTTACAACAGGTACTGTGAAAGTTCTAGGTGATTTAGTAAATGATTTAAATGATTTTAAACTTAGTGCCTTTAGATATAAATATCTAGGTTTTGTGTTTCAAAATCATAATTTAATATCAACTTTATCAATATTTGACAATATTGCTACGCCAATTATGTTAGCGAAAGTCTCGGCTAAAGAAATAATTGAAAGAGTAAATAAAGTGGCTCAAAGATTGAATATTCATCATATTCTTGATAAATTACCAGAAGAATGTTCGGGAGGCGAAAAACAACGGGCTGCTATTGCTAGAGCGATAATTAATAATCCTAAAATTATTATTTGTGATGAACCGACAGGGAATCTCGATTCTAAAAATTCTCATGAAGTTTTAAATTTATTGAGTCAGTTAAATAAAGAGGGGACAGCAATTATTTTAGTAACTCATGATAGTATGATAGCTAGTTATGCTAAAACATTTATGTATATACGTGATGGTAGTATTAAGACAGTATTGCATCGTAATAATAGTTCACAAGTTGCATTTTTTAAAGAAATAAATAAAATCACGACCGAAGATAGCTTACTTAAATTATTTAATAACGAGGATGAAAAAACATTAAATAAAAATGAAGCAATTAATGAATCAAACAAAAATGTAATCAAAGAAAATATTGATTATAGTAGTAAAAAGACTAGGGAGGATGTTTATGCGGTTTTTAAAAATCGTCAAATCAGCCTGGAAGCTAAGAAATGTCGACTTTTATATGTTAATGAAGATAAGTTGGAGTATGATAATATTTTTCATGAACATAGGATTATTTTTATAGAAAGCATAAAAGAGGTTACGTTATCATTTGTTGCTGTTTTTAAGTTATTAGGTGTTTTTAGTGAATATATTTATAATGTAGCGATAGATCTTAAAACAGATGATGATATTTATCAATTTAAGTTAGAAAATATTGATGATTTATCAGAATTATTTGAAATATTAAATAAAGATAGTATTGTTATTAATGATCCAATAGGAATACAGGAAATTTATAAAAAATATCCTGATTATTTAACAAGACATCGTTATATTCAAAGGAATTATAAAAAATTCAAGAAAAAGATAAATAATTAAAAGGCTTTAACGTAAATTGTTAAAGCCTGTATTGTTTTAAAAAAATAGTTCTATTCTAATTCAAAAGCGCCAGTATATAATTGATAATATTGACCTTTTTGTTCAATTAATTTTTGATGACTACCGCGTTCAATAATTCGCCCATGATCTAGTACAATAATTACATCTGCGTTTTTTACAGTTGATAAACGATGAGCAATTACAAAAGTTGTCCTACCTTCCATTAAAGCGTCCATTCCTTTTTGAATAATTGCTTCCGTTCTAGTATCGATTGAAGAAGTAGCCTCGTCTAAAATCATTACTGGAGGATTAGCGACAGCTACTCGGGCAATTGATAATAATTGTCGTTGTCCCTATGATAAATTGCTGCCGTTTTCAGCCAGCATAGTTTGATAACCGTTAGGAAGACGAGTGATAAAATCATCAGCACCTGCCAATTTTGCTGCTTCTATACATTCTTGGTCAGTTGTATCTAAACGACCATATCTAATATTATCCATAACAGTACCAGTAAACATATTAGTATCTTGTAATACAATTCCTAGTGAATGCCGTAAATCAGCCTTTTTAATTTTATTGATATTTATACCATCATAGCGTATTTTACCATCAGCAATATCATAAAAACGATTTAATAAATTAGTTATAGTTGTTTTTCCAGCACCAGTAGCTCCTACAAAAGCAACTTTTTGTCCAGGTTTGGCATATAAAGAAATATTATGTAAAACAGGTTTGTTTTCTTCGTATTGAAAATCAACATCATCAAGGACAATGTTACCAGTTTGTAATGTGTAAGTTATTGTATTATCACTTTTATGCGGATGTTTCCAAGCCCATAAACCAGTGCGGTGTTGACATTCTTTGATTTGTCCATCTTCATTAGTGATATTAACTAATGTAACATAACCATTATCAACTTCTACTTCTTGGTCCATTAGATCAAAAATTCTTTTAGCCCCAGCGATTCCCATAACTACAGCGTTAATTTGATGGGAAACTTGACCAATGTTACCAACGAATTGTTTAGTCATATTTAAAAATGGAACTGTAATACTAAGACTTAAAGGCATCATTGAAAGTGAAATATTAGGGACATCTAAAATTAGTAAACAAGCCCCAGTGACTGCAACAAGGACGTATAAAACATTACCGATATTATTTAAGATTGGTCCTAAAATATTAGCATAACGATTTGCTTTCATTGGTTGTTCATATAATTTTTCATTTAATGAATTCAAATCATTAAATGATTCTTCTTCATGGCAAAAGACTTTAACAACTTTTAAACCGTTCATCATTTCTTCTACAAATCCTTCTACTTCCCCTAAAGCTTTTTGCTGGTTAAAGAAATAACGAGCCGAGTTACCACCGATTTTTTTTATCAAGATAAACATCACTACTACCCCTAAAAGAATTACTCCAGTGAGCCAGAAGCAATAATAAATCATGATAATAAATATTGTTAAGACAGTAACTCCTGAAATCAATAATTGCGGCAAACTTTGTGAAATCATTTGTCTTAAAGTATCGATATCATTAGTATAATGGCTCATGATATCACCATGGTTATTAGTATCGAAATATTTAATTGGTAAATATTGCATTTTTGCAAACATTTTTTCTCGTAGTTTCATTAATGTTCCTTGAGTGATAATGGCCATTAATTGATTATAAATAAAGCCTGCAGCTAACGATAAAAGATAGAAAGTTGCCAAGATTGCAACATAAAAAATGATTTGATTACCAATGTTATCCCAAGAACCATTTTCCAGTTATCTTCAACTAGGGCAATAATATTTTGCATAAAGATAGTAGGGATTGAAGAGATCACAGCATTAAAAATGATACAGATGATTGTTAAAGGAAACATAATAGGATAAAATTGCTTAATTGTTTTTAATAATCTTAAAATGATACTATTATTTTTCACTGTTATCACCTGCCTTGTTTTGAGAATTGTGAATTTCCTGATAAATTTTATTAGTTTTTAATAATTGTTCATGGCTGCCAACTGCATCGATACTGCCACTTTCCATTACAATAATGCGATCATCATTTTCGATTGAAGAAGTTCTTTGAGCAATAATTATTTTAGTAGTTTCTGGAATAAACTCACGCATTCCTTTACGGATCTTAGCATCAGTTTTGGTATCAACAGCACTAGTTGAATCGTCTAAAATTAAAATTTTAGGATGTTTTAACAAAGCTCGAGCAATACAAAGACGCTGTTTTTGACCACCTGAAACATTGCTACCACCTTGTTCGATATATGTATCATAGCCATCAGGAAATTGATTGATAAATTCATCGGCGCAAGCTAATTTACAAGCTTGGATAATTTCTTCGTCTGTAGCGTTTTTGTTACCCCAGCGAAGATTATCTTTTTATTGTTCCTGAAAACAAAAGATTTTTTTGCAATACGACAGCAACGTTATTTCGTAAAGTTTCTAGATCATATTCTTTAACATTATGCCCTCCAACTTTTACTACTCCTTCGCTAGCATCGTATAATCTGCTGATTAACTGTATTAATGTCGTTTTTGAAGAGCCGGTACCGCCAATAATACCAATTGTTTCTCCAGAATTAATAGTTAAGTTGATATTGACAAGGGCCTGGCGTTTGGCTTTAAGTGAATATTTAAAGCTTACGTTTTCAAATTCGATTGAACCATCAGAAACTTCCATGATTGGATTATCTGGATTAGTAAGGGTACTTTGTTCTTGTAATACTTCTACAATTCTTTTACTAGATTCACCAGCCATGGTAATCATTACAAAGACCATCGAAAGCATCATTAAACTATTTAACATCATAAAACTATAAGTTAAAAGTGATGATAATTGTCCCACATCTAAATCTAAACCGTGGCTAGTAATGATGGTATAAGAACCAAATGATAAAACAAAGACCATTACGGTATAAATACAAAATTGCATTAATGGATTGTTGATAGCTAAAATTCGTTCTGCTTTGGTGAAGTCCTGGCATACATCTTTAGCGGCAAAATTGAATTTTGTTTGTTCGTAATCTTCACGTACAAATGATTTAACTACTCTAATTCCTTTGATGTTTTCTTGAATTGAACTGTTTAAATTATCGTATTTTTTAAATACTTTTTTAAATAATGGCATTGTTTTGTAGATTACAATTCCTAGACCGATTGCGAGAATTGGAACGACAAATAAAAAATCCAAGCCATTTTTCCACCCATATAAAAAGCCATACAGAAGGCAAATATTAACATTAATGGAGCTCTAATTGCAGTACGAATAATCATCATATAAGCATTTTGAACATTTGTAATATCTGTTGTCATTCTAGTTACCAAAGAGGATGTTAAAAACTTGTCGATATTTTCAAAGAAAATTTTTTAATATTATTAAACATATCTTTGCGTAAATTTTTAGCTAGACCACATGAAGCAACGGCACATGACGAACCTGCTAAAGCTCCAAACATTAAAGATAAACCAGCCATTAGTATTAAAATTAAACCATATTTTAATATTGAATCCAAATCAGCGCCGCTTTTTACCTGGTTTACTAGTGTTGCAATAATAAAGGGAATTAAACATTCCATTACTACTTCACCGCTAACTAAAATAGGTGTCATAATTTAAGCTCGTTTATATTCACGAATACTTTTTGCTAATACTTTTATCATTAAAATTTCCCCTTTTCATTTTAATTAAAACATTGAAAATCATCTTTATTTAGACGATAATCATAGGCTGTTTGTAATTGTCCTCTAGAATCCTTGTAAGTATCTTTTTCAATTTGATGCAGTTTAGCCCCTAATGATTCATAGACGTGCCTTGCTCGTTTGTTGTTAATATTTGTTGTTATTTTAATTTGTTTATAATTGTATTTAAATAGTTCGCTAATAAGCATCGATAGCAAGATTTTACCATAGCCCTTATTTTGATAAGTTAATTCACATATTTTTATACCAATTTCAGCTAAGTTTGCACTACGATGAAAGTAAATCATTTCCCCAATTTTTTGTTGATCAATTTCAATAATAAGACGACATTTTTCTTTAGGGTCATTTTCTGTTTTTAATTGTTCTATTACGTCATCTAAACTTATTTTTAATCCATCATAAAATCCAGCGTGAGCCATAACGCGACCATCATTCCACCAATGATATAAAATTGTAGCATCGTCAATGGTTGCATTTCTAATAATGATATTTTGATATTGTAATTTCGTAGATTCCTCCAAGTATAAAATTATTATTTTTAAATATGTAATTATTATAAAACAAAAATAGTGATTATATAGATATAATTTATATTTATAAATTAGTAAAAATAATAAGTAAAGTTTATAAAAAAAGACGAGCTGCGATTATCAACTGGATTTACGTGATAGTCACAACTCGTTGTATTTTTATAAATTAAATTGTCTAAATAAAAAAACAGCATATAAATAATAAAATATCAAGGTTAGCCAGATTATTAAAAGAGGTATAATTAAATTTTTCTCAATTATAAGAAAAATACATTTATTTGTAGCTATTTGCATATAATCCTATAGGTGATTTTGTGAAAAGAACATATCTAATAATAATGATTACAGTAATGGTATATATAGCAAGTAATCTATTTATCAAAAAAACAGAAATTCCTGTAAATAGTGAACAAACTTTAAAAAACGTTTCTATTGTTATAGACCCAGGACATGGTGGGTTGGATAATGGAGCAAGTGCCGGATCTGTAAACGAGGCAGAGCTGAATCTGGAAATATCATTTGCGTTAAAAGAGGAGCTTGAAAATCGTGGTGCTACTGTAAACCTGACCAGGGAAGATGAGCAGGATCTAACAAGACGTAATCATCATTACTCTAAACAGGATGATATGTATCTAAGAGTAAAAAAGATAGATTCATTCAACAGTGATTATCTGATCAGTGTTCATCTGAATTCAGCACTTTCAAGCAGTGTCTGGGGTTCTCAGGTGTTTTATTACAATAACAGTGAAAAGGGGAAAAGATTAGCTAATGAGATCCATGAGTCAATGAAAGAGATTACTGGAAGCAGCAAGGTTATTTCAGGGGCAGATTTCAGAGTGCTGAGAGCTACCAAAACAGTAGGAGTGCTTATAGAATGCGGGTTCATTTCCAATCCTAACGAACGGGGCCAGCTGCAAAGCAGCAGATATCATAAAAAACTGGCGGTTCAGATATGTGATGGTATAGAAAATTATCGTAATAAATACCCTGAAGATACAATTAATCAGGATGATTATAAGAAAATGCTTGAATGATCTGAAAGCAGAAAGTCACTGCTGTCTTATATCAAAAAAACAAAGAGATAAAAAATGACAGGGAAAAACGATGATAAAAAGGGAGAAAAAGCGGGAAGGGATAAAAAAAGTAAAAAAAGGTATTTACAAAGGAGAGAGGATGTGGTAGATTAATAGGGCACTCGAGAGAAGGAGCGAGGTTCAAAGGAAGGGCCGAGCGAAAAAAGTAAAAAAAAGAATTGACAAACGAGAGAAAAGAGTGTAGGATAAACTAGTCGGCAAAAGAGCCGGAGAGGACATTGAAAACTGAACAGAATCGAAAAGAACACACGTCAATTAATAGATAAAAAGAGAGCAGAAGCCGATAGGCTTTGAAAAGGATAAGACAATGGAGAGTTTGATCCTGGCTCAGGATGAACGCTGGCGGCGTGCCTAATACATGCAAGTCGAACGCGAGCCTTAGGGCTCGAGTGGCGAACGGGTGAGTAATACGTAAGCAACCTGGCCTTTACAGGGGGATAACTGATGGAAACGTCAGCTAAGACCGCATAGGTACAGAGATCGCATGATAACTGTATTAAAAGTGCTACGGGACTGGTAGAGGATGGGCTTACGGCGCATTAGCTTGTTGGAGGGGTAACGGCCCACCAAGGCGACGATGCGTAGCCGACCTGAGAGGGTGACCGGCCACACTGGGACTGAGACACGGCCCAGACTCCTACGGGAGGCAGCAGTAGGGAATTTTCGGCAATGGGGGGAACCCTGACCGAGCAACGCCGCGTGAAGGAAGAAGGAATTCGTTCTGTAAACTTCTGTTATAAAGGAAGAACGGCACATATAGGGAATGATATGTGAGTGACGGTACTTTATGAGGAAGCCACGGCTAACTACGTGCCAGCAGCCGCGGTAATACGTAGGTGGCGAGCGTTATCCGGAATTATTGGGCGTAAAGAGGGAGCAGGCGGCAGCAAGGGTCTGTGGTGAAAGGCTGAAGCTTAACTTCAGTGTGCCAGAGAAACCGGGCAGCTAGAGTGCAGGAGAGGATCGTGGAATTCCATGTGTAGCGGTGAAATGCGTAGATATATGGAGGAACACCAGTGGCGAAGGCGACGATCTGGACTGCAACTGACGCTCAGTCCCGAAAGCGTGGGGAGCAAATAGGATTAGATACCCTAGTAGTCCACGCCGTAAACGATGAGTACTAAGTGTTGGGAGTCAGATCCCAGTGCTGCAGTTAACGCAGTAAGTACTCCGCCTGAGTAGTACGTTCGCAAGAATGAAACTCAAAGGAATTGACGGGGGCCCGCACAAGCGGTGGAGCATGTGGTTTAATTCGAAGCAACGCGAAGAACCTTACCAGGTCTTGACATCCGGATAAAGGCTCCAGAGATGGAGAGATAGATATATCCGAGACAGGTGGTGCATGGTTGTCGTCAGCTCGTGTCGTGAGATGTTGGGTTAAGTCCCGCAACGAGCGCAACCCCTGTTGCTAGTTGCCATCATTAAGTTGGGGACTCTAGCGAGACTGCCGGTGACAAGCCGGAGGAAGGCGGGGATGACGTCAAATCATCATGCCCCTTATGACCTGGGCTACACACGTGCTACAATGGACGGATCAGAGGGAAGCGAAGCCGCGAGGCGGAGCGAAACCCAGAAACCCGTTCTCAGTTCGGATTGCACTCTGCAACTCGAGTGCATGAAGATGGAATCGCTAGTAATCGCGAATCAGAATGTCGCGGTGAATACGTTCTCGGGCCTTGTACACACCGCCCGTCACACCACGAGAGTTGATAACACCCGAAGCCGGTGGCCTAACCGAAAGGGAGGAGCTGTCTAAGGTGGGATTGATGATTGGGGTGAAGTCGTAACAAGGTATCCCTACGGGAACGTGGGGATGGATCACCTCCTTTCTAAGGAGAAAGCAAGTGTGGAGATTCTGTTTAGTTTTGAGTGGACCTTATTGAGGGAAACTCAGGAAGAGATCATTGAAAACTGGATAATAGAAAAGCGAAAGAGAGAAGATCGAGATAAAGAGATATCAAGGTCTTTCTAAGAAAGTCGAAGAAAACTAAGAAACAACGAGAAGAAGTTGAAGATAGAAAGTGATCAAGCGACACCGAAGAAGGTAAAGTAAGAAAGGGCGTATGGCGGATGCCTAGGCACAGAGAGGCGAAGAAGGACGCAGCAAACAGCGAAATGCGACGGGGAGCAGTAAGCATGCAAAGAGCCGTCGATATCCGAATGGGGGAACCCACCCGGGATAGAGACCGGGTATCCTGGAGTGAATAGATAGCTCCAGAGAGGCGAGACTCAGGGAACTGAAACATCTAAGTACCTGAAGGAAGAGAAAATAAAGAAATGATTCCCTAAGTAGCGGCGAGCGAAAGGGGAAGAGCCCAAACCGGCAAGAGCCGGGGTAGTAGGGCTGTCAAAAAAGGGCAAGAAGACATTATAGGCGAACGGAATGGGAAGTCCGGCGAAACAGGGTGACAGCCCCGTAGCCGAAATAGTGAGGAAGTCCGAGACAGTACCTGAGTACGGCGGGACACGAGGAATCCTGTCGGAAACAGCCAGGACCATCTGGTAAGGCTAAATACTACTCTGTGACCGATAGTGAACCAGTACCGTGAGGGAAAGGTGAAAAGAACCCCGGGAGGGGAGTGAAAGAGAACCTGAAACCATATGCCTACAAGAAGTTAGAGCCCGTTAAAGGGTGATAGCGTGCCTTTTGTAGAATGAACCGGCGAGTTACGATATGGAGCGAGGTTAAGCAGGATATGCGGAGCCGAAGCGAAAGCGAGTCTTAAGAGGGCGAAAGTTGCATGTCGTAGACCCGAAACCGGGTGATCTAGCCATGGCCAGGTTGAAGTTGGGGTAAAACCCGATGGAGGACCGAACCGACCCCCGTTGAAACGTTGGCGGATGAGCTGTGGCTAGGGGTGAAATTCCAATCGAACCCGGAGATAGCTGGTTCTCCCCGAAATAGCTTTAGGGCTAGCGTCGAGGCAAGTGATGTGAAGGTAGAGCACTGAATATGTGATGGCCCCATCCCGGGGTACTGAATATAATCAAACTCCGAATGACACATAAACATCCTCGGCAGTCAGACAGTGGGTGATAAGGTCCAGTGTCAAGAGGGAAACAGCCCAGACCATCAGCTAAGGTCCCAAAATATATACTAAGTGGAAAAGGATGTGGAGATGTCGAGACAACTAGGAGGTTGGCTCAGAAGCAGCCATCCTTTAAAGAGTGCGTAACAGCTCACTAGTCGAATGACTCTGCGCCGATAATTTACCGGGGCTAAGTATATTACCGAAGCTATGGATTTGCGCAAGCAAGTGGTAGGGGAGCGTTCTATATGCGGCGAAGGCGTACCGGAAGGAGCGCTGGAGCGTATAGAAGAGAGAATGCCGGTGTGAGTAGCGGAACGTGGGTGAGAATCCCACGCACCGAAAACCCAAGGTTTCCAGAGGAAGGTTCGTCCGCTCTGGGTAAGTCGGGACCTAAGGCGAGGCCGAGAGGCGTAGCCGATGGACAACAGGTGGATATTCCTGTACTTACGGTATGAATGAAGGAGTGACGGAGAAGGCTAGGTGATCCTGCTGCTGGAAAAGCAGGTGCAAGCGAGGTAGCTGACAGCCAGGCAAATCCGGCTGTCATAAAGGCGAAGGCGTGATGCGTATGGAAAGCCGAGGCAAGTACAGAAGTCATTGAAGCCAGCTTCCAAGAAAAGCTTCTAGTGCGAATCATACAGTAACCCGTACCGAAAATGGACACACATGGGTGAGGAGAGAATCCTAAGGTGAGCGAGAGAACTATAGCTAAGGAACTCTGCAAAATGACTCCGTAACTTAGGGAGAAGGAGTGCTCATAGAGATATGAGCCGCAGTGAAACGGCCCAAGCGACTGTTTACCAAAAACACAGCTCTATGCTAAGTCGAAAGACGACGTATATGGGGTGACGCCTGCCCGGTGCTGGAAGGTTAAGAGGAAGTGTCAGCGCAAGCGAAGCACAGAATTGAAGCCCCAGTAAACGGCGGCCGTAACTATAACGGTCCTAAGGTAGCGAAATTCCTTGTCAGGTAAGTTCTGACCCGCACGAAAGGCGTAACGATTTGGGCGCTGTCTCAGCTGTAGACTCGGTGAAGTCTTAGTACCTGTGAAGATGCAGGTTACCCGCGACTAGACGGAAAGACCCCATGGAGCTTTACTGCAGCCTGATATTGGACTTTGATGCAGGATGTACAGGATAGGTAGGAGACTGAGAGACATGCACGCCAGTGTGTGAGGAGTCGCTGTTGGGATACTACCCTTTGTGTATTGGAGTTCTAACCGGATGCCATGGAACTGGTGACGGGACAGTGTCAGGTGGGCAGTTTGACTGGGGCGGTCGCCTCCCAAAGAGTAACGGAGGCGCCCAAAGATACCCTCAGCTTGGATGGAAACCAAGCGCAGAGTGCAAAGGCAAAAGGGTGTTTGACTGCGAGACCCACAAGTCGAGCAGGGACGAAAGTCGGGCTTAGTGATCCGGCGGTGCTGAATGGAAAGGCCGTCGCTCAACGGATAAAAGCTACCCTGGGGATAACAGGCTGATCTCCCCCAAGAGTTCACATCGACGGGGAGGTTTGGCACCTCGATGTCGGCTCATCGCATCCTGGAGCTGAAGTCGGTTCCAAGGGTTGGGCTGTTCGCCCATTAAAGCGGTACGCGAGCTGGGTTCAGAACGTCGTGAGACAGTTCGGTCCCTATCTGTCGTGGGCGCAGGAAGTTTGAGAAGAGCTGTCCTTAGTACGAGAGGACCGGGATGGACATATCAATGGTGGACCAGTTGTCACGCCAGTGGCACAGCTGGGTAGCTAAATATGGAAGGGATAAACGCTGAAGGCATCTAAGTGTGAAACCCACTTCAAGATGAGACTTCCCAATACGAAAGTATATAAGACCCCTTAAAGACGATAAGGTAGATAGGTCAGGAGTGCAAGCATGGTGACATGTTCAGCGGACTGATACTAATAGGTCGAAGACTTGACCAGAAGCGGTAGAAACTTGAAAGAGACGAAGAGCTTTGCTATTATCTAGTTTTGAGTGATCTTGAAAAAGACACTTGAAAAAAAGAAGATCTGGTGGCGATAGCATGATGGACACACCTGTACCCATTCCGAACACAGAAGTTAAGCATCATAACGGCGACGATAGTACTTACGTGCAACAATAGCTAGCTGCCGGTTCTTCTTTTTTATTATCTGGAATTTTTTGTTAAATGATACCAGTATATTATTTATATTTATTAAATTTTTTAACAATAAGGATTAACTTATGAATTTTATATGAGTTAATCCTTTTATTGTTGATAAAATATAATTAATATTATATTTTAGGTTTAATTGCTGTATGTTTATAATTATGCTTAAGTCAATTTTCAGTATACTAATATTTATTTATCAAATTTTTACATATAATAATAGTTGTATCTATTTTGCTTTTAACGGATTATTTTACTGCTTGTTGGTTAATTTTCTATTAAAATTTATATTAAGGTAAGTTTGTTTGATATGATCTTTCAATATTTTTACTCAAATTAGTTTTATATTGTAAAATAAATTTTTTATAAATTAACTGTTAATTCATCAATTTTAATTATTATCGTTTTATTAATAAAAAAATGACAGGTATAAATGTCAATATAATTTTGTACAAAAATGATCATTTATGATGTACAATTGTGTTCCTTCTCAATATAATCAAGAGCATTTTTAAGTATTAGGATTCCTCTTCATTTGGCTTCATTTGATCTTTTAATCGATAGGATTTACCCGTTATAGTTACCACGTGCGCATGATGAAGGATTCTGTCTAAAATAGCGTTTGCCATGACCACATCACAGAAGACTTCATCCCACTCACTAAAATTGATATTTGTAGTTAATATCGTGCTTCTTTTTTCATAACGTCTATCTATCAATTGAAAAAACAATTTCGCATCATCTTTATTAATCGGAAGATAGCCAAGTTCATCTATGATCAGTACTTTATATTTGGTAAAATGGCGAAGTCTATCTTCCAATCTGTTCTCGTTATTTGCTTTCTTCAATTGTTGAATAAGATTATGACATTTGATGAAATATGTACTATTTCTACGCTTTGCCGCGGCAATGCCTATACTTACAGCCAGGTGTGTTTTACCTACGCCACTATTACCCAGAAATACGATGTTTTCACAATTCTCGATGAATCTGAGTGTCTCAAAATCCAATATCTGCTGTTTGTTTATTGATGACTGAAAATCAAAATCAAAATCCCTTAATTCTTTATGATGAGGAAATGCCCCTACCTTAACCATTGACTTGACCATATTCTTTTCTCTATGATCGATTTCTATCTGCGTCAATTTGATCAATCCTTCTGTAAAAGATAGATTGTTTCTGGTTATATAATCCAACATCTCATCTAAATTTTCATTCATTTGACTTAACTTCAAGTAATTCAGGTTATTTTTCAATTGCATATATGTACTACTCATTGTATATTTCTCCTATCAAATTTAAATTTGCCTTGGCTAATTGTTTGATTTCATCCGAACTGTCTTTAAAACTTACTTCATATATTTTTTGATAATGTTCTTCATGATAATTATATTTTGATTGAGATATTTGATGAATTGTTATAAGTCTTGTGTTAGAATACACATGTATATAATCATCAAATATCTGTAGTTTCACTGTTTTACCAATATATTCTGGTGGTGCGGAATATTTATTACCTTTATAGGAAAACAAACTCTGTGAATCTACTTTTACTGGTCTAATGGTGATTTTATACTGATTTCTTATCTTTTCTTGTGGTAAAGGGGATAAGAAATCTTTTTCTTTTTGGATATGAAGTTTCGGAATTTTTCCTATTTCACTGTGCACCTGGCAATTATTTCTTTCATTGATTTCCATTACTTTTTCATTCAGTTGTGCATAGTTCAGCTTCCCATTATAAGCATATAGTTCATCCCATAATTTCATTGGCGCTTCAACCTTCCCTTTACTCCATGGTTTTCCGGCAATACAAGGTTTCACTATAAAGCCATAATCATCCGCAAACTGTTGAAACTTTGCATTGACCTTTCCACTCGAATATTCTGTTCTTGCCTCATCCATGACTGTTTTCATATTATCGGTTTTTAAGATGTCAGGCACACCACCAGCTGCTTCAAATGCCTGATCAAGATAATGAAACAGAGCACCCTGCTTTTTTGTAAGTGAGATGAAATTAATCCTATATCTTGAATAGGAATATACAAGTGCAAAGATATTTAATTCAATAACCTCACCTGTGCTTAAGGTATAATGCATATTTTCCTTCCAATCCAATTGTGCCTCAACTCCCATACCAGTCTCTCTTTTGATTGACCGATGATTTGTCATATTGTTTCTAATTTTACCATTTACTGTCCTGTTTGTTCTGCCATTAAAGTATTTATCAAATTCCTCATGCTGGCTGATCCACTTTCTAAAATGGGAAGCTGAGCACTCTAATCCATGATTATCTTTTAGATATTGCTGTTAATAGTAAAATAAAGATAACCAAAAAGGTTGGTATAATAATTACCAGTTTCGGTAATGAAAAACTATCCTAAGGTTATCTTTTTTGATAGAATCTTCTGTATTTATAAAAGTCAAGATAATTTGACCAATTTGTTGCAATTAAGTGTTCTCAGTTTTTTTAGGATTTAATTTATCTTTGATTCGATAAGATGGACCTGTGATATTAAATAAATATGAATAATGAAGAATCCTATCTAATATGGCTTTAGTTATCATTTCATCATTTCCTAATATCTGTGGCCATTTATCAAATGAAATATTGCTTGTAAAAATAGTAGATCGTTTAGTATATCTTAAATCAATCAATTGAAAAAATAATTTAGCTTCCAGTGGTGTTATTTCATTAAATCCAACTTCATCAATGACTAGCAGCTTATACTTATAAAAGAGTCTTAGTTTTCTTTCTAATGTCCCCTCATTATATGCCTGTCTTAGTATATTGATTAATTTATTAAATTTAATAAAATATACACTATTTCTTCTTATAGCTACTGTATATGCAATTGCTATTGCCAAATGTGTTTTTCCAGTACCAGGGTTACCTACAAATACGATATTTGTAGCATTTTCATAAAAATCTGATTCAATAATGGATCTTATTTTTTCTTCTTTTATACCTGGCTGAAAATTAAAATCATAATCATCAACTTTTCTTAGAAAAGGAAATGCTGCTACTTTTACATTATAAAGTCTGTTATTCTCCTCTTTAGCTATCACTTCCTTATTCAGTATCTTATGCATTACATGCAGTTCTTCTTCAGCTATTTCATTATTCATTACTAATGAATTTAAATATGAATATGCTGATTTCAGTTTTAAATAATTCAATTGTTCCAGTACATCATTAGTCATTGTCATAAATTATATTCTCCAGTTCTTTTAATATTATTTGATTGCTTTCTTTAACTGCCTGCTTATCTGTTTTCTTATAATAAAGTTCATGTTCTTCTTTTATATTAAATTTATTATTAGTAATAGGATGTTTTTCAATAATTTTTCCGTTATAATATATAAGAAGTTCTTTGTTTTGGACCACTAGTCCGACACGTTTTCCAATATATTCTTGTGGTAGGGAATATTTATTGTATTTATACTGGAATAGTGATTCATTTGTAACATAGACTTCATTTAATTTAAGGTGATACCTGCTTCTGATTTCTTTGCTGGGTAACGGAAGCAGATCACCTTTTTCTTTTTCTAAAAGAAAATTTCTAGGAAGCCTTGTTGCCTGTGAGGAACGTTCATTATCCTCGTTATTGATTATTTCCAGTTTGTCATGTATATCAGATAATCCGCTATAATAACCGTTATAATTTTTAAGCTGATCCACTATCTTATTTTGTGTCTCAGTTTTTCCTTTGGTTTGAGGTCTATATGGCATACATGGCATAGGTGTTATTCCATAATCTTTACAGAATTCTTCAAATTTACTGTTTAATAAAGCTTTATCATCAGCTGATTTACGAGGCTTTTCTACAAATGCTTTAAGATTGTCAATGACCAGTTCTTTAGGAACACCACCGATTTCTTCAAATGCCTGGGCTAAAAATATTAACAGGTTATCAGTTGTAGGTTTTAATATTACCTGCCTGTAATTATATCTTGACCATGATAAAGTCAGAGTAGGAATATATACTACTGTCTGCGTGCCATTTTTATCTGTAAGTTTAACTTTTTCTTTCATATCGAACTGAGCCTGTTGACCAGGATTGGTTTCAAAACGTTCGATAAAAGAATCGGTTCTGTTATTTTTAAATTTACTATTGAGCTCTTCGTTATCCTTAATGTATCTGAAAAATGTCGAACGTGTACAGGTGATACCATGTTCACGTTTCATAAAATAATAAATATGATCGATATAATCAAAATTTCTCTGTTCATCACACAAATATTTGTATATAAGATCTTTATAATCATCTAAATATCTTTTTCTGTTTCTTGTTTTTTTAGGTGCGATACCGTTTAGCCTTCTGCTTAGTGTTTTTCGGCTACAGTTTAATTCTCTTGCAAGTTTAGAAATATTCAATTTAATTTCTCCTTCCTTATAGGCTCTGCTTAACATTAAAGCCTGATCCAAATTATTTATTTTAATGACTGCTGTATTCAATATAATTCACTCCTTTACAGGAAAGAATTATATCAAAAAAGATTACCCTGATTAATGCAAAGTGTAACCACTTATCTGCAACAATTTGGGTAATCTTATTTTAACTTTTATAGTATTCAAATACAGGAGATTATTATGGAAAGAAATATTATAGGAGATTTATTAATTTTGAAACAAATGAATATTAAACCAAACTTTAGCGAACTTGCCAGAATCTACGATATGGATAGACATACAGTAGCTAAATACTGGCGTGAAGGAGGAATAAAAAAAGTGGAACGTAAACCTAGAAAAAGTATTCTGGATAAATATAGCGATGAAATCACTAGATTGTTTGAGAAGCCTGGTGTTCATAAACGTGCTGCATATGAGTATCTTCTAGACAGGTATGGTGAGGACAATATCGGAACTTACAATAATTTTAAATATTACACTTGGAAACGTGATATGAAGCCACAAAAAACTGTCAAGCCTCATGTCAGATATGAAACAAGGCCTGGCCAACAATTGCAGGTAGACTGGAAAGAAAATCTTAGAATGACGACCATTTATGGTGAAGTCATAGAATTCAATCTCATGACATCTACACTTGGCTATTCACGTGAACATATATTTGTCTATACCAAAGGAAAAACAACTGAAGACTTCCTTAGATGCATCATCGATACCTTATACAGGCTTGGAGGAACCCCTGAACATATACTTACTGACAATATGACAGCTGTAGTGAGCATTACTAATGGCTCTAAAAGAAAGCATCAGAAAATCAGAGCCTTTGAAAAGGATAGCGGCATGAAGATAAGGCTATGCAAAACAAGAAGTCCACAGACAAAAGGAAAAGATGAATCAGCCAACAGATTCATTTCCTGGCTGAATGCATATGATGGCGAGATTGAAAATGAAGAAGAACTTATCCATCTTATTGAAAAGATCAATAGACGAGTCAATAACACCATCAATCAGACAACGAATATGCCGCCGCATGTTCTCTTTGAAAAAGAAAAGGAATATCTCAGACCCTTACCAAACAAAGTGATGCTTGATAGCTATGTAGATAATGTCATTACGCAGATAGTGCCACCAACACTACTGGTTACCTACAATGGATCTGGATATTCCGTTCCTACAAAGTTTATCAACAAAAGAGTCAAGCTAGTACCAATTGAAAATAAACTTTATGTATATTTTAACACAGAACTTGTGACAGTACATCAAATAAACAAAAATAAATTCAACTACAAACACGATCATTATCAGGAGGCACTGCATCATACAATCTGCAACAAGGATATAGATATCGATGCAATTGCAGAAGAAAATTTAAAACTGCTTGAAAGGATAGGTAAATAAGGATGGCAACAAACTATAACAGGCTCATGAACAATCTGGAAACATTGAAGCTCGATCGCATAAGAGAATATTTAGATACATATATAAGCATGGTAAATGAAGGAAAGAAGGATATGGTGGAAGCACTATATGAACTGACTAATTTTGAAATGGAACTTAGGAATGAACGAGCGATGAACGCATGCGTGAAGGTGGCCAATTTCCCATATATAAAAACATTTGAGGATTTTGATTTTTCATATCAGCCTTCGATCAGCAAGGAGCAGATACTTGATTTTAGAAATCTCAGATTTATGGAAAAAACAGAAAATATTCTTCTCATTGGAACCCCAGGTGTAGGAAAAACACATCTGGCGACATCAATTGGAATAGAAGCAGCAAAAAACAGAAACAGTACATATTTTATAAACTGCAATGATCTCATCCTACAGCTAAAAAGAGCCCATCTAGAAAACAGACTAGAAACACGATTGAAATTCTTTGCAAAATATAAGCTACTTATCATAGATGAGGTAGGGTTTCTTCCGCTGGATAGCGAATCATCGAATCTTCTTTTTCAATTGATAACAAAAAGGTATGAGAAACACTCAACAATCATAACAACCAACAAATCACTGTCACGATGGGGAGAGGTTTTTGGTGATAATGTATTAGCGAATGCAATCTTAGACAGACTTATTCATCATTCACACATCATAAATATCACAGGAAGGTCATATCGAACAAAGGATAAGATATCCATGATTGAAGATGATGATCATAACAACCAGAACTGGTGAAAATTAAACTAACACTTTTGGTAAATTTTATATTGACATTAACAATTGCCATAAAACTCTTTTATAAAAGAAAACCTGAGTATTTTGATTGATCAGCAAGTCATATATAAAAGTTAAAATAAGATTACCCAAATTGTTGCAGATAAGTGGTTACACTTTGCATTAATCAGGGTAATCTTTTTTGATATAATTCTTTCCTGTAAAGGAGTGAATTATATTGAATACAGCAGTCATTAAAATAAATAATTTAGACCAGGCTCTAATGTTAAGCAGAGCCTATAAGGAAGGAGAAATTAAATTGAATGTTTCTAAACTTGCAAGAGAATTAAACTGTAGCCGAAAAACACTAAGCAGAAGGCTAAACGGTATCGCACCTAAAAAAACAAGAAACAGAAAAAGATATTTAGATGATTATAAAGATCTTATATACAAATATTTGTGTGATGAACAGAGAAATTTTGATTATATCGATCATATTTATTATTTTATGAAACGTGAACATGGTATCACCTGTACACGTTCGACATTTTTCAGATACATTAAGGATAACGAAGAGCTCAATAGTAAATTTAAAAATAACAGAACCGATTCTTTTATCGAACGTTTTGAAACCAATCCTGGTCAACAGGCTCAGTTCGATATGAAAGAAAAAGTTAAACTTACAGATAAAAATGGCACGCAGACAGTAGTATATATTCCTACTCTGACTTTATCATGGTCAAGATATAATTACAGGCAGGTAATATTAAAACCTACAACTGATAACCTGTTAATATTTTTAGCCCAGGCATTTGAAGAAATCGGTGGTGTTCCTAAAGAACTGGTCATTGACAATCTTAAAGCATTTGTAGAAAAGCCTCGTAAATCAGCTGATGATAAAGCTTTATTAAACAGTAAATTTGAAGAATTCTGTAAAGATTATGGAATAACACCTATGCCATGTATGCCATATAGACCTCAAACCAAAGGAAAAACTGAGACACAAAATAAGATAGTGGATCAGCTTAAAAATTATAACGGTTATTATAGCGGATTATCTGATATACATGACAAACTGGAAATAATCAATAACGAGGATAATGAACGTTCCTCACAGGCAACAAGGCTTCCTAGAAATTTTCTTTTAGAAAAAGAAAAAGGTGATCTGCTTCCGTTACCCAGCAAAGAAATCAGAAGCAGGTATCACCTTAAATTAAATGAAGTCTATGTTACAAATGAATCACTATTCCAGTATAAATACAATAAATATTCCCTACCACAAGAATATATTGGAAAACGTGTCGGACTAGTGGTCCAAAACAAAGAACTTCTTATATATTATAACGGAAAAATTATTGAAAAACATCCTATTACTAATAATAAATTTAATATAAAAGAAGAACATGAACTTTATTATAAGAAAACAGATAAGCAGGCAGTTAAAGAAAGCAATCAAATAATATTAAAAGAACTGGAGAATATAATTTATGACAATGACTAATGATGTACTGGAACAATTGAATTATTTAAAACTGAAATCAGCATATTCATATTTAAATTCATTAGTAATGAATAATGAAATAGCTGAAGAAGAACTGCATGTAATGCATAAGATACTGAATAAGGAAGTGATAGCTAAAGAGGAGAATAACAGACTTTATAATGTAAAAGTAGCAGCATTTCCTTTTCTAAGAAAAGTTGATGATTATGATTTTAATTTTCAGCCAGGTATAAAAGAAGAAAAAATAAGATCCATTATTGAATCGGATTTTTATGAAAATGCTACAAATATCGTATTTGTAGGTAACCCTGGTACTGGAAAAACACATTTGGCAATAGCAATTGCATATACAGTAGCTATAAGAAGAAATAGTGTATATTTTATTAAATTTAATAAATTAATCAATATACTAAGACAGGCATATAATGAGGGGACATTAGAAAGAAAACTAAGACTCTTTTATAAGTATAAGCTGCTAGTCATTGATGAAGTTGGATTTAATGAAATAACACCACTGGAAGCTAAATTATTTTTTCAATTGATTGATTTAAGATATACTAAACGATCTACTATTTTTACAAGCAATATTTCATTTGATAAATGGCCACAGATATTAGGAAATGATGAAATGATAACTAAAGCCATATTAGACAGGATTCTTCATTATTCATATTTATTTAATATCACAGGTCCATCTTATCGAATCAAAGATAAATTAAATCCTAAAAAAACTGAGAACACTTAATTGCAACAAATTGGTCAAATTATCTTGACTTTTATATCATATATTATTTGATAAAAATTATCTAACTTACTTTTTCTTTCTCTTTTCTTTGGCTTAGTATAACCATTCATATATTTATCAATCAATCTTCTATCTACACCAAGCTCTCGGGCAATTTGTGATTTATTTATTTTCAATTTTAACTCCTCTACTAATACTTTCAATTTTGGTAAATCAAGTAAACAATTAATCTCAATACTTGAACTAACTGTTAAATTCATAATCATAATATAACCTCCAATAAAAACTGAATTATTATATTATGTTGAATTGATTTTGTACATTTTTATATGATCGTTTTTGTACATATTAATAGTAGCATTTATAACAGGGAAACAGAGTGATAAAAAGGGAGAAAAAGCGGGAAGGGATAAAAAAAGTAAAAAAAGGTATTTACAAAGTAAAGAGGATGTGGTAGATTAATAGGGCACTCGAGAGAAGGAGCGAGGTTCAAAGGAAGGGCCGAGCGAAAAAAGTAAAAAAAAGAATTGACAAACGAGAGAAAAGAGTGTAGGATAAACTAGTCGGCAAAAGAGCCGGAGAGGACATTGAAAACTGAACAGAATCGAAAAGAACACACGTCAATTAATAGATAAAAAGAGAGCAGAAGCCGATAGGCTTTGAAAAGGATAAGACAATGGAGAGTTTGATCCTGGCTCAGGATGAACGCTGGCGGCGTGCCTAATACATGCAAGTCGAACGCGAGCCTTAGGGCTCGAGTGGCGAACGGGTGAGTAATACGTAAGCAACCTGGCCTTTACAGGGGGATAACTGATGGAAACGTCAGCTAAGACCGCATAGGTACAGAGATCGCATGATAACTGTATTAAAAGTGCTACGGGACTGGTAGAGGATGGGCTTACGGCGCATTAGCTTGTTGGAGGGGTAACGGCCCACCAAGGCGACGATGCGTAGCCGACCTGAGAGGGTGACCGGCCACACTGGGACTGAGACACGGCCCAGACTCCTACGGGAGGCAGCAGTAGGGAATTTTCGGCAATGGGGGGAACCCTGACCGAGCAACGCCGCGTGAAGGAAGAAGGAATTCGTTCTGTAAACTTCTGTTATAAAGGAAGAACGGCACATATAGGGAATGATATGTGAGTGACGGTACTTTATGAGGAAGCCACGGCTAACTACGTGCCAGCAGCCGCGGTAATACGTAGGTGGCGAGCGTTATCCGGAATTATTGGGCGTAAAGAGGGAGCAGGCGGCAGCAAGGGTCTGTGGTGAAAGGCTGAAGCTTAACTTCAGTGTGCCAGAGAAACCGGGCAGCTAGAGTGCAGGAGAGGATCGTGGAATTCCATGTGTAGCGGTGAAATGCGTAGATATATGGAGGAACACCAGTGGCGAAGGCGACGATCTGGACTGCAACTGACGCTCAGTCCCGAAAGCGTGGGGAGCAAATAGGATTAGATACCCTAGTAGTCCACGCCGTAAACGATGAGTACTAAGTGTTGGGAGTCAGATCCCAGTGCTGCAGTTAACGCAGTAAGTACTCCGCCTGAGTAGTACGTTCGCAAGAATGAAACTCAAAGGAATTGACGGGGGCCCGCACAAGCGGTGGAGCATGTGGTTTAATTCGAAGCAACGCGAAGAACCTTACCAGGTCTTGACATCCGGATAAAGGCTCCAGAGATGGAGAGATAGATATATCCGAGACAGGTGGTGCATGGTTGTCGTCAGCTCGTGTCGTGAGATGTTGGGTTAAGTCCCGCAACGAGCGCAACCCCTGTTGCTAGTTGCCATCATTAAGTTGGGGACTCTAGCGAGACTGCCGGTGACAAGCCGGAGGAAGGCGGGGATGACGTCAAATCATCATGCCCCTTATGACCTGGGCTACACACGTGCTACAATGGACGGATCAGAGGGAAGCGAAGCCGCGAGGCGGAGCGAAACCCAGAAACCCGTTCTCAGTTCGGATTGCACTCTGCAACTCGAGTGCATGAAGATGGAATCGCTAGTAATCGCGAATCAGAATGTCGCGGTGAATACGTTCTCGGGCCTTGTACACACCGCCCGTCACACCACGAGAGTTGATAACACCCGAAGCCGGTGGCCTAACCGAAAGGGAGGAGCTGTCTAAGGTGGGATTGATGATTGGGGTGAAGTCGTAACAAGGTATCCCTACGGGAACGTGGGGATGGATCACCTCCTTTCTAAGGAGAAAGCAAGTGTGGAGATTCTGTTTAGTTTTGAGTGGACCTCATTGAGGGAAACTCAGGAAGAGATCATTGAAAACTGGATAATAGAAAAGCGAAAGAGAGAAGATCGAGATAAAGAGATATCAAGGTCTTTCTAAGAAAGTCGAAGAAAACTAAGAAACAACGAGAAGAAGTTGAAGATAGAAAGTGATCAAGCGACACCGAAGAAGGTAAAGTAAGAAAGGGCGTATGGCGGATGCCTAGGCACAGAGAGGCGAAGAAGGACGCAGCAAACAGCGAAATGCGACGGGGAGCAGTAAGCATGCAAAGAGCCGTCGATATCCGAATGGGGGAACCCACCCGGGATAGAGACCGGGTATCCTGGAGTGAATAGATAGCTCCAGAGAGGCGAGACTCAGGGAACTGAAACATCTAAGTACCTGAAGGAAGAGAAAATAAAGAAATGATTCCCTAAGTAGCGGCGAGCGAAAGGGGAAGAGCCCAAACCGGCAAGAGCCGGGGTAGTAGGGCTGTCAAAAAAGGGCAAGAAGACATTATAGGCGAACGGAATGGGAAGTCCGGCGAAACAGGGTGACAGCCCCGTAGCCGAAATAGTGAGGAAGTCCGAGACAGTACCTGAGTACGGCGGGACACGAGGAATCCTGTCGGAAACAGCCAGGACCATCTGGCAAGGCTAAATACTACTCTGTGACCGATAGTGAACCAGTACCGTGAGGGAAAGGTGAAAAGAACCCCGGGAGGGGAGTGAAAGAGAACCTGAAACCATATGCCTACAAGAAGTTAGAGCCCGTTAAAGGGTGATAGCGTGCCTTTTGTAGAATGAACCGGCGAGTTACGATATGGAGCGAGGTTAAGCAGGATATGCGGAGCCGAAGCGAAAGCGAGTCTTAAGAGGGCGAAAGTTGCATGTCGTAGACCCGAAACCGGGTGATCTAGCCATGGCCAGGTTGAAGTTGGGGTAAAACCCGATGGAGGACCGAACCGACCCCCGTTGAAACGTTGGCGGATGAGCTGTGGCTAGGGGTGAAATTCCAATCGAACCCGGAGATAGCTGGTTCTCCCCGAAATAGCTTTAGGGCTAGCGTCGAGGCAAGTGATGTGAAGGTAGAGCACTGAATATGTGATGGCCCCATCCCGGGGTACTGAATATAATCAAACTCCGAATGACACATAAACATCCTCGGCAGTCAGACAGTGGGTGATAAGGTCCAGTGTCAAGAGGGAAACAGCCCAGACCATCAGCTAAGGTCCCAAAATATATACTAAGTGGAAAAGGATGTGGAGATGTCGAGACAACTAGGAGGTTGGCTCAGAAGCAGCCATCCTTTAAAGAGTGCGTAACAGCTCACTAGTCGAATGACTCTGCGCCGATAATTTACCGGGGCTAAGTATATTACCGAAGCTATGGATTTGCGCAAGCAAGTGGTAGGGGAGCGTTCTATATGCGGCGAAGGCGTACCGGAAGGAGCGCTGGAGCGTATAGAAGAGAGAATGCCGGTGTGAGTAGCGGAACGTGGGTGAGAATCCCACGCACCGAAAACCCAAGGTTTCCAGAGGAAGGTTCGTCCGCTCTGGGTAAGTCGGGACCTAAGGCGAGGCCGAGAGGCGTAGCCGATGGACAACAGGTGGATATTCCTGTACTTACGGTATGAATGAAGGAGTGACGGAGAAGGCTAGGTGATCCTGCTGCTGGAAAAGCAGGTGCAAGCGAGGTAGCTGACAGCCAGGCAAATCCGGCTGTCATAAAGGCGAAGGCGTGATGCGTATGGAAAGCTGAGGCAAGTACAGAAGTCATTGAAGCCAGCTTCCAAGAAAAGCTTCTAGTGCCAATCATACAGTAACCCGTACCGAAAATGGACACACATGGGTGAGGAGAGAATCCTAAGGTGAGCGAGAGAACTATAGCTAAGGAACTCTGCAAAATGACTCCGTAACTTAGGGAGAAGGAGTGCTCATAGAGATATGAGCCGCAGTGAAACGGCCCAAGCGACTGTTTACCAAAAACACAGCTCTATGCTAAGTCGAAAGACGACGTATATGGGGTGACGCCTGCCCGGTGCTGGAAGGTTAAGAGGAAGTGTCAGCGCAAGCGAAGCACAGAATTGAAGCCCCAGTAAACGGCGGCCGTAACTATAACGGTCCTAAGGTAGCGAAATTCCTTGTCAGGTAAGTTCTGACCCGCACGAAAGGCGTAACGATTTGGGCGCTGTCTCAGCTGTAGACTCGGTGAAGTCTTAGTACCTGTGAAGATGCAGGTTACCCGCGACTAGACGGAAAGACCCCATGGAGCTTTACTGCAGCCTGATATTGGACTTTGATGCAGGATGTACAGGATAGGTAGGAGACTGAGAGACATGCACGCCAGTGTGTGAGGAGTCGCTGTTGGGATACTACCCTTTGTGTATTGGAGTTCTAACCGGATGCCATGGAACTGGTGACGGGACAGTGTCAGGTGGGCAGTTTGACTGGGGCGGTCGCCTCCCAAAGAGTAACGGAGGCGCCCAAAGATACCCTCAGCTTGGATGGAAACCAAGCGCAGAGTGCAAAGGCAAAAGGGTGTTTGACTGCGAGACCCACAAGTCGAGCAGGGACGAAAGTCGGGCTTAGTGATCCGGCGGTGCTGAATGGAAAGGCCGTCGCTCAACGGATAAAAGCTACCCTGGGGATAACAGGCTGATCTCCCCCAAGAGTTCACATCGACGGGGAGGTTTGGCACCTCGATGTCGGCTCATCGCATCCTGGAGCTGAAGTCGGTTCCAAGGGTTGGGCTGTTCGCCCATTAAAGCGGTACGCGAGCTGGGTTCAGAACGTCGTGAGACAGTTCGGTCCCTATCTGTCGTGGGCGCAGGAAGTTTGAGAAGAGCTGTCCTTAGTACGAGAGGACCGGGATGGACATATCAATGGTGGACCAGTTGTCACGCCAGTGGCACAGCTGGGTAGCTAAATATGGAAGGGATAAACGCTGAAGGCATCTAAGTGTGAAACCCACTTCAAGATGAGACTTCCCAATACGAAAGTATATAAGACCCCTTAAAGACGATAAGGTAGATAGGTCAGGAGTGCAAGCATGGTGACATGTTCAGCGGACTGATACTAATAGGTCGAAGACTTGACCAGAAGCGGTAGAAACTTGAAAGAGACGAAGAGCTTTGCTATTATCTAGTTTTGAGTGATCTTGAAAAAGACACTTGAAAAAAAGAAGATCTGGTGGCGATAGCATGATGGACACACCTGTACCCATTCCGAACACAGAAGTTAAGCATCATAACGGTGACGATAGTACTTACGTGCAACAATAGCTAGCTGCCGGTTCTTCTTTTTTTATGTTTTTGTTTACCGGATCCTTCCTGATTCGGTTTTTTAGGTGTTTTTATATTTATTTACTTATAAAATATAGATAAAAAAATTATGAAAAATTATATAAATTTTAAAAAAACAAAGAATAAAATGTCAGTTTATAAATTTTGAAAATCCCTGAAACCGCTTGAAATGATAGCTATACTTTAGTATAATATAGAAAGCAGATAGAGATCTGAAAATTTCATTGTAGTAAGGAGATATCAAAATGGATGAACAAGAACAAGTTGTAATTAATCTTATTGTAAACAGTGGTAGTGCACGTAGCTCTGCTATCGAAGCTATTCAATATGCTAAAGCTGGAGATTTAGCTAAAGCTGATGAATCTTTACAACAAGCTAAAGAAACAGTAAATGAAGCACATCATTCTCAAACTGAATTAATTCAAGCTGAAATCAGAGGAGAAAAAGCTCCATTAAACTTATTAATGGTACATGCTCAAGATCATTTAATGACTGCTTTAGTTGTAATTGATTTAGCTCAAGAATTTATTGATGTTTATAAAAAAATTGGATAATTAATTACCAAAATTAAAGATACTGTCTCTTCTAGGAGCAGTATTTTTTTGTATAGGTAATTCGGCAAATTAAAAGCTCCACCTAATGTAAGTTATATACCAAACATGACTTCTTTGGGTGTTTTATATTGAATACATTTTCTTGGTCGATTGTTCATCAGTGTTAAATTGTAGATTAATTCATTTTTCTCTACTTTTGATAAATCCATTCCTTTTGGATAAAATTCTTTAAGCAATCCATTTGTATTTTCATTTGTTCCTTTCTGACGGACGTTTAAAATAACCTTTTCATCTTAAATGTTCCATAGTGATTTTCATTTGCTTTCTATGAATTATTCGATAAATTGCAGAAGTCGAAAGTATCGAAATTCATTCTTTCTTCCTGTTTGCAATCTATTCAGGGGACTAGTATAATCTTTTTTTCTTCAATATAGTTAAAGATATTCGTATCATGGATCGTCTTACGATGGCATTCTTTCTTGACTCATATAATTCCTGTGCTTTGATAGGATAGTATTTGTAAACTCTTCCTTTACTATTAGTTTCAATTTTATTTCGATTGATTTCTCTAAATCTGGTACTTGGTGAACGATGCAGAGCTTTTGCGATATTTCTTATGGTCATACCAGAATTTTTAAATTGGTAGATACAACAGCGTTCGTTTATGGTAAGATGTTTATAGCTCGTAGATATTACCTCCTATTAATTGTTTGTTTGGTTACTTACATTTTAACACAGTAATTTCTATGAGTCTTTTTTATATTATGTTGCATTTGTTGTGATAAATTATTTATATCAAAAAACAAAGAGATAAAAAATGACAGGGAAAAAGAGTGATAAAAAGGGAGAAAAAGCGGGAAGGGATAAAAAAAGTAAAAAAAGGTATTTACAAAGTAAAGAGGATGTGGTAGATTAATAGGGCACTCGAGAGAAGGAGCGAGGTTCAAAGGAAGGGCCGAGCGAAAAAAGTAAAAAAAGAATTGACAAACGAGAGAAAAGAGTGTAGGATAAACTAGTCGGCAAAAGAGCCGGAGAGGACATTGAAAACTGAACAGAATCGAAAAGAACACACGTCAATTAATAGATAAAAAGAGAGCAGAAGCCAAGAGGCTTTGAAAAGGATAAGACAATGGAGAGTTTGATCCTGGCTCAGGATGAACGCTGGCGGCGTGCCTAATACATGCAAGTCGAACGCGAGCCTTTGGGCTCGAGTGGCGAACGGGTGAGTAATACGTAAGCAACCTGGCCTTTACAGGGGGATAACTGATGGAAACGTCAGCTAAGACCGCATAGGTACAGAGATCGCATGATAACTGTATTAAAAGTGCTACGGGACTGGTAGAGGATGGGCTTACGGCGCATTAGCTAGTTGGAGGGGTAACGGCCCACCAAGGCGACGATGCGTAGCCGACCTGAGAGGGTGACCGGCCACACTGGGACTGAGACACGGCCCAGACTCCTACGGGAGGCAGCAGTAGGGAATTTTCGGCAATGGGGGGAACCCTGACCGAGCAACGCCGCGTGAAGGAAGAAGGAATTCGTTCTGTAAACTTCTGTTATAAAGGAAGAACGGCACATATAGGGAATGATATGTGAGTGACGGTACTTTATGAGGAAGCCACGGCTAACTACGTGCCAGCAGCCGCGGTAATACGTAGGTGGCGAGCGTTATCCGGAATTATTGGGCGTAAAGAGGGAGCAGGCGGCAGCAAGGGTCTGTGGTGAAAGGCTGAAGCTTAACTTCAGTGTGCCAGAGAAACCGGGCAGCTAGAGTGCAGGAGAGGATCGTGGAATTCCATGTGTAGCGGTGAAATGCGTAGATATATGGAGGAACACCAGTGGCGAAGGCGACGATCTGGACTGCAACTGACGCTCAGTCCCGAAAGCGTGGGGAGCAAATAGGATTAGATACCCTAGTAGTCCACGCCGTAAACGATGAGTACTAAGTGTTGGGAGTCAGATCCCAGTGCTGCAGTTAACGCAGTAAGTACTCCGCCTGAGTAGTACGTTCGCAAGAATGAAACTCAAAGGAATTGACGGGGGCCCGCACAAGCGGTGGAGCATGTGGTTTAATTCGAAGCAACGCGAAGAACCTTACCAGGTCTTGACATCCGGATAAAGGCTCCAGAGATGGAGAGATAGATATATCCGAGACAGGTGGTGCATGGTTGTCGTCAGCTCGTGTCGTGAGATGTTGGGTTAAGTCCCGCAACGAGCGCAACCCCTGTTGCTAGTTGCCATCATTAAGTTGGGGACTCTAGCGAGACTGCCGGTGACAAGCCGGAGGAAGGCGGGGATGACGTCAAATCATCATGCCCCTTATGACCTGGGCTACACACGTGCTACAATGGACGGATCAGAGGGAAGCGAAGCCGCGAGGCGGAGCGAAACCCAGAAACCCGTTCTCAGTTCGGATTGCACTCTGCAACTCGAGTGCATGAAGATGGAATCGCTAGTAATCGCGAATCAGAATGTCGCGGTGAATACGTTCTCGGGCCTTGTACACACCGCCCGTCACACCACGAGAGTTGATAACACCCGAAGCCGGTGGCCTAACCGAAAGGGAGGAGCTGTCTAAGGTGGGATTGATGATTGGGGTGAAGTCGTAACAAGGTATCCCTACGGGAACGTGGGGATGGATCACCTCCTTTCTAAGGAGAAAGCAAGTGTGGAGATTCTGTTTAGTTTTGAGTGGACCTCATTGAGGGAAACTCAGGAAGAGATCATTGAAAACTGGATAATAGAAAAGCGAAAGAGAGAAGATCGAGATAAAGAGATATCAAGGTCTTTCTAAGAAAGTCGAAGAAAACTAAGAAACAACGAGAAGAAGTTGAAGATAGAAAGTGATCAAGCGACACCGAAGAAGGTAAAGTAAGAAAGGGCGTATGGCGGATGCCTAGGCACAGAGAGGCGAAGAAGGACGCAGCAAACAGCGAAATGCGACGGGGAGCAGTAAGCATGCAAAGAGCCGTCGATATCCGAATGGGGGAACCCACCCGGGATAGAGACCGGGTATCCTGGAGTGAATAGATAGCTCCAGAGAGGCGAGACTCAGGGAACTGAAACATCTAAGTACCTGAAGGAAGAGAAAATAAAGAAATGATTCCCTAAGTAGCGGCGAGCGAAAGGGGAAGAGCCCAAACCGGCAAGAGCCGGGGTAGTAGGGCTGTCAAAAAAGGGCAAGAAGACATTATAGGCGAACGGAATGGGAAGTCCGGCGAAACAGGGTGACAGCCCCGTAGCCGAAATAGTGAGGAAGTCCGAGACAGTACCTGAGTACGGCGGGACACGAGGAATCCTGTCGGAAACAGCCAGGACCATCTGGCAAGGCTAAATACTACTCTGTGACCGATAGTGAACCAGTACCGTGAGGGAAAGGTGAAAAGAACCCCGGGAGGGGAGTGAAAGAGAACCTGAAACCATATGCCTACAAGAAGTTAGAGCCCGTTAAAGGGTGATAGCGTGCCTTTTGTAGAATGAACCGGCGAGTTACGATATGGAGCGAGGTTAAGCAGGATATGCGGAGCCGAAGCGAAAGCGAGTCTTAAGAGGGCGAAAGTTGCATGTCGTAGACCCGAAACCGGGTGATCTAGCCATGGCCAGGTTGAAGTTGGGGTAAAACCCGATGGAGGACCGAACCGACCCCCGTTGAAACGTTGGCGGATGAGCTGTGGCTAGGGGTGAAATTCCAATCGAACCCGGAGATAGCTGGTTCTCCCCGAAATAGCTTTAGGGCTAGCGTCGAGGCAAGTGATGTGAAGGTAGAGCACTGAATATGTGATGGCCCCATCCCGGGGTACTGAATATAATCAAACTCCGAATGACACATAAACATCCTCGGCAGTCAGACAGTGGGTGATAAGGTCCAGTGTCAAGAGGGAAACAGCCCAGACCATCAGCTAAGGTCCCAAAATATATACTAAGTGGAAAAGGATGTGGAGATGTCGAGACAACTAGGAGGTTGGCTCAGAAGCAGCCATCCTTTAAAGAGTGCGTAACAGCTCACTAGTCGAATGACTCTGCGCCGATAATTTACCGGGGCTAAGTATATTACCGAAGCTATGGATTTGCGCAAGCAAGTGGTAGGGGAGCGTTCTATATGCGGCGAAGGCGTACCGGAAGGAGCGCTGGAGCGTATAGAAGAGAGAATGCCGGTGTGAGTAGCGGAACGTGGGTGAGAATCCCACGCACCGAAAACCCAAGGTTTCCAGAGGAAGGTTCGTCCGCTCTGGGTAAGTCGGGACCTAAGGCGAGGCCGAGAGGCGTAGCCGATGGACAACAGGTGGATATTCCTGTACTTACGGTATGAATGAAGGAGTGACGGAGAAGGCTAGGTGATCCTGCTGCTGGAAAAGCAGGTGCAAGCGAGGTAGCTGACAGCCAGGCAAATCCGGCTGTCATAAAGGCGAAGGCGTGATGCGTATGGAAAGCTGCGGCAAGTACAGAAGTCATTGAAGCCAGCTTCCAAGAAAAGCTTCTAGTGCCAATCATACAGTAACCCGTACCGAAAATGGACACACATGGGTGAGGAGAGAATCCTAAGGTGAGCGAGAGAACTATAGCTAAGGAACTCTGCAAAATGACTCCGTAACTTAGGGAGAAGGAGTGCTCATAGAGATATGAGCCGCAGTGAAACGGCCCAAGCGACTGTTTACCAAAAACACAGCTCTATGCTAAGTCGAAAGACGACGTATATGGGGTGACGCCTGCCCGGTGCTGGAAGGTTAAGAGGAAGTGTCAGCGCAAGCGAAGCACAGAATTGAAGCCCCAGTAAACGGCGGCCGTAACTATAACGGTCCTAAGGTAGCGAAATTCCTTGTCAGGTAAGTTCTGACCCGCACGAAAGGCGTAACGATTTGGGCGCTGTCTCAGCTGTAGACTCGGTGAAGTCTTAGTACCTGTGAAGATGCAGGTTACCCGCGACTAGACGGAAAGACCCCATGGAGCTTTACTGCAGCCTGATATTGGACTTTGATGCAGGATGTACAGGATAGGTAGGAGACTGAGAGACATGCACGCCAGTGTGTGAGGAGTCGCTGTTGGGATACTACCCTTTGTGTATTGGAGTTCTAACCGGATGCCATGGAACTGGTGACGGGACAGTGTCAGGTGGGCAGTTTGACTGGGGCGGTCGCCTCCCAAAGAGTAACGGAGGCGCCCAAAGATACCCTCAGCTTGGATGGAAACCAAGCGCAGAGTGCAAAGGCAAAAGGGTGTTTGACTGCGAGACCCACAAGTCGAGCAGGGACGAAAGTCGGGCTTAGTGATCCGGCGGTGCTGAATGGAAAGGCCGTCGCTCAACGGATAAAAGCTACCCTGGGGATAACAGGCTGATCTCCCCCAAGAGTTCACATCGACGGGGAGGTTTGGCACCTCGATGTCGGCTCATCGCATCCTGGAGCTGAAGTCGGTTCCAAGGGTTGGGCTGTTCGCCCATTAAAGCGGTACGCGAGCTGGGTTCAGAACGTCGTGAGACAGTTCGGTCCCTATCTGTCGTGGGCGCAGGAAGTTTGAGAAGAGCTGTCCTTAGTACGAGAGGACCGGGATGGACATATCAATGGTGGACCAGTTGTCACGCCAGTGGCACAGCTGGGTAGCTAAATATGGAAGGGATAAACGCTGAAGGCATCTAAGTGTGAAACCCACTTCAAGATGAGACTTCCCAATACGAAAGTATATAAGACCCCTTAAAGACGATAAGGTAGATAGGTCAGGAGTGCAAGCATGGTGACATGTTCAGCGGACTGATACTAATAGGTCGAAGACTTGACCAGAAGCGGTAGAAACTTGAAAGAGACGAAGAGCTTTGCTATTATCTAGTTTTGAGTGATCTTGAAAAAGACACTTGAAAAAAAGAAGATCTGGTGGCGATAGCATGATGGACACACCTGTACCCATTCCGAACACAGAAGTTAAGCATCATAACGGCGACGATAGTACTTACGTGCAACAATAGCTAGCTGCCGGTTCTTCTTTTTTTTAACATATTTATTTCGCATTCTTAGGTCTTCTGATGGCCTTTTTTATTTATAATAGAATACTTATAAATTTTATCTTCTTAATCTTATATAAAAGTTAAAATAAGATTACCCAAATTGTTGCAGATAAGTGGTTACACTTTGCATTAATCAGGGTAATCTTTTTTGATATAATTCTTTCCTGTAAAGGAGTGAATTATATTGAATACAGCAGTCATTAAAATAAATAATTTGGATCAGGCTCTAATGTTAAGCAGAGCCTATAAGGAAGGAGAAATTAAATTGAATGTTTCTAAACTTGCAAGAGAATTAAACTGTAGCCGAAAAACACTAAGCAGAAGGCTAAACGGTATCGCACCTAAAAAAACAAGAAACAGAAAAAGATATTTAGATGATTATAAAGATCTTATATACAAATATTTGTGTGATGAACAGAGAAATTTTGATTATATCGATCATATTTATTATTTTATGAAACGTGAACATGGTATCACCTGTACACGTTCGACATTTTTCAGATACATTAAGGATAACGAAGAGCTCAATAGTAAATTTAAAAATAACAGAACCGATTCTTTTATCGAACGTTTTGAAACCAATCCTGGTCAACAGGCTCAGTTCGATATGAAAGAAAAAGTTAAACTTACAGATAAAAATGGCACGCAGACAGTAGTATATATTCCTACTCTGACTTTATCATGGTCAAGATATAATTACAGGCAGGTAATATTAAAACCTACAACTGATAACCTGTTAATATTTTTAGCCCAGGCATTTGAAGAAATCGGTGGTGTTCCTAAAGAACTGGTCATTGACAATCTTAAAGCATTTGTAGAAAAGCCTCGTAAATCAGCTGATGATAAAGCTTTATTAAACAGTAAATTTGAAGAATTCTGTAAAGATTATGGAATAACACCTATGCCATGTATGCCATATAGACCTCAAACCAAAGGAAAAACTGAGACACAAAATAAAATAGTGGATCAGCTTAAAAATTATAACGGTTATTATAGCGGATTATCTGATATACATGACAAATATAAATGTCAATATAATTTTGTACAAAAATGATCATTTATGATGTACAATTGTGTTCCTTCTCAATATAATCAAGAGCATTTTTAAGTATTAGGATTCCTCTTCATTTGGCTTCATTTGATCTTTTAATCGATAGGATTTACCCGTTATAGTTACCACGTGCGCATGATGAAGGATTCTGTCTAAAATAGCGTTTGCCATGACCACATCACAGAAGACTTCATCCCACTCACTAAAATTGATATTTGTAGTTAATATCGTGCTTCTTTTTTCATAACGTCTATCTATCAATTGAAAAAACAATTTCGCATCATCTTTATTAATCGGAAGATAGCCAAGTTCATCTATGATCAGTACTTTATATTTGGTAAAATGGCGAAGTCTATCTTCCAATCTGTTCTCGTTATTTGCTTTCTTCAATTGTTGAATAAGATTATGACATTTGATGAAATATGTACTATTTCTACGCTTTGCCGCGGCAATGCCTATACTTACAGCCAGGTGTGTTTTACCTACACCACTATTACCCAGAAATACGATGTTTTCACAATTCTCGATGAATCTGAGTGTCTCAAAATCTAATATCTGCTGTTTGTTTATTGATGACTGAAAATCAAAATCAAAATCCCTTAATTCTTTATGATGAGGAAATGCCCCTACCTTAACCATTGACTTGACCATATTCTTTTCTCTATGATCGATTTCTATCTGCGTCAATTTGATCAATCCTTCTGTAAAAGATAGATTGTTTCTGGTTATATAATCCAACATCTCATCTAAATTTTCATTCATTTGACTTAACTTCAAGTAATTCAGGTTATTTTTCAATTGCATATATGTACTACTCATTGTATATTTCTCCTATCAAATTTAAATTTGCCTTGGCTAATTGTTTGATTTCATCCGAACTGTCTTTAAAACTTACTTCATATATTTTTTGATAATGTTCTTCATGATAATTATATTTTGATTGAGATATTTGATGAATTGTTATAAGTCTTGTGTTAGAATACACATGTATATAATCATCAAATATCTGTAGTTTCACTGTTTTACCAATATATTCTGGTGGTGCGGAATATTTATTACCTTTATAGGAAAACAAACTCTGTGAATCTACTTTTACTGGTCTAATGGTGATTTTATACTGATTTCTTATCTTTTCTTGTGGTAAAGGGGATAAGAAATCTTTTTCTTTTTGGATATGAAGTTTCGGAATTTTTCCTATTTCACTGTGCACCTGGCAATTATTTCTTTCATTGATTTCCATTACTTTTTCATTCAGTTGTGCATAGTTCAGCTTCCCATTATAAGCATATAGTTCATCCCATAATTTCATTGGCGCTTCAACCTTCCCTTTACTCCATGGTTTTCCGGCAATACAAGGTTTCACTATAAAGCCATAATCATCCGCAAACTGTTGAAACTTTGCATTGACCTTTCCACTCGAATATTCTGTTCTTGCCTCATCCATGACTGTTTTCATATTATCGGTTTTTAAGATGTCAGGCACACCACCAGCTGCTTCAAATGCCTGATCAAGATAATGAAACAGAGCACCCTGCTTTTTTGTAAGTGAGATGAAATTAATCCTATATCTTGAATAGGAATATACAAGTGCAAAGATATTTAATTCAATAACCTCACCTGTGCTTAAGGTATAATGCATATTTTCCTTCCAATCCAATTGTGCCTCAACTCCCATACCAGTCTCTCTTTTGATTGACCGATGATTTGTCATATTGTTTCTAATTTTACCATTTACTGTCCTGTTTGTTCTGCCATTAAAGTATTTATCAAATTCCTCATGCTGGCTGATCCACTTTCTAAAATGGGAAGCTGAGCACTCTAATCCATGATTATCTTTTAGATATAGCCATAAAACTCTTTTATAAAAGAAAACCTGAGTATTTTGATTGATCAGCAAGTCATATATTATTTGATAAAAATTATCTAACTTACTTTTTCTTTCTCTTTTCTTTGGCTTAGTATAACCATTCATATATTTATCAATCAATCTTCTATCTACACCAAGCTCTCGGGCAATTTGTGATTTATTTATTTTCAATTTTAACTCCTCTACTAATACTTTCAATTTTGGTAAATCAAGTAAACAATTAATCTCAATACTTGAACTAACTGTTAAATTCATAATCATAATATAACCTCCAATAAAAACTGAATTATTATATTATGTTGAATTGATTTTGTACATTTTTATATGAGCGTTTTTGTACATATTAATAGTAGCATTTATAACAAACTGGAAATAATCAATAACGAGGATAATGAACGTTCCTCACAGGCAACAAGGCTTCCTAGAAATTTTCTTTTAGAAAAAGAAAAAGGTGATCTGCTTCCGTTACCCAGCAAAGAAATCAGAAGCAGGTATCACCTTAAATTAAATGAAGTCTATGTTACAAATGAATCACTATTCCAGTATAAATACAATAAATATTCCCTACCACAAGAATATATTGGAAAACGTGTCGGACTAGTGGTCCAAAACAATGTTAATAGTAAAATAAAGATAACCAAAAAGGTTGGTATAATAATTACCAGTTTCGGCAATGAAAAACTATCCTAAGGTTATCTTTTTTGATAGAATCTTCTGTATTCAAATACAGGAGATTATTATGGAAAGAAATATTATAGGAGATTTATTAATTTTGAAACAAATGAATATTAAACCCAACTTTAGCGAACTTGCCAGAATCTACGATATGGATAGACATACAGTAGCTAAATACTGGCGTGAAGGAGGAATAAAAAAAGTGGAACGTAAACCTAGAAAAAGTATTCTGGATAAATATAGCGATGAAATCACTAGATTGTTTGAGAAGCCTGGTGTTCATAAACGTGCTGCATATGAGTATCTTCTAGACAGGTATGGTGAGGACAATATCGGAACTTACAATAATTTTAAATATTACACTTGGAAACGTGATATGAAGCCACAAAAAACTGTCAAGCCTCATGTCAGATATGAAACAAGGCCTGGCCAACAATTGCAGGTAGACTGGAAAGAAAATCTTAGAATGACGACCATTCATGGTGAAGTCATAGAATTCAATCTCATGACATCTACACTTGGCTATTCACGTGAACATATATTTGTCTATACCAAAGGAAAAACAACTGAAGACTTCCTTAGATGCATCATCGATACCTTATACAGGCTTGGAGGAACCCCTGAACATATACTTACTGACAATATGACAGCTGTAGTGAGCATTACTAATGGCTCTAAAAGAAAGCATCAGAAAATCAGAGCCTTTGAAAAGGATAGCGGCATGAAGATAAGGCTATGCAAAACAAGAAGTCCACAGACAAAAGGAAAAGATGAATCAGCCAACAGATTCATTTCCTGGCTGAATGCATATGATGGCGAGATTGAAAATGAAGAAGAACTTATCCATCTTATTGAAAAGATCAATAGACGAGTCAATAACACCATCAATCAGACAACGAATATGCCGCCGCATGTTCTCTTTGAAAAAGAAAAGGAATATCTCAGACCCTTACCAAACAAAGTGATGCTCGATAGCTATGTAGATAATGTCATTACGCAGATAGTGCCACCAACACTACTGGTTACCTACAATGGATCTGGATATTCCGTTCCTACAAAGTTTATCAACAAAAGAGTCAAGCTAGTACCAATTGAAAATAAACTTTATGTATATTTTAACACAGAACTTGTGACAGTACATCAAATAAACAAAAATAAATTCAACTACAAACACGATCATTATCAGGAGGCACTGCATCATACAATCTGCAACAAGGATATAGATATCGATGCAATTGCAGAAGAAAATTTAAAACTGCTTGAAAGGATAGGTAAATAAGGATGGCAACAAACTATAACAGGCTCATGAACAATCTGGAAACATTGAAGCTCGATCGCATAAGAGAATATTTAGATACATATATAAGCATGGTAAATGAAGGAAAGAAGGATATGGTGGAAGCACTATATGAACTGACTAATTTTGAAATGGAACTTAGGAATGAACGAGCGATGAACGCATGCGTGAAGGTGGCCAATTTCCCATATATAAAAACATTTGAGGATTTTGATTTTTCATATCAGCCTTCGATCAGCAAGGAGCAGATACTTGATTTTAGAAATCTCAGATTTATGGAAAAAACAGAAAATATTCTTCTCATTGGAACCCCAGGTGTAGGAAAAACACATCTGGCGACATCAATTGGAATAGAAGCAGCGAAAAACAGAAACAGTACATATTTCATAAACTGCAATGATCTCATCCTACAGCTAAAAAGAGCCCATCTAGAAAACAGACTAGAAACACGATTGAAATTCTTTGCAAAATATAAGCTACTTATCATAGATGAGGTAGGGTTTCTTCCGCTGGATAGCGAATCATCGAATCTTCTTTTTCAATTGATAACAAAAAGGTATGAGAAACATTCAACAATCATAACAACCAACAAATCACTGTCACGATGGGGAGAGGTTTTTGGTGATAATGTATTAGCGAATGCAATCTTAGACAGACTTATTCATCATTCACATATCATAAATATCACAGGAAGGTCATATCGAACAAAGGATAAGATATCCATGATTGAGGATGATGATCATAACAACCAGAACTGGTGAAAATTAAACTAACACTTTTGGTAAATTTTATATTGACATTAACAAACAAAGAACTTCTTATATATTATAACGGAAAAATTATTGAAAAACATCCTATTACTAATAATAAATTTAATATAAAAGAAGAACATGAACTTTATTATAAGAAAACAGATAAGCAGGCAGTTAAAGAAAGCAATCAAATAATATTAAAAGAACTGGAGAATATAATTTATGACAATGACTAATGATGTACTGGAACAATTGAATTATTTAAAACTGAAATCAGCATATTCATATTTAAATTCATTAGTAATGAATAATGAAATAGCTGAAGAAGAACTGCATGTAATGCATAAGATACTGAATAAGGAAGTGATAGCTAAAGAGGAGAATAACAGACTTTATAATGTAAAAGTAGCAGCATTTCCTTTTCTAAGAAAAGTTGATGATTATGATTTTAATTTTCAGCCAGGTATAAAAGAAGAAAAAATAAGATCCATTATTGAATCGGATTTTTATGAAAATGCTACAAATATCGTATTTGTAGGTAACCCTGGTACTGGAAAAACACATTTGGCAATAGCAATTGCATATACAGTAGCTATAAGAAGAAATAGTGTATATTTTATTAAATTTAATAAATTAATCAATATACTAAGACAGGCATATAATGAGGGGACATTAGAAAGAAAACTAAGACTCTTTTATAAGTATAAGCTGCTAGTCATTGATGAAGTTGGATTTAATGAAATAACACCACTGGAAGCTAAATTATTTTTTCAATTGATTGATTTAAGATATACTAAACGATCTACTATTTTTACAAGCAATATTTCATTTGATAAATGGCCACAGATATTAGGAAATGATGAAATGATAACTAAAGCCATATTAGACAGGATTCTTCATTATTCATATTTATTTAATATCACAGGTCCATCTTATCGAATCAAAGATAAATTAAATCCTAAAAAAACTGAGAACACTTAATTGCAACAAATTGGTCAAATTATCTTGACTTTTATATCTTACTTGATATCTATTATTGTGGTATCATATTTATAGAAGGAAGATCAGTTATAAGTATTCTTTTTATTTATATTCATCTTGATACAAAGGAGGTAATTATATGAAATGCAAAGTTATAACTATCGGGCATGATTATGGTAGTGGAGGTCGTGATATTGGACGTAAATTAGCTGAAAAACTTAATTATAAGTATTATGATACTGAAATTACAGCAAAAATAGCGAAAGAAAGTGGTTTAGCTGAATCTTATATTAAAAATAATAGTGAATATGCAACTCATCGTAATTATTTCTTATTTACGTTGAATAATTGGACCGCTGGTGGTCCTAGTCTGATCGACCAATTATATTTCATGCAGCGTAAAATTATTTTGGATTTAGCTAGTAAAGAAAATTGCGTAATTGTTGGACATTGTAGCGACTATGCTTTAAGGGACTTATCTGATTGTTTCCATGTTTATATACAAAGTGATATTGAAACTAGAGTTAAACGTGTAGTTGAAAAGTATCAAGAAGAATTAGAAGATCCTACAAAAGAATTAGAAGAACGTGATAGTAGAAGAAAGACTTATTATCGTTACTATACTGATCGTAAATTAAATGACATTACTAATTATAATTTAATATTAGATCGTACTAATTTAACAGATGAAGATTGTGTTGATATAATTTATGATACAATTAAAAGAATTAAATAGTACAACCGATTAAACGCAAGTTGTTTTTAGCTTGCGTTTTTCTTTTTTTCACAATATTATAAATGTTAAGCAATCATATAAATTGCATGTCTAAGATACCTGGATCCCTTTTTAGAAATCTTGCCCATGGTTTCTACAGATGTTCCAGAGCGTTTGTTTCTAGGACTTGATCCTGAATAAGAAACAAAACAGTCTGCATTTTTAAATCTGCTTATATCACCAGTTTCAGCAATCACAGTTGCGGCAGTTATAGGACCGCATCCTGTCATTGTAAGAAGCAGTTTATAAGCCGGATTTAAAGACACGACATCTTCGATATATCTTTGAATTGCTTTAAGTTGACCTTTTATGTTTTTAATGTTTTCAACAAGGTCTAGGATGATGTTTCTACCGTAAGAAGAAATATCATCAGGAACCAGAGTATCCCGGCATAAATCAAAGAGCTTATCAATCTTATCCATCGAACAACGATGTTTCGTAGCTTCATAAACGACATTGAACACTTCAAATTTAGAAGCATTTATGATATCATGTGTTGTAGGATATGAAGATAGGACAGCGATAAAAGCAGCTGATTTAGGTTCGAAAACATATTGAAGTTCAGGAAATAAACAATCACATTGTGCGATGAGACGGTTGATTTCTTGAGAATAGATTTTTTTGATCTGATAATGTCTGTGTATTAAAGCTTTCAAGTCTTGATATCCGTTTTTGTTTTCAAAAACATTGTCATTGACATACTGAACATCAGAATCGGTCCCAATGATAGTTGAAATAGTTTGAGCATCTAAAGGATCTGATTTAGCAATGTTATGGGCTTTACGCCACTGATTGACAAAATCAGTATTTAAAAATCTGATGCTTTCATTATCGTTAAGATTAGCTTTAATAAAGTTATAGACATTAGTAGAATAGATACCAGTAACTTCTAAAGCAAAACAGATACTGGTACAATTATCATCAGAATAACTTCTAACAGTATCTAAAAAAGAAGTGACTTCTGATTTAACAAATTTAAAAGATAGTTTTTTTCGTAAGAATTTAGGTTTAACAGATCTACGATCACAAACCTTGAGGATAGCAGCATCTGCTTTGCCTTTAGAGGCGTCCATGCCAACGTAAAGAATATAATTGTTTTCCATAAATAATGACCTTCTTTCATATGCAATCGGTATTGAATTGCACCTCTAAATCAAGACAAACGCAACCTCGCAAATACGGAGACAAGTGTAGAAACACTGCTGCAACAAACTAATTCGGGTATAAAGTGATGTCAAGATTAAAGGATTAAGTCTTTGTGAAGTGGACGTACATGAAGTAGCCACAGGGAGTGAGAATAAAACCTTCATTCAAAACAAAACTATTATCTTAAAATTAGAATGTACAATCAATAATGAATTTAATAAAAATCATTAAATGATTACGTACATATTATACGAGGGAGTGATTAAATGATAAAAGCAGTATTTTTTGATATCGATGGAACTTTGATAGACCACGATACTAAGATGATGCCTGATAGTACTAAAGAAGCATTAGCTTTATTACAAAATAAGGGGATTAAAGTTTTCGTTGCTACAGGTAGATCACCAATAAATTTGGATGTTGTAAGAAGTAATTTTGCATTTGATGGTTATCTATGCTGTAACGGACAATATTGTTTTAATAATGAAGAAATAATTTATGAAAAATATATTAATAATGAAGATTTGAAAACATTATTGCCATATATTAATGAAAATAATATCCCAGTATTATTTGCTGAGGTGACTAAAAGTTACAGTAATATTCATAACTACTGTTTAGATGAAAGTGCTAAACATTTAAATGATGAACGTTATCCAATTAGAGATGCAAAAGATATTGTAAATCAAAAAGTTGTGCAAATGATGGCGTACATTGATGAAAAAGATGATCAGGAATTTTTAAAGTATGCACCTCATTGTAAATCAGTTCGTTGGACACCACGATTTGCTGATATTATTCCAATTGATGGTGGTAAAAATGTTGGAATTGATAGAATTATTGATTATTATGGCATTTCTTTAGATGAAACAATGGCTTTTGGTGATGGTAATAATGATATTGCTATGTTGAATCATGTCAAGATAGGGGTAGCTATGGGAAATGCTGATATTAGTGTAAAAGAAGCTAGTGATTTTGTAACTAAGTCTGTTAATGAAGATGGTATTTATTTTGCATTAGAAAATTTTTCATTAATTTAAAGTATAAATACTAAAAAAATTATGCTAATATATATAAGAATATTGAAAAAAACTTGCACGGTAGTTACTACCGTGTGTTATTTTGATTTGGGAGGTTATTAGATATGGAAAGGACAAAAAAAGGTTTTTTTAATGCGGATGTAGATTTATTACATGGACCTATTTTTAAGTCACTGGTTATTTTTGCAATACCATTGCTCATTTCTAATGTTTTTCAACAATTATATAATACAGTTGATACAATGATAGTAGGAAATTATTTAGGGGATGTATCATTAGCAGCAATTGGTTCTTGTACATCTATATATGATTTATTGGTGGGATTTGCACTTGGGATTGGAAACGGATTATCAATAGTAACCGCTAGAAGTTTTGGCTCTGGTGATCATACATTATTGAAAAAATCAGTAGCTAGTTCAATTGTTATTGGAGTTGTATCGTCTATTGTAATTACAATAATAGGTACAATTATTTTGCATCCATTGTTAGTTCTACTAGATACACCTGCAAATATAATTGAAGAAGCATATAGTTATATTTCAGTAATTACTTTGTTTATTGTAGTAATGTTTGCTTATAATCTATGTGCTGGTTTAATGCGAGCAATTGGAAATAGCTTTATGCCATTAATATTTTTAATTGTTTCGTCATGTTGTAATGTTGTTTTAGATATATTATTTATTACATCATTTAATATGGGAATTCAAGGAGCTGCTGTTGCTACAGTTATTTCTCAAGGAATTTCAGTTTTATTGTGTATTGTTTACATTATGAAGAAAACAAAAATCTTAATTCCTTTAAAAGAACATTTTAAAGTTGATAAAGCTTTATATAAAGAATTAATTGGTCAAGGATTTTCAATGGGATTTATGAGCTGTATTGTATCAGCAGGTTCTGTAATTTTACAATATGGAATCAATGGATTAGGATATTTAACAATTGCTGGTCATACAGCAGCGAGAAAATTATATATGTTCTTTAATATGCCTTTTACAGCAATGGCGATGGCTATTTCAACCTTTGTTTCTCAAAATAAAGGGGCTGATCAAGGAAAAAGAATACGTCAGGCACTTAGATATGCTTATGTTTATGATGTTGTTTTAGCAGTGATTGTTACAATTGGATTATTATTATTTGCCACTAATTTAGTACAATTAATCTCAGGTTCTACAGAACCAGTTGTTATTAATAATGGTTCATTATATTTAAAAATTGTGGGACCATTTTATATGATTCTAGGAATTTTAATGCAAACGCGTTATGCTTTACAAGGAATAGGTCAAAAAATGTTACCGTTAATATCAAGTGTAATTGAATTTGTCGGAAAGATTATTTTCGTAATTGCATTTATTCCTCAATTTGGATATATGGCAGTTATTTTCTGTGAGCCTGTTATCTGGTGTGTGATGGCGATACAATTAGTATATTCATTTTATTCAAATAGCTATATTAAAAAATTTAAATAAAAAAAGCAGGAAACTGCTTTTTTTTGTTAATTGGTACAGGAAATGGGACTTGAACCCACACGAGAAATCTCACTAGAACCTGAAACTAGCGCGTCTGCCATTCCGCCATTCCTGCATTTACTAATATTATACGCTTTTTAAAAACAAATGTTAATTAAATTGTGATATTTTGATATAATATAGCAAACGAATGGAGGGGTATAGAATGAGTATTTTAGATATAAATATTCCAGTGAATTATTATTTTGAAGAAATTAGTAAAATTCCTAGAGGTTCATACAATGAACAAAAAATAGCTGATTATGTTGAAAATTTTGCTAAAGAACATAATTTACGCTATGTACGAGATCAAGTTAATAATCTTATTATTTATAAAGATGCAAGTGCAGGATATGAAGATCATGAAGCAATAATGCTACAAGCCCATATGGATATGGTAAATGAAAAAAATAAAGATAGTGATCATGATTTTGATAACGATCCTTTAGATTTGTATATTGATGATGGTTTTATAACTGCTAAAGGAACAACATTAGGTGCTGATGATGGTTATGGAGTAGCGTATATGTTAGCGTTATTAAGTGCTGATAACGTTAAGCATCCACCATTGGAATGTGTTTTTACGGTTTGTGAAGAGGTTGGCTTAGATGGTGCTTTAGCATTTGATGGCAATTTAATTAGTGCAAATAGAATGATAGGTTTAGATAGTGAAACAGAAGGGGAAACTTGTACTACTTCATCAGGTGGTTGTGATGTTATGGTTGATAAGGATTTACATTTTGTAGATAATACTAAACCAATATATGAATTAATGATCAAAGGGTTACAAGGTGGTCATTCTGGACGTGAAATTTCTAATGGACGTGGAAATGCTAATAAATTAGCTACTAGAGTAATGTATGGTTTTATTAAAGAAAAGCTTGATATTCAGCTTATTGATATTGAAGGTGGTTTAAAAAACAATGCGATTCCTCGTGAATGTACTATTATTTTTTCTAGTGAAAGTGATTTTGATGAGTTAAAAAAAGTAGCTGATACTTATCAAAGTTATTTTAAAGAGGAATTTGAGTTTAGTGATTCTGGGGTATTAGTTGAGTTAAAAGCAGTATCAAAATCATTACCGCAAGCATTAAGTAATGCTGAGTCTAAAGAAGTAATCGAGATGATGAATGTTTTAAAAAATGGTTTTGTTGAACGTTCATTTGCAATTAAAGATTTAACAGTTATTTCTTTAAATATGGGTGTAGTAAGAATTGAAAATAATCAATTAAAGATTAATTATTTACTACGTTCGCCAATGAAAAGTGCTGTTGAAAATATGTGCGATGAATTAAATATTGTGGCACGAGCATTTAATGCTAGTACTGTTTCATCAAATTATTATCCTGGCTGGTTGTATGACCCAGATTCTAAATTAAGAGATCAATTTAAAGAATTTTATTTAAAACATACTGGTAAACAACTTAAAGAAGTTGCTAGTCATGGTGGTTTAGAAACTGGAATTTTTAAAGGGAAAAAACCAAATTTGGATATTATAACAATGGGACCGGATATGAGTGATATTCATACTCCTGATGAACGAATGAATATTGCTTCATTTGTAAATTGTTATCAATTATTGTGTGATTTTATAGCAACATTATAATTTATTAGGCACTTTGTTTTAGTGCCTTTTTATTTTGCAGTCATTTATGTCGATATTGAGTCGTTTATGCCTAAAATCTTGTTAAGATAAAGTTGTTTAGTATAATTTATAATGTGGTGATTAAATAATATTTAATCATCTTTGAAATATAAAAATAATTTAAATAATTATTGTAATCTATTTAATATAAGACTATAATTTAATTAGAAGGAAGGGAGGAAATAGAAATGATTACCTTCGTAAAAAAAGTTGTAGCCAGTCAAAAAAAGTTCTATTTGGGCTTGCTGACAATCCTATCATTTTTAGCTTCGTTTGAATATATTTCAGTAGTTATTTATTCAGGAGCGACTAATCTTAATAATTTTATTGATCAGTTTATGTTACAAAGTGTAACAGGAATAGTAATAATGATTGCTTTTGTACTGATTTTGTTTGTTAATAATTACCTGGTTGAACACAAGACAGATGAATTTTCGTTAATTCTTTTAATGGGAAAAAATACTAAACAGGTATTACGATATATCATTATTCAATTTGGATTATTATTTTTATTATCTTATCTGTTAGGGGCAGTAATCGGAAGTGGATTATTGTTGTTATACCAGCAGTTATATGTTGAAACTGTAATGGGTACTATTGATTCAATTATTTTTGTTTATGGGGCGTTATTTATTACTAAGATAATATATGTTGTAGTAATTGATTTTGGAAAATTTTTAAGAATCAAAATGGATATTGCTAGTTATATGAATCATGTTCCTGAAACTACTAATTTTAATCCGTTTGCAGTATTTAGTAGTGGCAGTAAACTTGCCGATGTCAATGCTAAGCAGATCATTGGTGCTAATGCTGGTAAAGTATTTACATTAATCATTGGATGTTTGTTTTTGTACATTGGTTTATCTCAGTTACTTAGTGATAGTAGTCAAAATATAGCCGTAAGTTATATGTTTTCACTTGCAGGGGAATTGATTATTATTAATAAGTTTATTCCATTACTATTTGATTTATTGCATAATAAAGTTTTATTGAAAAGTAAAGACTGGCTGATGATCTTAAGTAATTTAAAAGAAGTTAGTAAAGCAATGAGTGTAATGATTAATATTTCATCAGTTGTTGTACCAATAATTATTGCGTTTTTATATTTACAAAATGTAAGCGTTATCGTTCAAAATGCGATGCTGGTGACATTCTTTGCATTAATGGCTGGTATGTTTCTATGTTTTATCGTTAGATTTATGATATATATTCCTTCAAGAGCTAATGTTATTGCAATGATGAAATCACTTGGCTACAGTAAGAAAAATATATATCAGATCCATATTAAGGAAATATTGATTTTCGTCTTACTATTTATCATATTTCCAATTGTAATATACGGATTGGTTTTATATCAAAGTTATTTAAATAATATGATTGCTTATAATACTTTAATTACTATGGTGTTAGTTTATATCGGGTTATATGCAATAATGACAGTTTATATGATTTTAAGCTATTATAAATTAATCAGGGAGGTATATAGTGATGTCAAATATCTTAATCGCGGCGAATAATATTTGTAAGGTATATGATCAAGATATTTTATTAAAACGCGGTGCTAATTTTTATGCTTTACAAAATATTGATTTTAATCTTTATGAGGGTGACTTTATTAGCGTTATGGGACCAAGTGGTTCTGGTAAATCAACTTTATTAAACTGTTTATCAACATTGGATAATGTTACTAGTGGTGTTTTAAAGGTATTAGGTAAAGAAGTTAGTCAAATGAGCGATAATGAATTAAGTCTATATCGAAATAAATATCTAGGCTTCATCTTTCAAAATCATAATCTAGTATCTTCATTATCAATTTTTGATAATATTGCAACACCATTGATTTTAAATGAAGAAGCACCAGATCAAATTATCGATAAAGTTAATGAAATTGCTAAAAAACTTAATATCCAAAAACTGCTTTATAAAAAACCTAATGAATGTTCAGGTGGTGAACGGCAAAGAGCTGCAATAGCAAGAGCTATTGTAAGTAAACCTAAAATTTTAGTATGTGATGAACCAACTGGTAATCTAGATACAGTTAATTCTCATGAACTTTTAGGGATGTTAACAAAATTAAATCAAGAAGGCACATCAATAATTTTAGTAACACATGATAGTATGATTGCTAGCTATGCTAAAAAGTTTATTTATTTACGAGATGGAAAGATAATTAATGAAATTAATAGAAACAATGCTAGCCAAGTGGACTTCTTCAACGAAATCGTTAAAATTACAACTCAGGATAGCTTGTTGAAATTATTTAATGATACTGCAGATAGTAAAAATGTATTTTCAAATAACATTGATTCAAGTGTAACTAATAGTGAAGTTGTAATTGAAAATGAAGTTGCTAATAAAGTTAGTGAAACTTCAAATAATGAAGGTATGGAAGTAAATGTAATAAATAAAGAAACCAAACCAGTAAGAAGAATTGTATATGCTATTTTTGCTGGACTAGAATATGATGAAAGTTCTAGTAAAAGATATCGAATATTGCATTTTGAAGAAGATACTATTGATTTTCAATTTTCGAATATTGAAAAATTACATGTTACTTATCCTGAAGTTGAAAAAGCTATTATTTCAATGTGTTCAAGATATGTTCCATCATTTCCAATGCCAGAAAACCGTTTCTATCTAGATTTGGATTTAGTATTAAAAGATGGAAAGACCTATAAATTTGAAGTAAATAATCAAAGAAATGCAACTAGTTTATTTGATGTATTACATCAGCATAATATTAAAGTTGAAGATCCATGTGGTTTTGAAGAGTTATATCGTTCTAAAGGCGACTATTTAGTTCGTCATCGCTGGTTATTATATAACTTTAGAAAGATAGCTAAACAATATCATTTAGACAATCCACGCGGTGCATCAAAATCGTTTTATTAAATTCAAGGGAACACCGCAAGGTGTTCCTGCTTTTTTTGGAGGGAACTAAAATGGTAACGACAGCCCTAAAAATGTTGTTTATTGAAAAAAAGAAAGCCATGTCATTAGTTTTTAATTTAGCAATTATGATTTGTTTAAGTGGCGTTATGTTGAACATGCTAGAAAATCCTAAGATGCAAATAGTTTACTTGTTTATTAATGATGTTGCTAATTTTTTAAGCATTTTGTATTTTTTTTAATAATTATTTGTATTTGGCTAGTTGCTTATTCGTGTTTATATTATATTCGTATTAATTCAAGAGAGTTTGCTTTAATTCGGTTAGCTGGATATGATTTTTTACAATTGGTTAAATATATGGTCATTCAAAATTTAATGATTGTTTTAATGACTGCAATTTTGGGATATTTGATGATGGTAGTTTTAATCCCTGTTGTACAAATGATCATATATAGTTATGTTGGAATGAATTATAATATTTTTTATATCTCATGGAGTGCTATTTATCAAAGTTTTTTACTTTTGCTTTTAACAACCGTGATCATGGTATTTTTAGATATTTATTATATTAATCGGATGTCAATTCCTGAGATGTTAAAAATGCATAATATTGTTAGTTATAAAACTGATAAAAGATTAATTAAGATGCCAAAAATATTATTTGTGGTTTTATATTTAATAGGTTTGATTATTTTATTTTACAGTGATGATTTAAGTTTTGGAACAATATTAATTTGTATAATTGGAGTAATTGGTGTTTATGGAATTTTGTATTATATAATTCCTGATTATTTACAAGCAAGAATTGATAATAAAAAATTAAAACCGTTAGATTATGTTGTAAGTGGGAATGTATCTTTATTTTTACAACAGGCTAAGATGATCATTATGTTAATTTTAATAACAGTAATTGTTTTTCCTATCGTAATTTTAATTACTAGTGTTTATCCGTTATATCATATTCAGGTTCATATAATCTTTGTTTTAGTTAATGTTTTGACCTGGATGACCCTTTATAGCCGATTTAAGCTTGATTTTCAAGAAAAAGGGACTCTATATCAAAATCTATACAAAATCGGTTTAACGACAAAAGAATTAAAGATTGTATCTTATAAAGAAATTATTAGTATCTTTAAAACAATTTTAATTTTATCAGGAGTATATTTGACAGTAATTATTTTTAAACTGATACAAGCTAACGCTAATTATTATTCACTGGTAGTAGTATTAGCTGAGTATTTTATACCACTATTGATTTGTTTAATCTGGTTATTAAATAAAAGAAGAAAGGAAATCTATTTATGGAAAAAGTAATGGCAATAAAAAACCTCAAAAAGATTTACGGTGTTCATGGACCAAATCCTAAAGTAGCTATTAATGATATTTCGTTACAGATAGATCAAGGTGATTTTGTTTGTATTATGGGACCTTCAGGTTCTGGGAAAACAACATTAGTAAATATTTTATCGACGATTGATGAAGCAACAAGTGGTAAAGTTATTTTATTGGGACAGGATATTTCAAATCTGTCTGAAAAGGATAAAGCCAGTTTAAGAAAAAGTGAAATTGGATTTATTTTTCAAAACTATAATTTAATAGAAACATTAAAAAATAAAGATAATATCCTTTTTTCATTACGATTGAATAATGTATCTTTAGATAAACAACAGCAAGCTTTAATAAAGATAAGTAAAAAATTAGGAATAGAAGATATTATTGATAAGTTTCCATTTGAATGTTCAGGTGGTCAACAACAGCGAGTTGCCATCGCTAGGGCGTTAATTACTAATCCTAAAATCCTATTTGCAGATGAACCGACTGGAAATATTGATAGTTTGTCTGCTAGGGAGCTAATGGAATTGTTTGTAAAAATAAATCAAGAAAATAATACTACGATTATAATGGTTAGTCATGATAGCTTTGTTGCTTCATATTCAAATAAGCTTTATTATATTGTTGATGGAAAGATTAAAAATCTATTAAATAAAGATAATCTAAGTCAATTTGATTATTATAGTGAAATTGTAAAAATTACCACTCAAATAGATTTTAGATAATTATCTAAAAAATTAAATGGAAATTTTAGTATTTAAATGGACTTTTAGGGTATAATAAGATATATTTTTCATATGTTTTATTAAAGGAGGAGTAGTCTTGGCGTTAAAAAAGCTGCTTTCGGTCTGTTTTGATACTAAAAAATTAAAAATTACGATAATGGTATTGAAAAAAATCAATCAATATACAATCAGGGTTGAATATGAAGATGAAGTAGAAAAGATCAAAGAAAGCAATCATGAAGTAAGCTATGATTTTGTTTATTATTTATCAGATTTAATTGAAAAGGCTAAGCTTGATAAAATTAATAGTCAGGATATGGCAGTTGGATATTTAGAAGTTTATTTTGGTGAGGATGAATATTTACCATGTTATTTTAGTAGTGAAGATGTACAAAATAATAAAGGGTTGCATTATTTGATTCATTCACTATTACCATTTGTTGATGAAGGTGAAGATGATATTGATAAAATGATTAGTTAAAGCTAATCATTTTATTATTTCCAGGGAAATATTTTAGCGAAAGTTAAATTAATTATAGGAAAAATGACGCAAATAAGATACAATAGGGGTGGAAAAAAGTTTGGAGGATAGATAAAATGAGTGGATTTTTTGGTGTTGCATCAAAAGAAAGTTGTGTTTTAGATTTATTTTTTGGAATTGATTATCATTCACATTTAGGTACTAGAAGAGGAGGAATGGCTGTTCATGGTCAAGATGGATTTCAAAGATCAATCCATAATATTGAAAATTCTCCTTTTAGAACTAAATTTGAAAAAGATATTGAAGAATTTGAAGGTAACTTAGGAGTTGGGTGTATTTCTGATAACGAAGCTCAACCATTATTAGTTAAATCACATATTGGTTCTTTTGCAATTACAACAGTTGGAAGAATTAATAATTTAGAAGAATTAAAAACTAATTGCTTTGCTAATGGTACTACTCACTTTTTAGAAATGAGTTCAGGAGAAGTTAATCCTACGGAATTAGTAGCTGCTTTAATTAGTCAAAAAGATGATATTGTTTCAGGAATTAAACATGCTCAAGAATTGATCAAAGGATCAATGAGTATTTTATTACTAACTAGTGAAGGTATTTATGCTGCTCGTGATAAATTTGGTAGAACACCAGTAATTATTGGTGAAAAAGAAAATGGGTATTGTGTTACTTTTGAAAGTAGTGCATTTTTAAATTTAGGATATCATCATTATTGTGATTTAGGTCCTGGTGAAATTGTTTATATGACACCAGATAAAGTTGAAGTTAAACAAAAACCAGGCGATAAAATGAAAATTTGTTCATTTTTATGGGTATATTATGGATATCCAACATCAACTTATGAAGGTATCAACGTTGAAGTAATGCGTAATCGTTGTGGTAATTTGTTAGCAAAAAGAGATGATGTTAAACCTGATAGTGTCGCTGGGGTACCAGATTCAGGAATTGCCCATGCGGTAGGATATTCTAATGCATCAGGAATTCCTTTTGCTCGTCCATTTATAAAATATACGCCTACTTGGCCACGTTCTTTCATGCCAACTAGTCAAAAGCAAAGAAACATGATTGCAAAAATGAAATTAATACCTGTTCAAGAATTAATAAAAGATAAGAGTTTATTGTTAATTGATGATTCAATTGTTCGCGGAACACAACTTGGGGAAACAACTGAATTTTTATACAATAGCGGAGCTAAAGAAGTTCATGTTCGGCCTGCTTGTCCACCAATTTTATTTGGTTGTAAATATTTAAATTTTTCACGTTCAAGTTCAGAACTAGATTTGGTTACTCGTCGTGTTATTAAAGATTTAGAAGGTGATAATGTAAGCGATGAAGTATTACAAGAATACGCTGATCCAGATAGTGAAAGATATCAAAAAATGTGTGAAGAAATTCGTCGTCGTTCTAACTTTACTTCATTACGTTATCATCGTTTAGATGACATGATTGAATCAATCGGACTAGATAAATGTAAATTATGTACATATTGCTGGGACGGAAAAGAAGATTAGGATTGTTTATCAATCCTTTTTTTCTTGCTTAAAGAATCTTAAAATCTTAAAATATAATTAGTAGATAATAAAAAGGGGATGTTGTAATGAATATTTTTAGTAAATTAGATAATCTTACTGATTTAACTGCTAATGAACAAACGCTAGTTGATTATATGAAAAATAATCCCGAACGTTTTGTGAATATGAGTGCTGATGAAATTAGTGCTGCTTGTTTTGTTTCCATTCCAACAATTTATCGTTTGTGTAAAAAATTAAAACTAAATGGATTGTCACAGTTAAAAATGGTAGTTTCTAATTCAATTCGTGATTATATGAAAGAAAAAAATGATATTGATTATAACTACCCTTTTTCGCAAAATGAAACACAGTATCAAATTACTGTTAAAATGAAAGAGTTGTATGAACAAACACTAACTACTTTAAATAATCTAATTGATCTAGAACAATTAAGACTAATTGCTTTAGCTTTAAAAAAGGCTAAGTATATTGATATTTATACTTCAGCAGGTAATATTTATTTTGCTGAAAATTTTAAGTTTCAAATGTCAGAAATTGGTGTTGTTGTTAATGTACCAGTTGAACAATACCAGCAGTCTTTAGCAGCAGCTGCTAGTAATGAAGAGCATGTAGCTATTGTTGTTTCTTTTGAAGGTAGGGGAATGTTAGTTGAACAAGTAATGACGTTATTGAAGAAAAATAAAACACCAATTGTCTTGATTTCGTCAACAACAAATAAAACAATGATTCAATCAAGTGATTATAATTTGTATTTAAATCCTAATGAAAATCACTATAATAAGATTTCTTCATTTTCAACTCGGTTATCGTTACTATATTTATTAGATTGTATATATACTTGTTATTTTAAATTGGATTATGATAAAAATGTCAAGTATAAAACAGAAACGTATATGAAGATGACTAAGGAATAAATGAAATGATTATTTCATTTAGTAATAGTATTTTTAATAAAAAATGTAAAATTTTTTTCAATATATTTTTTTATTAATTAATTGACAGTAAATAGTGCTATAGTAATAGTGTGAAAAAATCAAGGAGGTTGGTTTTATGGGTGATATTTTATTGTCAAGAATTATTAAGTATTTAAACGGAACATTATTTTATGATGGTTATTATCAATTTTGTACTTTTGTAATTGCTAATTATAAAAAAATGATTGAATATGATTTTAAACAAGTTTGCACGGAAAGTGCAATTGATCCTCGGGTAATTAATAGTTTTTTAAACTATTTAGGTTTTAATAATTATGAAGAGTTTCATGAAAAATTAGTTGCTGATGATATTTTAAGAAATGATCAAATTCGAGCTAGAATGTTAAGTATCAGCTATCGTGATTTATTTAAAATGATTGAAGTAAATGATTATGATAGCTTTATGGATAGTATTGTTTCTATTTGTCATGATATTTATCGTGCTAAACGAATTGTTATTGTTGGTGGATTATTCCCTAGCAGTATTGCTGTTGAGTTTCAAACTGATTTAATTACACTTGGTAAAAATGTTATTCAATATCATGCTTATGATCCTGATAATAATTTTAAAGATGGTGATTTTGTTGTTTTCTTCACTTCAACTGGAAGATCTTTACGTGATTTTATTCAAAAGAAATCTTTAGCGCAGTTGCAATGTTGTAATACAATGTTAATTACGCAAAATAGACTATTAGAAAATGAAAATCTTAAGGAAATAAAGTATTTCTTTAGTCTGCCTGGTAAATTTGATGGTATTAGCTTTAATTATCAAATAATGGCGATATTAGATATGATTAGAATTATTTATTATCAGGAATATTTTGTTGAAGCTGGTAATCTTTAATTTTTATTAAAAAATAAAACTAAACTATTGACAATATCCAGCTAACCGTTTTATCATTTTAACTATACTAAATTCGTTTAGCTAGGAAGAGTAATCAACTAAGCTTTATTTAAGAGACTTGATGGGTGGTGGAAATCAAGATAAACTAGTTGATGAATGGGCCTGGTGAGAAGCAAAATGAAACCGTTGGGAGTAGTGGCGCCGTGTTTTTCGCGTTAAGAAAAAGGACATGATGGTGTCTTACAAGGTGGCAGAGTGGTTTTTATCCTTGAGGATAAAAACCTTTTTTACTTTTAGAAAAAGGAGATTTATATGAAGGATATTATTTTAACAGGAGATCGTCCTACTGGAAGATTACATTTAGGACATTATGTAGGATCATTACGTAGAAGGGTTGAACTACAAAACTCAGGTAAATTTGATGAAATTTATATTATGATTGCTGATTCTCAGGCATTAACAGATAATGCAGATAATCCAGAAAAAGTTCGTCGTAATATATTAGAAGTTGCTCTTGATTATATGTCAGTGGGACTTGACCCTAAAGTTACTACAATGTTTATTCAATCACAAGTACCAGCTTTATTTGAATTTACTGCATATTATATGAACTTAGTAACAGTATCAAGATTACAACGTAATCCAACAATTAAAGAAGAAATTAAACAAAGAGGTTTTGAAACTAGTATACCAGTAGGTTTTTTAAACTATCCAGTTTCACAAGCAGCAGATATTACCGCTTTTGATGCAACTTGTGTTCCTGTTGGTGAAGATCAAATGCCATTGATTGAACAAACTAAAGAGATTGTACATAGTTTTAATCGTATTTATGGTGATGTTTTAGTAAATCCTAAAATTATGTTAGCTGAAAATGAAGTATGCCAACGTTTACCTGGAATCGATGGAAAAGCTAAAATGTCTAAATCATTAGGAAACTGTATTTATTTAGCTGATACAAGTGAAGATGTTAGAAAGAAAGTCATGAGTATGTATACTGATCCAAATCATATTCGTGTTCAAGACCCTGGAACTGTTGAAGGAAATACTGTATTTACTTATTTAGATTGTTTTTGTAAAGATGAACATTTTGAAAAATATTTACCAGAGTATCATAATTTAGATGAATTAAAAGATCATTATCGCCGTGGTGGCTTAGGAGATGTTAAGATCAAAAAATTCTTATTCAATGTTCTTGAAGATACACTTCAACCAATCAGACAAAGACGTCAAGAATTAGAAAAAGATATTGACTATGTTATGAGTGTATTACATGAAGGATGTATCAAAGCTAATAAAAAAGCTAATGCTACTTTAAAAAGAGCTAAAGATGCAATGAAAATCAATTATTTTGATAATGATGAAGATAGTATTAGTGAATATTATAAAAAGCCATAATGGCTTTTTTTTGTAGAGGAGTGATAATATGAAAATAGTAATAATCGGTGGTGTTGGGGCTGGAGCTAGTATGGCTGCAAGATTACGACGATTAAGTAAAGATGACAAAATAATTATTTTAGAAAAAGGAAATTATGTTTCTTATGCTAATTGTGGATTACCTTATTATGTTTCTAATGTGATTTCTAGTAGAGATGATTTGTTATTAATGACACCACAATTATTTAAAAGTCGTTTTCAAATAGATGTACGAGTTCAAAATGAAGTTATTAAAATTGACGCTGAAAATAAAAAAGTAACAGTTTTAGATCATTTAAATCAAGATAATTATTTAGAAAGTTATGATAAATTAATTATTGCAACAGGGTCTTCACCAATTAAATTACCAATACCAGGAATTGATAGTTCTCGAATTTATCAGTTATGGTCATTTAATGATTTTGAAAAGATTAAACAAAAGATTATTTTAGAAGATATTAAATCAGTTTGTGTAGTTGGTGGTGGTTTTGTAGGAATTGAAACTGCTGAAAATTTAGTTGAAAATAATGTGGCAGTAGATATTGTTGAAAAAAGTTTACAGGTGCTAAATAATTTGGATTTTGAAATGGCCCAGATAGTTCATAAAAAGTTATGTCAAAAAGGAATTAATTTAAATTTAGATACTGAATTAATTCAATTTGAAGATCATGATAATCAAATTGTAGTTAAAACAAATCGTTTTGAAAAAGAATATGATATGGTTATTTTATCAACCGGCGTTAAACCAAATAGTAAAATAGCTAAGGAAGCTGGTATTTCATGTAATTTGGCTGGTGGAATTATTGTTGATGATACTTTTAAAACTAATATCGAAGATATTTATGCAATAGGGGATGTTATTGAAGTTGAGCATTTAATTAATCATAAAAAGACAATGATCCCTTTGGCTGGACCTGCCAATAAACAAGGAAGAATGCTTGGAGATATTTTAGCTGGAAAAGAAAAACGATATCCAGGATCACTTGGTAGCAGTATTATTAAAGTTTTTGATTTAGTAGCAGCAAGTACTGGATTAAATGAAAAACAATTAAATCAGCAAGGTTTAAAACGTCATGAAGATTATGAGGCAATTATTTTACAGCAAAAAGCTCATGCAGGATACTACCCTAATGCTTCTTTTATTACTTTAAAAGTAATTTATGATCAAGAAGGCTATCTTTTAGGGGGACAGATAGTTGGTTATCAAGGTGTTGATAAACGTATTGATGTTTTAGCAACAGTAATTAATTATCATGGTCAAGTAACTGATTTACAGGATTTGCATTTAGCGTATGCACCACCATTTTCATCAGCAAAAGATCCAATCAATATGGTAGGATATGTTAGTGAAAATATAGCTGATGGTTATATTAAAATGATGTTACCTGATGAATATCAACAGGTAAAAGATAATGTCATTACATTAGATGTTAGAGAAGATGAAGAAAGAGCTAATGGTCAAATCAGTAATTCTTATCATATTCCATATGGTCAGTTAATTAAACGTTATAATGAACTAGATCCTGATAAAACAATCGTTATTTATTGTGCGATTGGTGTAAGAGCTTATAATTGTGCTCGAATTTTGATGCAAAGAGGATATTCGAAGGTTTATGTTTTAAGTGGTGGACTAGCATTTTATAATGATTATTGTCTTGATGTTAATTATGTAAAGAAGAAATTGGTATCTAATAAATAGAGGTAACATATTTTGCGTAATCTAGAAAATTATTTTAAGGATAGAAAAATTAATTATGATCGATTAGTAGAATATGGCTTTATTTTAAAAGAAGATAATTATTATTATGAAAAGATAATAAATGATGGTGTTTTTAAAATAGTAATAGAAATTAATAAACAACAAAAGATAGCTAAAGTAATCGATTTATTAAATGACCAAGAATATAATTTAGTCGATGTTAAAGGGGCGACTGGAAATTTTGTTGCTAAGATAAAAGAAATCTATGAAGCACTTATTAATGATATTATTGATAAGTGTAGTGATGTAGATGTTTTTAAAAGTAAACAAACAATCGCGATAATTAATTATGTTAAAGCAAAATATGATAATGATTTAGAGTTTTTATGGAAAAGGTCACCAAAGAATGCTATCTGGCGAAATCAAAATAATCGTAAATGGTATGGCGCTGTTTTAGTTATAAGTAAAGATAAATTAAAAATTGAGTCTAATGAAATGGTTGAAATATTAGATTTGAGATATCAAAAAAATGATATTAAAAATATAATAGATAATTATAAAATTTTTCCAGGCTATCATATGAATAAAGATAATTGGATTACAATTATTTTAGATGGGCGAGTTGAATTGGAAGAAATATATCAGTTAATTGATAATAGTTATCAGCTATCTTTGCATAAATAAAATTTATCTTTCAATTAATGAAAAAATAAGTTAAATTTTAATAATCATTATATAATTGTTAGCATAAATATAACTATAAAAAACGGAGGTACAAAAATGAGTTTTCCAAAAGGATTTTTATGGGGTGGCGCTGTTGCTGCTAACCAATGTGAAGGTGCTTATTTAGAAGATGGTAAAGGACTATGTGTCCCTGATATGTTATTAGGTGGTGACGTTAATACACCTAGAACATTCTTACCAAAAACAGATCCAACAGCTTTTTATCCAAGTCATGAAGCTGTAGATTTTTATCATCATTATAAAGAAGACATTGCCTTATTTGCTGAAATGGGATGGAATGTATTTAGATTTTCAATTAACTGGGGTCGTATTTTCCCTAATGGTGATGATGATAAGCCAAATGAAGCTGGTTTAAAATTCTATGAAGATGTAATTGATGAATGTCATAAACATGGAATGGAACCATTAATTACTTTATGTCATTATGAAATTCCATGGAATATTGTAACTAAATATAATGGTTTCTCTGATCGACATGTAATTGATTTATTTGTTAAATATGCAACTACATGTTTTAAACGTTACAAAGATAAAGTTAAATACTGGTTAACTTTTAATGAAATTAATATTGCCTGCATGGGTGAAGGTGGAATTGGAAATTTATATGGTTTAGGAATTATGGATCCAGAAGATGTTAATTCTGATCATCGTATTCCATTAACTGATTTAAAATCTGATCCTCAAAAAACATTTGAAGCATTACATAATGAATTCGTTGCTAGTGCGTTAACAGTAAAAGCAGGTCATGAAATTAATCCTGATTTTATGATTGGAAATATGATTGCCCATACTACTGTTTATCCATTAACACCTAATCCAAAAGATGTTTTAGCAGCTTTTGATGAAGATGATTTAAAAAATAATTTCTGTGGTGATGTTCAAGTTCGTGGTGAATATCCTTCATATATGTGGCGTTATTTTAAAGAACATAATATTGATACTTCATATATTACTGAAGAAGATAAGAAGATTTTAAAAGAAGGAACAGTTGATTTCTATACATTCTCTTATTATCAATCAAATTGTATTACAGTTAATAAAGAGGCTGAAAAAACAAAAGGAAACATGACTGCTGGAGCTAAAAATCCTTACTTAGAAGCTTCTGACTGGGGATGGCAAATTGACCCTGATGGATTACGTTATACTTTAAAGTTATTAAATGGTCGTTATCCTCATACTCCTTTAATGATTGTTGAAAATGGTTTAGGAGCATATGATAAAGTAGAAGAAGATGGTTCTATTCATGATGATTATCGTATTGCATATTTAAGACCACATATCAAAGCTATGCATGAAGCTATTGAAGATGGAGTACCATTAATTGGTTATACAACTTGGGGACCAATTGATTTAGTTTCTGCTGGTACTGGACAATATGCAAAACGTTATGGATTTGTTTATGTAGATCGTCATGATGATGGTACTGGTGATTTTTCTAGAAAGAGAAAAGATTCATTCTATTGGTATAAAAAAGTTATCGCTAGCAATGGTGAAGATTTAGATTAATTATTAACGCAGAAAATTTATTCTGCGTTTTTCTTACTTGATTTTGTTATTACTATTAGGTAATATGTATTTTTAAAATACAGATTAGAAAAGTAAGAAATTTAGAAAGTAGTGAAGAGGGAAGTATGAATTTTTTTGTATTAATAATGTTGGGGTTATGTTTATTAGGATTAGTTGATAAGATCTTAAATAATAAACTAGGGTTAGTAGAAGCTTTTGATAGAGGTTTAAATTCAATGGGGAGCATTGCAATGAGTATGGTTGGATTTTATTGTATAGCCATCTCACTTATTCAAAATAATGTTGATACAATAACAACTTTAAGTGCAAATTCTTCATTGGATCCATCAGTTATTATTGGAACGCTTTTAGCACCAGATATGGGTGGTTTTTCGATCGTAAGTGGCTTATCTAATAAAGAATTTATATTATTTTCAGGAATTTTGTTAACTTCATCTTTGGGACAGACTATTAGTTTTCAATTACCGATTTTTTTATCATCGTTAAGAAAAGATGATTTAGATCCTTTTATTAATGGATTAGTATATGGCATTTTGAGTTTGCCGGTTGTTTTAATAATTAGTGCATTATATTTACAAATTCCTAATTTATTGATTAATTTATTACCAATTATTATTTTATGTTTAGTTTTAGTAATTGCTCTATATTTATCTTATCAAAAAACTATTTTTGTGCTAACTTTGTTTGGCTATATCATTAAAATTTTAAGTATTATATTGTTTGGATTAGTAGTATTACAATTATTTTTTACTAATTTATCTTTTACTACAACTTCCTTAATTAGTGAGGCTATGGTAGTAGTGTTAAAGATGGTAATTGTTGTATGTGGATCAATGATTTTATCAGATATATTAATAAAAAAATTTCCTAATTTAATTTTTAAAGCTAGTCGTTATTTAGGAATTAATAGTACTGCTTTAATTGGACTATTACTTAGTTTAGGAACTAGTTTAGCGATGATTCCGTTATTTTTTAAAATGGATCGCAAAGGTAAAATTTTAAACGGTGCTTTTAGTGTTGCAGGTGCATATGTTTTTGGGGGACAGCTTGGTTTTGTAGCTAGTGTAAGTAGTAGTTTTGATGTAGTAGTGTATATAATTTTCAAACTTGCAGCTGGAATTTTTGCAATTATATTAGTAATGATTTTCTATCGTGAGAAAAAAGAAAAGATTGTTATTGATAATTAATAAAAAGTTGTCTTAAATAATTTCTATCTTTAGAACTATAATAATATTATTTATAATCATTCTTTGTTATAATATTAGTGACGAAGCAAAGGAGATTAATATGAATGGGTTTCAGCTAAAAATTAATGTGAAAGATAGCAGTAAGCCAATGTGGCGTCGTGTAATTGTACCAGAAAAATTAACATTTAATAGTTTACATCTCGTAATTCAAAAAATATTTGCTTTTGAAAATTGTCATTTATATGATTTTAAAATTAGAAAGAAAAGAATTTGGATTCCTGGTAATGATTTTGAATATGAACAGATATTTAATAATTATGAAACAATCTCTTGTTTTGAGTATTTAAATGAGTATCTTGAAGATGGGATGACATTTGATTATTGTTATGACTATGGTGATTGCTGGCATTTTAAAATTAAAGTTGAAAAAGTTGTTGAAGATGTTAAGCGATACCCGGTTGTATTGAAGTATCGAGGTTATAACTTAATTGAAGATTGTGGTGGGATATCTTTATACGAAGAACTTATTGCAGATGATTTTGTTTTTAATCAGATTACTTTTGATTTAGAAAAAACTAACCATCAATTAATGGAAATTGAAGTTGAAGAACGTCTTAACGAAAGCTTATATCGTGATGATTTTAAATTAGCACTGGATACAATTAGAAATTGTCTTGATCAGCGGGATATAAATAACTTTCAAGTAATAAAATTAATTAGTGAAACTGTTAGTTACTGGGTAATTTTAAAAGTACAAGAAGGCTATATGTTGCAAATGTATGAAGATTATGATGATTTACTTGAAGGCTTTTATTATACTGATTACTCTTTTTCTGATAATATCTTTACACATTGCTGGACATTTTTATTATTGAATTTTAAATTTGAAACTAAGTTATCTATTGATAATAATGGACGATATATTGCTTTAAAAAACGAACCTGGTTATATTCCAGATTTGATTAAAACTAGTGAAGGTGCCGGGTTGTTGAAATATTTAAACGATTTAGCTATTGGGTTAAGTGGTAATAATGAGGTTACTGATGAAGATGAAATGTTGGAAATAGAAGTATATAACGGTATCTATCAGGCAAGTAATATCTTTGTTCATGAAATAAAAGTAGATTTTAATCATTTTGATTGTCATTATAGTCCAAGTAAATCAATTACTAATCAAAATATTCTTAATCAAAAAGTTTGTTTAGATGTTGTAGCGTTGCCTTTTAATGCGTTTAATCATGATAATAAGTTAGATATTTATGGGGTTATCGTTAGTGAAGACGACTATATTGTAAGAAAAATTGAAAGTCCAACAGTTGAAAAGATTAATAAAATTTTAGTAGATATAATTATTGATTTTTCTAATCAATATGGAAAACCACAGTATTTAGCAATGTCAAATTTAAATATTCTATTTATTGTATATGATTTTCTTAGAAAGAATAATATTGGATATCATCGTGATCAAGTCTTTCAAGAAGTTGATGAAGCTATTATCGATGCATTTGGCTTGGAAGATGAGATATTACGATTATTAGATGATCCTAGTTTAAAAGCAGTATTAGATGAATTTGATGTTTTTGATGAACAGGAATTGGAAGAAAAGTTAAATCAAATTGCTAATGATATGGATTTATTAAATTAGATATTAATTTTAAAGAAAATGACCTAGTATAAATAAGGTCATTTTTCTTTAAAAAAGCAATTGTTTTGATAGACTAATAATTCATAATTTAAATTATTCGCATCATTAATAACATCATTATTGATTAGATTAAAAAACTTATCCCGGGCATTACAAATAGTCAAATAGATCGATGCCAATTTTAATTCATATTTAGTTTGTCGATTATAAACTACAAAAGTCGGCTGACTGCTGGATTTTTGCATTAATGGACCCAATAATAGTTCTAGCAAACCTTGATAATAATCAATATTGTAAACATGCGGTACAAATGAGATATTCATGATTTTAATGAATATTTCCTGGATAGTATTTGTTTCGTGATTAAATAAGGCATAAAGAAATTTTTCACGTTTACTAATAATATAATTTTGATACCAGTGATAATATATGTTTAAACATTGCATTTTCGTAGTAAGATTAGGTAATTTTAAATGTTGGATCGTTAGATAATTATTGACACTGCCATCCAAAGTAAGTAATCCATTAAATATAAAATAACTATAGATATTGTTATGAAATGTTAGATTTGAAAATGAGATATTTTGATTAACTTTTTTAGTTATTGTTCTATTTGAAAGTAATTTATTCAATTCTGTTTCTATTAAAAAACTTTTTGTTGTTAAAAGATCATTGATCCAAAAATCATTTTCAATGACATTAATTTCATAATTTTTAGGATTGTTAAGATAAGTTATGACCCAAGCAGGATGATATAATAATTGGTTGGAAAAATAATAACCGCCAAAATATTTTTTAATATCTGGTAATTTAGATATTAGCTGGTATGCTTGTAGTAAATTTTTTATTTCTTCTTCATTAAATCCAAAATAAATATTTTTAGAAGGAGTAAAAATAGTATTGTTTTGATAATTATAAATATAACAGTATTCGTATTTTAAAGTTGTTCTACCGGTAAAGATAGCTTTGAATATTGCTTTATTATTAGTTGTGTGTTTGATTAAATTATTGATAAATTGTTCTGCTTTGTCGTTATAGTGATTAAATGAACTGAAATATAATGGGGTATCATAATCATCAATTAGAATTATTACATTTTGATGGTAGTAATCTTTTAAATATTGACTAATGGTTGATAAAGAGTTTGATAGGTCAATAATAGATATATTTTCTGTAGTGAGATTATATAGAGTGGCTTCTTTTTTGTAATTAGCAATATTATTTTTTAACCAGGTTTTAAGTATATTTTGATAGCCAATGATCATATCATTAAAATTATTAGCTGTTAAATCTTTAAATGATAGGGCAATTACTGGATATTTATTTTGATGAAGTTTAGCTTTTTTATCTTGTGATATTTTTAATTGTTCAAATAAATAACTATTGTTACTTTCATTTATGGAAAAGAAATAATATAGCATACTCATATTTAAGCTTTTACCAAATCCTTTAGGTCGAATATAAAAAACAACTTTTTCATTCAAAACATCTTTAATCAATAAACTCTTATCAACGTAGTAGTAATCATTATCAATAATTATTTTAAAATCAGTAATATTAAGTCTTATTTTTTTCATTTCTCTAGTCTCCTTTAAATAACAAAAAAGGTAAGAACCTAAAATAAACTAAATATTAGCTTATTTTTGATCCTTACCTCATTAACATATGTAAAAATCTGGTATATTCCAGTTAGTAATCAGCTTTTTCACTCTGTAATATTTTTACAATATGCTCAAAGTCATCTATTTACTTTTCTATATTTTAACATTTTATTGTTGAATCGACAATATTTTTATTATCTTCTAAAAAAAAGTCTAAAAAAAAGTAATTTTAGTTTTTGAAAAGTATTTATATTATATAGTTAGATAAATTATTATTAAAACAGCTGGCTATAATCTATATTTTTAATTTTTTATAGACCAATTTGGTCATTTGTGTTATTATTTAAATACAACCAGATAATTTATATGAATCATTTTGAGAAGCAGAAAATATGGTTTAAAAGGGTGCAATACCTTACCGGATGATAAGAATATACTTATGTATTGATGGCTTTTATAAAGGTAAAGATAGTATAAAAATTTTTTTAATACTACTTTGCCTTTTTTTGTATAAAATTTAAAAAAGGTGGAAAAATAAAAATGTCGCAGAGTAAAATACTCTACGAACAAGTAAATTTTAATTGCTACGATAGCATTCTAGCATTTATTTTAATAAAATGATAGGAAAATCGTGTAAAATTTTAATTTTAGCCATATTTTTAAGAAAAAAAGTAAAAATTTAACTTATATTAGGTACTTTTTTATTTTATTTTTGGTCAATTTGTGGTCAGGAGAAATAATTATAAGAAAGGAGTAAGAGTTATGCCCAGAAGAGGAGAAAATATTTTTCATCGTAAAGATGGTAGATGGGAGGCGAGATATGTTAAAGAAATAACAAACGATAATAAAAAGGTTTATGGAAGTGTTTATGCTAAAACATATAAGGAAGTAAAGTTAAAGAGAGACAGAATATGTGTTGCTTTAGCTAATGGAAATCTTGTTATTAGTAAAGATACTTTAGGTTTTTATATTCGCCAATGGTTAAAGTTTCACAAAGTCCGTTTCAAAATTTCTACTTATGTAAAATATTATAGTGTAGTAGATAATTATTTATTACCTTATTTTGATAAAATTCCACTAAAGGATTTATCCAGTCGTCATATAGATGCTTTTACTAATAGTTTGTTAACTAAAGGTAAAAATGGGAATCCGTTATCTTCTAAAACAGTAAAAGATATTTTATTAATTTTAAAAAATGTATTTAAGTTTATTCAAACTGAATATAATATTAATATAAATATTAATATTGTTTATCCTCATAACCCAAAAAAGGAGAGTAGAATATTAACTAAGGCAGAATTTATTAATCTAAACAATGTTTTATTACAAGATATTGATCCTTGTAAATTCGGGGTTTTAATCGCAATGGCAACTGGTATCAGAATTGGAGAGCTTTGTGCTTTAAAGTGGGGTAATATTAATCTTGATGAAGATTACTTGTACATTGAAAAGACCATGCAGAGAATTAAAAATTTAGAAGGTAATGGTCCTAAAACAATAATAATAGAACAGTCACCAAAAAGTGCAACTTCTATAAGAAAAATACCAATTCCTAAAAATCTAATTCCTTTATTTAAAAAGTTTAAACAAAATGATGACTGTTACTTATTAACAGGTAAACCAGATAAATTTATCGAACCACGGGCATTAGAAAAAAAGTTTAAAAGGTATATTAAACTAGCAGAGATTGAAAGTGCTAATTTTCATATGTTAAGACATACATTTGCAACATTATGCATTGAGGAAGGATTTGAAATCAAATGCTTAAGTGAAATTCTAGGTCACAGTGGTTCACAAATTACATTAGATCGTTATGTTCATTCATCATTTAAATCTAAAAAAGATTGGATAGATAAATTCGCAAGTATTAATATTTCTAGTCATTGATTCTTGTCAGTTTCTTAAAGTGCTTATTTAACTAAGCACTTTTTTTAGTGGTCTAAGATTATTTTAATTTATGTAATTTTATGATTAGGAGCTACTATATATTTTAAGGGGGAATTGGATGAATTGGTATATTATTTTTGAAAATAATGAAAAAATTAAGGATTTATTGGTCTGGTTCAACAAACAACCCGATATGAAAGCTTTTATTGTTAAGTCGGAACGCTTTTGGAAAAAAGATGGTAAGAAAATGTTTATAGAAAAACCAATGTATCCAAATTATATCTTTGTAGAAACAAATCTTGATTCAAAAGAGTTTTATGATGTTGTAAGTAAATTAGAGGGCAATCTAAGCTCTACGATGAAAGTATTGCAAAATGATACACAATCAGTGATGTCTTTGAGTAATGAGGAAAAAGAATTTTTGGAATCATTATTAAATAAAGATCATTCAATTGTACATTCAACAGGAGTAATAGTTAATTCTAAATTAATTGTCCAAGAAGGACCGTTAATGGGAAAAGAGGAAATGATTAAAAAAATTGATCGTCATAAAAGAACTGCTTTTTTAGGTAGTTTGTTTGGACGAATGATTAAGGTTCCTCTAGAAGTTACTAGCAAGTCTTAGGTGAATTAATGAACTGGTATGTATTATTTGTTTTAGTTGTTAAAGAGGATAAATTGTGTTCACTTTTAAGAAAAAACGGTTTAGATGCTTTTATACCAATGTATGAGTATTATCGAAGAGATATAAAAGGTAATGCAATTAAACCATTGTTTCCAGGCTATATTTTTGTAAGAAGTAATTTAGAGCAATTAGATTTTGACCAATTTCTTTTTAATATTAAAGAGCCTAAAGAAGGTTTGATTAAAGAATTAAAAAAAGCAGATGTAAGTGCGTTGAGAGATGATGAAATTAAAATGTTTGAGTATATGTTAGATAGCAAAGGTATCTTGAGAATGTCCCAAGCATTTATTGAAGATAAACGAGCTAAAATATACAAAGGACCGTTAGTTCATTATCAAGATCACATTGTAAAAGTGGACAAGCACAATAAACTAGCGACTTTAGATTTAGAATTTATGGATCGCAGGTTTGTTGCCGGATTGGAAATTACAAGCAAAATTAGATAAATGTAGCTGGTTTACCGCACATTTTATAATTTGAACATAGTCTTCCCTTGGGGTAAGGGGAGACTATGTTCTTTTTTTGTGTTTAAAAATAAGTGAAGGGAGAGAAGAGTGATAGATCTGTAAGGATCTAATATTTGGGAAAGAAAATGGATATTAGGAAATTGAGGGTAAGGCAATTAATGTTAATTATTGCTGATATATTAAGTATCATCTTTTCCTTGTATGGTTCCTTGATACTTAGGTTTGAGGGTTCATTAGAACAAACATATATCAGTAATATCAATAGCGTCTTATTGATAGTGATTATTTTAAATATTGCTATTTTGTTTTTAATGAAAATGTATAAAAGCTTATGGCAATTTGCTTCGGTAACTGAGTTGTTTAATGTAATAACGTCATCGATTTTTTGTAGTTTGGTTAATACAGTTATTTTTGAAATAGCTAACAAGGATTTACCTGAAGCATGTTATTTTTTGTATTTTTTATTATTAACGTTATTTTTAGGAATAACAAGGTTTTCATATCGTTTTATTCGAATGTATAAATCACATATTGTCCCTAAAAGCCGACGTGAATTACAAAAAGTAATGATTATTGGAGCAGGTTTAGCTGGGGAAAAGACTTATCAGGAGATTACTTATAATCCTTCGGTTTACAAAAAAGTTGTTTGTTTTATTGATGATGATAAGTCAAAACAAGGACGTCGAATTCATGATGTAACTGTTTATGGGGGACGTGAAAAAATCATTGAAGCAGCTAAAAAGTTTGGTGTTGAGGAGATGCTACTAGCAATGCCTTCTGGTAATCGAAAAGAAGTAGCCAATATTTTAAATATTTGTAAAGAAACAAAATGTCAGATAAAAAAATTGCCAGGTATTTATCAGATGATCAATGGTGATATTCATATTAGTGATTTTAAAGATGTAGAAATACAGGATTTGCTTGGTAGAGAGCCTATTAAGGTTGATATTGAAGATATCATTCGTTATGTAACTGGTAAGGTAGTAATGGTAACTGGTGGCGGTGGTTCGATTGGAAGTGAACTATGCCGTCAGATTGCTGCTAGTGGTCCTAAACAGTTAATTATTGTTGATATTTATGAAAACAATGCCTATGACATTCAATTAGAGTTAAAGCATAAATATCCTAACCTTAATTTAGAAACAATCATTGCTTCAGTTAGAAATTCCAAAAAAATGGATAAATTATTTGAAAAATATCAACCTGATATTGTTTACCATGCAGCAGCACATAAACATGTACCGTTGATGGAAGATAGTCCTAATGAAGCAGTTAAAAATAATGTTTTTGGAACATTGAATGTAGTAAAAGCTGCTGATAAATATAAAACTAAGAAATTTATTTTAATATCAACTGATAAAGCAGTAAATCCAACTAATATCATGGGCGCCACTAAAAGAATCTGTGAAATGATTGTTCAAAGTTACAATAAACAGTCGCAAACAGAATATGTAGCAGTAAGATTTGGTAATGTTTTAGGGTCAAACGGATCGGTTATTCCATTATTTAAAAAACAGATCAAAGAAGGAGGCCCAGTAACGGTAACCCATCCTGATATCATCAGATATTTCATGACAATACCTGAAGCTGTTTCTTTAGTCTTACAAGCTGGAGCCTATGCTAAAGGTGGTGAGATCTTTATCTTGGATATGGGAGAACCGGTAAAAATAGCAGATATGGCTCGTAATTTAATTAAACTTTCAGGATATGAACCGGATGTTGATATCAAGATTAAATATACTGGATTAAGACCGGGTGAAAAATTATATGAAGAATTGTTAATGAAAGAAGAAGGATTACAGGATACACCAAATCATCTAATTCACATTGGCAAACCAATCGCATTAGATGAAACAACCTTCTTTAATAAACTAACAAACTTAAAAGAAGCAGTTTATAAAGAAACCAGTGATGTTCGATTATTAGTAAAAGACATCGTACCAACTTATAAACTTAAGGAAGAAGGTGTATCAAATTGATGAAAAAGTTATTAATAATTGGAGCTGGTGGACATGGAAGATGCTGCTATGACATTGCAAAGCGGATGAATCGTTATGATACGATTCATTTTTTAGATGATAATTCAAATGATGACTATGTAGTAGGCAAGATAGATGATTTATCTAAAATTAAAAATGATTATGATGAGGTATTTGTAGCAATTGGTAATAATCAAATACGTTATCAGCTAACTAAAAAATGTAAAGGAATTAACTTGACTGTTGCAACTTTGATAGATTTGATGTCTTTTATTTCACCAGAATCAATTATTGAAGAAGGAACAGTTATCTTTCCATTTGCATCAGTTGAATCAAAAGCAGTAGTAAAAGAAGGATCGATTATTAGCAGTAATGTAATTATTCATCATGATACGGTCATTGATAAATTTTCATTAATATATGGGCACTGTGTGATTAGACCAAAAACACATATTCAATCATTTGAAACTATTGGTAGTTCAATGGTTATTGATAGAAAGAATATTATCGAAGAAAGGGGATAATGGATGTATAAAAAGGGGATAAAAAGAATTATTGATTTTATTTTATCGCTTTGTGGATTGATAGTATTAAGTCCAGTATTTCTAATTTTGTGTGTCTGGATAAAATTAGATAGTAAAGGACCAATATTATTTAAACAAAAACGAGTTGGTATCAATAAAACATATTTTAATATTTATAAATTCAGAACGATGTATATTGATACACCAAAAGATATGCCAACTCATATGTTAGCAAATCCTGATCAGTATATTACTAAAGCGGGACATTTTCTCAGAAAGACATCATTAGATGAATTACCACAGATACTTAATATTCTAAAAGGCGAGATGTCAATCATTGGACCAAGACCAGCTCTTTGGAATCAGGATGATCTAGTGGCTCAAAGGGATAAGTATCACGCTAATGATGTAAGACCAGGATTGACCGGTTGGGCACAAATAAATGGTAGAGATGAATTAGAAATACCAGTGAAAGCAAGATTAGATGGAGAATACGTGGAACGTATCTCTTTTTTATTTGATGTTAAATGCTTCTTTGGAACTATTTTGTCAGTTATTAAATCAGATGGAGTAGTTGAAGGAGGAACTGGAGAATTACATAAAAAAGATGGTGATATAACATGAAGAAAATATTAATAACTGGAGCTAATAGTTATATCGGTACATCGTTTGAAAAGTATATCGAAGAAAACTATTCAGATGATTATCATATAGATATATTAGATATGATAAATCCAAATTGGAAAGAATGTGATTTTAGTGGATATGATTCAGTCTTTCATGTTGCTGGAATAGCTCATGCAGACGTAGGACATGTAAGTGAAGAGAGAAAGAAACTATATTATCTGGTCAATTGTGATTTAGCATATGAAACTGCAATAAAAGCTAAAAAGTCAAAAGTAAAACAATTTATCTATATGTCATCGATTATAGTTTATGGGGAAAGTGCACCCTATGGAAAGAAAAAGTTAATAACCAAAGATACAAAACCTAAACCGGCCAATTTTTATGGTGACAGTAAATTACAGGCAGAAATAAAATTAAAAACATTAGATGATGATAACTTTAAAATATGCATCTTAAGACCACCAATGATATATGGACCTGGAAGTAAAGGGAATTATCAGATGTTATCAAAACTGGCCAAAAAATTACCAGTATTTCCAGATATCAAAAATGAAAGAAGTATGCTTTATATAGGTAATTTATGTTATTTCATAAAAGAATGTATTAATAAGGAAAATAGTGGAATCTATTTTCCGCAGAATGAAGAATATGTATCAACATCAAAGATGGTACAAGAGATAGCAAAAGCAAATGGAAAGAATATACACCTAACAAAGTTATTAAATCCATTTGTTTTTATATTATCTAAATTTCCAGGAAAGATTGGTGGCATGTGTAATAAAGCATTTGGAAATATGAGTTATGAGTATCAGGGACAAGAAAGAAATGTTCAATATTCGTTAAATGAATCGATACATCTAACAGAGGTACGTTTATGAAGATATTGATTGTATCACAGTATTTTTATCCTGAAAATTTCAGGATAAATGATCTTGCTTTAGAATTAAAAAAAAGAGGACACAATATTACTGTTTTAACAGGCTTGCCTAATTATCCAGCTGGTGAATATTTTGATGGATATAATTTAAATGAAAATTGTGATGAAATATGGAATGAAATACCAATTTATCGCTGTAAACTGTATCCAAGGAAAACAGGCTCATTAAATTTAATTAGAAATTATCTAAGTTTTGTTTATCAAGCAAACAAAAAAGCAAAAGAGTTAGTCAATCATGATTTTGATTTAATATATGTTTTTGAAGTATCACCAATAACAGTAGTTTTACCAGCAATAAAAATAAAAAAGAAAAAGAAAATTCCTATTATTGTAAATATCCAAGATTTGTGGCCAGAAAATATTATTGCGGTTACTGGTATAAATAATTGTGTCATTAATTTTATTATCAATAAACTAGTTAGTTATATCTATAAATACAGTGATATTATCTTAGCAGCTAGTCCTAGTTTTGTCCCAAAAATACAAAAGAGAGTAAAAGATATAGATAAAGTTAAGTATTGGCCTCAATATTCTGTGGTAAATAAAACAGATGGAGAAGTATCTTTTTATAACAAAAATTATTTTAATATAGTATTTACTGGAAATATTGGTGAAGCTCAGGGAATTGATATAGCAATAGAAGCTGCTAATCAATTAAGAGATACAAAAATACGTTGGCATTTTGTAGGTGATGGTAGAAATAAAGGTAATATGGAAATGTTGGTCAAAAAGTATAAACTTGAAAATATCGTAAAGTTTTATGGATTTAAACCAGAAAATGAAATTCCTAAATATCTTAAAGATGCAGATGCCGCATTATTGATACTCAAACCTAATCCTGTGTTTGAAATGACAATACCAGCCAAGTTGCAAACATACTTAGCATGTGGTGTCCCTATAATTGGATGTGTAAGTGGCGAAGGAAAAAGAATAATTGAAGAATCTAAGGCAGGAATTGTAAGTAAAGAAATATCTGTACAGTCTCTGGTAGAAACATGTGATAAATTTATTTCTTTAGATAGGAATGAGTTAGAAGATTACAAAAATAAAGCCTATATATATGGGATGCAAAATTTCAATAAAAATGTACTTATTGATGATTTAGAACAAATGATGGGGGAAATAATATGACATTATTTAAAGATAAAATATTACTCATTACAGGTGGAACTGGTTCCTTTGGTAATGCAGTATTAAACAGATTTCTAGAAACTGATATCAAAGAAATTAGAGTATTTTCTAGAGATGAATTAAAACAAGATAATATGAGACATGAGTATCAGGCTAAATATCCTGATGTTTTTTATAAACTTAAGTTTTATATCGGTGATGTCCGTGATATAAACAGTATCAAAAATGCAATGCATGGCGTTGATTATGTTTATCATGCAGCAGCTTTAAAACAGGTACCATCTTGTGAGTTCTTTCCAATTGAAGCTGTTAAGACAAATGTCTTGGGAACTGAAAATGTCTTAACTGCAGCAATTGAATGTGGAGTTAAAAGAGTAGTATGTCTATCAACGGATAAAGCTGCTTATCCGGTTAATGCAATGGGAACAAGTAAAGCAATGATGGAAAAAGTAATCGTAGCTAAGTCTAGAACAGTAGACCCAGATAAAACAGCAATCATGTGTACAAGATATGGAAATGTATTGGCATCAAGAGGTAGTGTGGTACCTCTTTTTATTAACCAGATAAAAGAAGGAAATGATTTAACGGTAACAGATCCAACAATGACAAGGTTTATCATGACACTAGAAGAAGCAGTAGATTTAGTGTTATTTGCATTTGAAAATGGAGAAAGTGGCGATATTTTTGTTCAAAAAGCACCTGCTTGTACAATTGAAGTATTGGCAAAGGCGGTAAAGGAATTATTTAATGCTGATAATGAAATTAAGGTAATAGGAATTAGACATGGAGAAAAGATGTATGAAACATTACTTACTGATGAAGAATGTGCCAATGCAATAGATTTAGGTAATTTCTATCGAGTACCAGCAGATAAAAGAGATTTAAACTATGATAAGTATTTCTTTGAAGGTATTGAAAAAAATACATTAACACAGTTCAATTCAAATAACACAAAATTGATGACATTACAAGAAGTAAAAAATAAATTATTAGAAGTAAAATTAGTAAGAGATGAATTAAAAGACTGGGAGACTAAATAATGTCTAGAATATTATTTATTAACTCAGTATGTAATGGATCAACTGGCACAATTTGTAAAAATCTTTACAAAGCTGCTGTTGAAGCTGGACATGAGTGTTGTATTGCATATGGAAGAGGAGAAGCACCAAAAGAATTTAAAACAATTAAAATAGGTAACAAACTAGATATCTATTTACATGTATTAAAAGCTAGATTATTTGATGCGAGTGGATTTGGCAGTAAAAAAGCCACCAAGAAGTTTGTTAAAAAGATTGAAGAATTTAAGCCAGATATTATACATTTACATAATATCCATGGATACTATGTAAATATTGAAATATTATTTAAATATTTAAAAGAACATCCTGAAATAAAGAAGATATGGACCTTACATGACTGTTGGGCTTTTACTGGTCATTGTCCACATTTTGAGTATGAAAAATGTGAACAGTGGAAAAATGAATGTAAAAAATGTGTTAGAAAAAATGAATATCCAAAATCATTAATTGATAAATGCAATAGAAATTATTGGTTAAAAAAATTTTTATTTACTAATGTAGATAATTTAATGTTAGTAAGTCCTAGTAATTGGTTAAGAAATTTAATAATTGATTCATTTTTTAAAGATTATCCAATCAAAGTAATTAACAATGGGGTAGATACGACTATATTTAAGTATACTAAATCAGATATTAAAGAAAGATATGGTATTAAAGGAAAAAAAGTAATATTAGGTGTTGCTTCGGTATGGGATAAAAAGAAAGGGTTAGATATATTTATTGAATTATCGAAACAATTGGATAATAATTATCAAATTGTTTTAATTGGGCTCAATAAAAAACAGATAAAAAAAGTTCCTAGTAATATTATTGGAATTACTAGAACAGAAAATTTTCAGGAGTTAGTTGAGTGGTATAGTGCAGCCGAAGTATTTTTTAATCCAACGTTAGAAGATAATTATCCAACAGTAAATTTAGAGGCGATTGCATGTGAAACACCGGTGCTAACATTTGATACTGGTGGAAGTTTAGAAAGTGCTCACTTGAGTAGTGATTCAAGGATTTTAAAAGAAGAGATAAGATTATTTTCTGTCATTATGCAATCAACAAAATTGCCAAATATAAATTTAGAAAAAATATCAATAAAAGAAATGACGGAAAAGTATAACAATATTTATTGCAGATAGAAGGAATTAAATTATGAGTTTGTATATATGTTTAATTGTTTTTTTATTAGTAACTGGAATAATTACAGAATTATCAAAAAAAAAATTTAAGAGTATTCTTTTTAAAATAAATGCTTTATTGATGGGGATAATGTTAATTTTTAGGTTTGGACAAGGTAGTGATTACTTTTCGTATATGTATATTTATTCGGTATTGGGAAAGTCAAATTCTTTAAATCAAGCAATTAACTATCCCATTCATAGTGAAAAGTTATGGAAAGCTATAAATTATATCTTTGCTAAAATGGGGGTTTCGTATGAAATATTTATATTAATTCTTTCTATTTTTCTTTTTGCAAGCTTTATATATACAATTAATAAATATGTTAATAATTATAAAATATTATCGTTAATTCTTTCTTTTCACTCAATTTACTTGGTTTATTATATGTCTGCTATAAGACAAGGGTTAGTCTTAGCAATCTTTTTTACTGTTTTATTAGACCTATTTATGAATAAAAAATATATTGCATATATTTTTGGTGTTACAATATGTTCATTTATACATACTAGCGCTTTAGCACTATTAATAATTTTGATAATTCCAAAATTGAATAAAAAAATAATATTTTATCTATTTAGTGGCGGTATATTAATATCTTCATTTGTGATATTTAGTAATGGATTGATAAATATTATTAATACAGTTTTTTTACAATTTCTTGAACGTTTAGTAATGTTAGCAATTATAACTTATTTATATCACAAAGCAACAAGCATAGATAGGGTGACAAAAAATTTCTATTATATTTATATGATAGGTTTTATTTTATATTTAGTGTTAATAGGTAATCATTTATTATCTGCTCGAGGTACTATGTATTTTAAAGCTATAGAAATATTAATTATTCCTAAACTTTTAACAAAGAATAATGTTTCAATAGATAGATTGATAGTTTATTTTGGCATGTGTGTAATGATATTTTTTTTAACAGCAAAAAATATAAACGCTTTTTTAGATGAAGGAAATTATTATTCAAAAGAAATAGTTAATTATCATTACGTAACTATATTTAATTCTGATGATATATATAAGTATAGACAAATAAGGTATGACATTAAAGATTTGTATTAACGAGAAAGGAGAAATTAAGAAAATTACTAAAATTACATATGACAAGTTCTATTATTTGCTATGTGTTTGTTTGTAATTTTTTTGTTAATTATGAAAAGAATAAAAGATTTAATTATATTACATGATCCAGGTTTATCTAGTTACAATATAGGAGATGAAATTATTTCTACCTGTATTAGAGAAGAATTGAGTAAGGTGATTAATAATAAAACTGTTTTATCATTATCAACTCATTTACCTTTAAGTTACAGATATTTAAGAACAATTAAGAGTCCTAGATATCAGTTTGTTTGTGGCAGTAATCTTTTAAAATCTTCATTTTTAGGAATTAAGCGACAATGGGATATTACTCTTAGAAATTCAATTTACATCAACAATTTGATTTTAGTAGGTGTTGGAATATGGCAGTACAATAATAAGATAAATATGTATACAAAATTATTATATAAAAGAATTTTATCTAAAAAATATCTTCATAGTGTTAGAGATGAATATACAAAAGATAAACTAAAATCTATAGGTATAAGTAATGTTTTAAATACTGGATGTCCAACATTATGGAGGTTTACGTCTGAGTTTTGTGAGAAAATCAATCAAAAAAAATCAAAAAATGTTATTTTTACTATTACAGATTATAATCAAGATTTTGATAAAGATATAGAAATGATTAATATTTTATTTGAAAAATATGATAAGGTTTATTTTTTTCCACAAGGAGGGGGAGATATAGAATATTTAAAGAAGTTGGGATATCGTGATAAAGTTATATTAATTCCTCCCTCATTAAAAGCATACGATAACTTTTTAAAAAATAATAATGATATAGATTATATTGGAACAAGATTACATGGCGGAATTAGAGCAATGCATTTTTATCGTAGATGTATCATAATTTCAATAGATAATAGGGCTAAAGAAATGTCTGATAATTTTAATCTTCCTATTTTAGAAAGGGAAGAAATAGGCAAATTATTATCTATGATCGATACCGATATTCTATACGATATTAAAATACCGACTGAACAAATAATTAAATGGAAGGAACAGTTTTATGGATAATAATGTGTTATTTGTTTTAGACGGACCATCCCCTTATAGAGTAAAATTTTTAAATTTATTATCTAAACAGATGAATATTTTTGTTGTTTTTTCTGCTTCAAAAACTAAACAGCGAGTTGATGGATGGTTAACAACTAGAAATATAGATTTTGATTATATTGTATTAGATGATAAAAACTGTGAGGAAAACAAATTTTCTTTAAAATTAGTTAAATTTTTGATGAAAAATAGATTTAAGTCCATTGTAATATGTAATCCTACTAATTTGTCTAGTATTTGTGGTATGTATTATTTAAAAATAAAAAGGATTAATTATTCAATTGAGATTGACGGGGCATTTTATAGAAAAAATTTCATAAAAAATATTATAAAGAAATCTGTTTTCTATAATGCTAAATATGCTCTTTCTCCTAATTATTTATCTGATATATATTTAGTAAAAAACGGAGTGAAATATGAAAATATTATACGATATCCTTTTTCTAGCTTAATGGAAAAAGATATTAAAAATATATCTATAAATGATAAGGTTTTAGCTAAGACTCGTATCGGTATTAAAAATAAATTGACATTACTTTTTGTTGGATCGTTTTCTGTGAGAAAAAATGTTTTAAAAACAGCAGAATTGCTTATGAAATTAAAATATATTGATTTTCAAGCCCTTTTTATTGGTGCTGGTCCTTTAAAAGAGGAATTATTGTCCTTAACTTCTAAAGATAGTAGAATAGCAATAATTAAACATATGGATTATGAAGATTTAAAACAATATTATAATGCTTCAGATATTTTTATTTTATTAACAAACGAAGATATTTGGGGATTAGTTATTAATGAGGCCCTTTCTCATGGATTATTTTGCATAACAACATCTAGATGTGGAGCTGCTCAAGAATTAATTCAAAATGAAAAAGTTGGTTATATTGTCAAAGATTTAACAGAATATGAAATTGAAAAAGGAATAAATCAGTATTTGAAAAATAAAAACCGAGTGATTCCAGAATGTATTAAAATAGCAAAAGAATATACAATTGAAAATATGGTAAAGAAACATATAGATTTATTTATGGACTAATATCAAATTGTTTAAATAATTTTCAAAATAATGTAAGTATTATTTTGAAAATTATATTTTATTGTGCTGAATTCCATTATGTTTTTAAGAATAAAAGAAAGGATATGTTAGTATTTAGGAAACTAATTATATATAATTGATAGTTTTATCATGTGTATTATAAAATCTAAATCATCAAATATGAAAAAATATATAATTATTATATTATCTTTATAATAATTATTGTTTAATTAAGATGGTTATATATTAAAAATATAATGAAGATTAAAATAGCTACATCATTTATGTAGTGTGTATTACAAATTACTGCAATGAGGTGAGATTTAATGAACAATCACAATAGAAAATATATTCATGTATTAGGGCATAAGGATAGTTCATGTAAATTTTATAGAGACTTAATAAAAATTTATACAGAATCGAATATGTTTGATTTAAATAATTATATTTTTGTGACCCCTTATAAATCTGTATATGATGAAATATTTAAATTTTATAAGAATATAATTTTTCTTGATAAAAAAAATATTTTTAAAACTTATTTAAATTATAATAATATAATTATTTTGCATTCAATAACATTTAGTAAATTACGAATTATTTTTACAAGAAAAAGTGCGCTTAAGCATTGTATTTTAAGAACCTGGGGACATGATATTAACAGGTCTCAAAATACATTGAAGTCACGAATAGGAAATTATTTTTATAGTAAAAAATTAAAATATTTTTTGGCAATAGGTTGTTCTAATCTTGTTGATATGATAAATGTTAAGCAATATGTGAGTAAAGAAATGAAGACAATTCATTTATCATATACCTATCTTTCAAAAAATCAATTTAATTATTTATGTGAGATAAAAAGCAAGTATAACCCAAATAATACGAAGTATAGAGTAATTATAGGACATTCTGGAGATAAAGCTGATAATCATAAGGCAATTATAGATGATCTATTAAAATTTACTAATAGGGATATAGAATTTATTTTCCTACTGTCATATGGAGATAAGAATTATTGTAATGAGCTTAAAGAGTATATTTATTTGACTTTGAGAGATAATGCTACTATTATTGAACATTTTATGTCTTTGAATGAATATGTAAAATTAATTAAATCAGTAGATGTTATTATCCTAGATTCGCCGTTTTCGTCATCATTAGGAATGTTGTCGTATGCTATTTTTTTTGAGAGAAAGATTTATGTTAATAGAAATGGGATAATTGGTAAAGCAATTAAAGAATGCAATGCAGAAATCAATTATACTGATGAGTTGAGTACAATTACATATAATGAATTTATCAAACCAAAATTTGATAAAAAATTAATGGTTCTTCATAATATAAGACCTGTAGAAGAAATAGCTCAAGGATGGAAAAAAATAGAAAACTTATAAACGGAAATGTAGGAGGAACTAATAATTGAATAAGATAATTTCAAATTTAATATGGAGATTTAGTGAAAGAATGCTAGCACAAATAGTTACTTTTATTGTTTCTATTGTTCTTGCTAGATTACTTTCACCAGAAGAGTATGGTACAGTTACATTAATAATGATATTTATTACTATAGCTGATGTTTTTGCAAATGCAGGCTTTGGAAATGCATTAATACAAAAATTGAATGTTGATAATATTGATTATTCATCAGTTTTATATGTTAGCATTGTTGTTTCAATTATATTGTATATTATTCTTTATTTTGCAGCACCATTTATAGGTGCTTTTTATAATGATCAGACAATTTGTACTGCATTAAGAGTACTGGCATTGAGAATACCTATAGCTTCATTTAATTCTGTTCAACAAGCTTATGTTTCCAAAAATATGATGTTTAAGAGATTTTTCTTTTCTACATTATTTGGAACCTTGTTATCAGGTATCATCGGTTGCATAATGGCTTATTTAGGTTTTGGAATATGGGCATTAATTGCTCAATATTTAGTAAATACAATTGTAAATACATTAATATTGTGGTTTACAGTAAAATGGCGACCAAACTTGGTATTTTCATTTAAAAGAGTAAAATCATTGTTCTCATATGGGTGGAAATTGTTGGTTTCAAGTTTATTAGATACAGGCTACAATCAATTGCGAAGTTTAGTGATAGGTGTACGTTATAGTTCATCTGATTTAGCTTATTATAACCGTGGTCAACAATATCCGCAATTATTAGTAACTAATATTAATGCTTCTATAAGTAGTGTTCTTTTTCCTGCTATATCTCAAAATCAAAATGATCTAAACGTGGTTAAAAATATGACAAGAAGGGCAATCAAGACAAGCTCATACATATTATGGCCATTAATGTTTGGATTGGCAGTTGTATCTAAACCTTTAGTATCGTTAATGTTAACTGATAAGTGGTTACCATGTGTTCCATTTATCCAAATTGCATGTTTTACATATGGATTTTGGCCAATTCACACAGCAAATTTAGAGGCTTTAAAGGCTATTGGACGAAGTGATTTGTTTTTGAAATTAGAGATAGTTAAAAAATGCTTAGGTGTATTTTTACTTGTGGTGTCAATGAATTACGGTGTTATGGCAATCGCATTAAGTCTAGTTGTTTCAACTGTGGCGAGCAGTCTAATTAATTCTTATCCTAATTCAAAATTATTAAATTATAGATATACTCAGCAGATTAAGGATATGGCACCAAGTATTCTATTATCAACTATGATGGCTATAATAATATATCCTCTCAAGTATGTTATTGAAAACTCACTAATACTGATTGTTGTTCAAGTTACACTAGGAATGGCGATATATATTGTGTTTTCAGCATTGCTAAAATTAGAATCCTATACATATATGTTGAATATTATTAAAAATATTAAAATAAGTAAATAGGGGGATTACTAAATTGGATAATCAAAAGAATGTAAATTTATATAAATCAAGAAATTCTAATATTGAATTACTTAGAATACTGATGATGATTATGATTATTGCTCATCATTATGTTGTAAATTCGGGTATTACTGAGATGTATGATTTTAATAATATAACTGGTAATATGATTTTCCTACAAATATTTGGTTTTTCTGGCAAGACAATGATCAATGGTTTTTTGTTAATAAGCGGTTACTTTATGGTAAAACATAAAACATCGTTAAAAAAAATTATTCGATTGTTTTTTCAAATTAAATTTTATGTTTTTGTTATCTATATAATAATGATAATTATTGGTATTGAAACGTTATCTATTAAGTCAGTATTAAGTGCAATTTTTTCATTAATAAAAAATGTAAATGTTGGATTTACAGCAACATTTTTTTTATTATATATTATCATGCCATTTTTAAATAGATTTGTGATGAGTATTGATAGAAAGCAATATATATTTTTATTGGTGATTTTATTTTTCTTTTACACGTTGATACCTACTTTTTTTATTGTTAATGACACATTTAATGAAATAGGCTGGTATATAACTGTATATTTGTATGGAGCATATATAAGGTTGTATATGGATGATTTAAAATTATCAGGGAAACAATCTTTGATTATTATCGTAATAAATATAGCCTTAATTATCGCAAGTATTTTATGCTTGGATTATTTAAATTATAATCCATATCACATGGTGACGAATGCTAATAAATTGTTTGCTGTTACATTATCAATATCGCTTTTTTTTATTTTCAAAAATTTACATATGGGGTATAACAAAGTAGTTAATATGCTAGCACAGGCTACTTTTGGTGTTTTATTAATTCATGCTAACAGTAATGCAATGAGGGAATTTTTGTGGGTTAAATTATTAAATGTTACTAGTCTGTATGAATCGGATTATTTAGTTTTTCATGCTATCATTAGTGTTTTGGCTATATACACTATATGTAGTGTAATCGAATTACTTAGAATAAAATTTATAGAGAAGCCATTTTTAAACTATATTTGTAATACAAAAATATATCATAAAGCTAATAATCTTTTTAATTTATTATGGAATTAGTAGGAGGAGAATATGAATAAGAATATAATGGTTACAAGATCATCAATGCCTTCATTAGAAGAATATACTGATGAAATTAAGGATTTATGGGATTCACGCTGGTTAACAAATATGGGTGTGAAACATAAAAGGTTAGAAAAAGAATTAAAGGAATATTTAGATGTAGAGAATATATCGTTGATGACAAATGGTCATCTATCTCTAGAGTTAGGAATACAGGCAATGAATTTAAGAGGTGAGGTTATAACCACACCTTTTACTTTTGCCTCAACTACACATGCAATTGTTAGAAATGGATTAAAACCAGTATTTTGTGATATAAACCCAAATGATTATACAATGGATGTTACTAAGATAGAATCACTGATTACTGATAATACATCTGCAATAATACCAGTTCATGTTTATGGCAATGTATGTAACGTTGAAGAAATTGACAGGATTGCTAAGAAATATGATTTGAAGGTAATCTATGATGCAGCACATACTTTCGGTGTTAAATACAAAGGAAAGGGTATAGGGTCTTTTGGTGATGCTTCAATGTTTAGTTTTCATGCTACCAAAGTATTTAATACCATAGAAGGTGGAGCTGTATGTTATAAGGATGAATCATATGGAAAGGAATTGTATAAGCTTAAGAATTTTGGAATCAAAAATGAGACCGTGGTTGATGGAATAGGTTCTAATGCAAAGATGAATGAATTCCAGGCTGCTATGGGTCTTTGTAATTTGAGACATGTAGATAATGAAATAAAAAAGAGAAAGATAGTGGTAGAAAGATATCAAGAAAATCTAAACAGTGTAGATGGTATAAAACTTTCACCTGTTCAAAAAAATGTAGAATCAAATTATGCCTATTTTCCTATTGTAATTGATGAAAAGAAATTTGGAGTAACAAGAAATGAGATTTATGAAAAATTAAAAAAGCATAATATATTCGCAAGAAAATATTTTTATCCACTCACAAATACATTTGATTGTTTTCATGGAAAGTATGATATTAATCAAACACCTGTTGCATTGCATATATCTAAGCGTGTTTTAACATTACCTTTATATGCAGATTTAAATTTAGATGAAGTAGATAGAATATGTAGAATTATAATGGCTTGTAAAGAAGGATAAGTGTAGAAAATAGTTTGATCAAATCATGGTTTAAACAAGTCTGATTTTGTTTATTGTAAACAGAATATCATTTAGGAATATCCTTAATTAACGATGTGTCAATTTCCTATGATTTTGGAAATTCTAGTGGAGAGTCGACTGTATAATTGTTTTTATTCTTCTTGATTTAAGCTTTGGATTCTTAAAGGATTCATAATCTGATGGATTGAATTTTTCACCGGTAAGAATCATGTGGTAGATACATACAAGCATTATTCTTGCAATAGCAATGATAACTTTCTTGTGTCCTCTTCTCTTTTTGATTCTTGAATATTTTTGATCAAAATAACCATTCTTTTTTTTTCACTTACAAGTGCACATTGCACTAACAACGGTTTGGGATATTGTCCTGCTTTGCTGATACAAATCGATTTTTTCTTTCTTTCGCTCTCATTATTCGCAGGAGCAAATCCAGCCCAGTTGCATATCGTTTTCAAATTGATTTATGTAAACAACGATTTCTGAAACGATAAAGAATGGGTGAAATAAGTTAAATGCCATCTATTTCTGTAATATGCAGGAAATTATAAAAGCATTTAGAAGTACATTTGTTAATTTCAACTTCAACAGCTTCAATATGTTTATTAAGTCCTGCATATGTAATTTAATTTCAGTCATCTTAAAATGCTGATCAGGTTATATTTTGGGATTTTTAAGAGATTCAATAATCTCGTCTTTGTTTTTGTAATTTCCATTAATAAGTTTCGAAATCTTGTTATAGTCAATAACTTCATTTATGATGGCTTGGGCAGTTTTACCAGAGGAATCGGATACAACAGAAGCTGGAGCAATACTAGAAACTGTCATTGAGTTTTGGAAACGATTACGTTCAGAAGAACGCATACTAATCAGTTTATAGCGATAACGGGAAAGCTCTCGCAATTCACGAATATCTGTCGGTGTAATGAAAGATGCTTTAAGAAGATTGTGCTTAAAAAGATCACAAATCCATTTGGAATCTTTTTTGTCGGTCTTCTTACCTTTGATAGCCTTGACATATTTAGGATGAACAAGGACAATGTTTATTTTCTTTTCAGTCTCAAGAACATTGAAAACTGGAATCCAGTATTTGCCGGTAGATTCCATGTAAGTTTCAAGGCATTCATGGTCAATAAGCCAGTTTTTAAGATTATAGAGATCAAAATTAATAGATGTATATTTGTTTTTGAATATATTCAGTTTTTACCAGTATGATGTTCGGTAATACCAATAGTAATAACGATAAGGTTTTTGTGAACAACAAGACCAATACAAATGAAACGATGAATTATAAGCGTAAAAATACTCCTTTAAAAAAGGAGAAGTGGCATTAATTTTCAGTTAGATAAACATTATTTTAGGTGATAAAACAATTATAAGTGTTCGGCTCTAGGTCCTACTAGTTTGTGCTTGAAAGACTGATGGCTATTTATAAAAATAGAGGATATTCTACATTAGATAGAATTACTTACTCACCTCCACGTGCCATGTAGTATACCATCTCTTTTTTAGGGTACTACAAAAACGATTGGAGTGGAATTATTTTTGATGAAATGTTTGTGTCCGATTGACGTAGACGGACGGAAATGGAGGTAAAGATGGAAAAGAAAAAAATAGTAATTTTTGGTGATTTACCAATTGCGACTAAAGTTGCGATTGGAATAAAAAAAATGGATGGAGTAGAATTGTTGGGTGTAGTTATAGGAAACGATAAACCACATAATAATGATCCATGGAAAGAAGTAGAATGTTTAGAAGTATATGCAAAAAAAAATAATATTAAAATTTTTACTATGAGAGAATTGACGGATAATTTTGAAAATTATTCATTAGATTTAGGGTTGTTGTGTAGATTTAGTAAAATTGTAAAAGATGATATTATATCTTTATTTAAATATGGAATGATAAATATGCATGGTGGTTTATTACCAGAGTTTGCAGGATTATACAGTTGTAATTATTCCATTTTGTTTGGTTCAAAATATGGAGGTGGGACGTTACACTTCGTTGATAAAGGAATAGATACTGGGAATGTAATTAAAAGATGTGAATTTGAAATTACTGATGATGATACAGGTTTTACAGTGTTTCAAAAAACACAAAAGGTTTTATATGAAGGAATGATGGAGATTATACCATTAGTATTAAATGCAAAAATCGAATCAATTCCAATGCAACAATTGATAGAAAAAGGATATGAGAGTAGATATTTTAATAAAAAAAGCATTAATTTATACAAAGAAGTCTCTAAGGATGAATTATTCACCGAAAAAGGTATGAGAAAAATTAAAGCATTTGATTTTCCAGGATATGAGCCTGCATATTGTATGATTGAGGGAAAAAAAATTTACTTAAGAACAGTTAAATAGTTAGTTTTCAAAACAAGAGAGGTATACTATGAATATATTATTAACATCTGTAGGAAGAAGAGGTTATCTAGTACAGTATTTTAAAGAAGCATTAAATGGTTTAGGAAAAGTATATGTTTCAAACAGCGATAGTAATTCAGCAGCTTTTAAATACGCCGATGAATATGTTGTATCACCATTAATATATGATAATCATTATATAGATTTTTTGTTGAATTATTGCAAAAAAAACAATATAAAATTACTTATATCATTGTTTGACATAGATTTATATGTTTTAGCCTGCAATAAATCTAAATTTGAAGAGATAGGTGTAAATGTAGTTGTATCGGATAAAGAATTTGTAAAAATATGTAATGATAAATGGCTTACTTACAATTATTTAAAAGACAATAAAATTGAAACACCAAAAACCTTTTTATCAATCGAAACAGCGATAGAAGCCTTGAAAAATAATGAGATTAGTTTTCCTTTGATAATTAAACCTAGATGGGGGATGGGATCATTAGAAATCTTTACCGCCGATAATGAAAACGAATTACGAATATTCTATAATAAAATAAAGCGTGACATATGGAATAGTTATTTGAAATATGAGTCTAATCAGGACAGAGATAATTGTGTAATTATTCAGAAAAAAATAAGTGGCGATGAATATGGCGTTGATCTAATTAATGATTTGGATGGAAATCATATTAGCACAATTATTAGAAAAAAAATAGCAATGCGTTCAGGAGAAACAGATGCTGCTGAAATTGTAGAGAATAAAATGATTAATAATATGATGTCAAAACTTGCAAAAATTTCTAATCATATAGGTAATTTAGATGTTGATATATTAAAAGATGACAATGATAAATATTATATACTTGAAATGAATGCGAGATTTGGAGGAGGATATCCTTTTAGTCATTTAGCAGGCGTTGATTTACCATTGGCTTTAATAAAGTGGTTAAATAATGAAAAAGTAGATATAAAATTATTAACTGCAAAAGTTGGGGTAATTGGACGAAAAGATATAAAAATTATTCAAATAAATAATTCTATTAGGAGGTAATAGAATGAAAGTATTGGTAACTGGTGCTAATGGTTTTGTAGGAAAAAATCTTATTAGTACATTAAAAAATATCAAAGATGGAAAAGACAAAACTAGAAATATTAATATTCAGGATATATTTACTTATGATATTGATAATACTATTGATGATTTAAAAAAATATACAAAGGATTGTGATTTCGTTTTTCATCTTGCAGGTGTTAATCGTCCTAAAAATATTGAAGAGTTTTATGAAGGCAATACTAATTTTACAGAATTATTATGTGCTTCATTAGAGGCTCATAATAATAAGTGTCCAATTTTAATCAGTTCATCTATTCAGGCTAAGCAAAGTAATGATTATGGAAAAAGTAAAAAAGAGGGAGAACAGATTTTAATTAGACATGCGATGAATATTGATACAAAAGTCTATATTTATAGATTAGCAAATCTGTTTGGTAAATGGTGCAGGCCAAACTACAACAGTGTTGTTGCAACATGGTGTTATAACATAGCTCATGATCTAGATATTCAAATTAATAATCCAAATACTAAATTAGAATTATGTTATATTGATGATGTAATTGATGAGTTTTTGAATGCATTGGAAGGTCATCCAACTATTAGTTTTGGAGAATATAACAAGGTACATCCTACTTACGAAATTACTTTAGATGAATTATCAAAGCTGATTTATTCATTCAAAGAACAATCAAATACATTAATTATGCCTGAAATATCAGATGATTCATTAGAAAAGAAGTTATATAGTACTTATTTATCATATCTACCAAAGGAAAAAGTGTCTTTTCCTTTGAAAATGAATATAGATGAAAGAGGAAGTTTTACGGAATTATTGAAGACAGAAAAATGTGGACAGTTTTCTGTCAACATATCCAAACCAGGTATTACTAAAGGTCAACACTGGCATCATAGTAAATGGGAGTTCTTTATTGTCGTAAGTGGTCATGGGTTAATCCAGGAAAGAAAGATAGGTAGTGATGAAGTTTTAGAATTTGAAGTATCAGGAGATAAGATAGAAGCGGTACATATGTTACCAGGATATACTCACAATATTATAAATCTATCTGACAGTGAAGATCTTGTTACACTTATGTGGGCTAATGAGCAGTTTGATCCTAATCGTCCAGATACCTATTATGAGGAGGTTTAATAATGAGTATCAATACAGATTATTCAAATATTAAATGGCAAGAAAATGGAAAGTTAAAACTATTAATTATTGTTGGTACTAGACCAGAAATTATTAGATTAGCTGCTGTAATTAGTAAATGTAGAAAGTATTTTGACTGTATATTAGCGCATACCGGTCAAAATTATGACTATAATTTAAATGGTATTTTTTTTCATGATTTAAAATTAAAAGATCCTGATGTCTATATGAATGCAGTTGGTGATGATTTGGGCGAAACAGTAGGTAATATTATTAACTGTTCTTATAAACTGATGAATCAAATCAAACCGGACGCTTTATTGATTTTAGGTGATACTAATAGTTGTTTAAGTGCAATTAGTGCTAAAAGATTACATGTTCCTATCTTCCATATGGAAGCAGGTAACAGATGTAAAGATGAATGCCTACCTGAAGAAACAAATCGAAGAATTGTTGATATTATTAGCGATGTCAATCTGGCATATAGTGAACATGCCAGAAAATATCTTCATGAATGTGGTCTGCCTAAAGAAAGAGTATATGTAACTGGTTCACCAATGGCAGAAGTATTACATAATAATTTAGAACAAATTAAAGAATCAGATATATTAGAAAAACTAAATCTAAAAGAAAAAGGATATATTTTATTAAGTGCTCATCGAGAAGAAAATATTGATACGGAGAAGAACTTTTTATCACTATTTAATGCGATAAATAAACTGGCAGAGAAATATGATATGCCAATATTATATTCATGTCATCCAAGAAGCAAGAAAAGGCTTGAAGAATCAGGGTTTAAACTAGATTCTAGAGTAATACAGCATGAACCACTAGGATTTCATGACTATAATAATTTACAGATGAATGCATTTGCAGTAGTAAGTGATAGTGGAACATTACCAGAAGAAAGTTCATATTTTACAAGTATCAATAGATCATTTCCAGCAGTATGTATAAGAACAAGTACGGAAAGACCGGAAGCATTGGACAAAGGATGTTTTATCTTAGCAGGAATAGATGAAAAATCATTATTACAAGCGATAGACACAGCAGTAGAAATGAATAAGGACAATGATTTAGGGATACCAGTACCAGATTATGTAGAAGAAAATGTAAGTACAAAAGTAGTGAAACTAATTCAATCATATACTGGAGTAGTTAATAAAATGGTTTGGAGAAAATATTAATTTAAATCGTTTTTTCAAGAAAAGTGTGTTAATTATTTTAAATGTTATTTATTGCTGGAAAATATGATTATATTTTTTGACAATCAACGTACAATTACAGTCATACTTAAACAGGTTAGAGTGTAAAAAACTGTGAGGCTGAGCCGTACGCTCTCAACCTACACAGTTTATTTTGTACTACTCATTTCGATATATTCTTCAAATGTAAGACCGCTTTGATAGATTTTTTCAGCAGTTTCTTTACCGACATAACGCATGTGCCATGGTTCATAACCATAGTTTGTGATATTAACTTTATCTTTAGGGTATCTTAGGATAAAGCCATATTTATAACCATCACTAACAATAAAATTTCCAATATCACTATTAGCAACTTGTTCAGTTAAACGATTACCGGTTAATTGATTAGATATATCGATTGCTAATCCTAACTGATGTTCACTTCTACCTGGATAAGCACTATATAAAGAGGCATATTCTTCCCCGTATATTTCTACTTGTCGTTGCCAATATAGGGCTTGGGTATCATTTGTTCTATATCCGGAAATTATATAACAAGTAATTCCTTGATTTTTGGCTGCTTGATAAAATGCTTCAAAAGCTTCAGCAGCCTCTTTTCTTAATTGTTGGCTAGAACCGGCAACTTCAACTAAATCATTAGGTACCCAACCAGATGGGATTTGATGAGTTTTATTAACTAATGCCGTAATACTTTCAGGATTAGTTATAGTCTCAGGAATAAGATCAGTTGGATTAAAAATTCCATTTTCATATGTTCTAACAACATCAACGATCATTGTTTTAGCTTCTTGATTTGAATTAGTAGTATCTTCTAGTGAGTATGTTACTTCATAAGTTCCTAGCTTAGATGTATCGATAGTGTTATATTCGATTGCATCGGTATTTCCACTAACATAATCTAAATAGTTAATTGTTGCATATTGATTTACTTGAATTCTAGAACTGTTTAATGTAAAGGCTTTTTGTTTTGTTGGTGATTGTTCTTGAGATTTTTTGTGTTCTTTATTAGTGGAACAGCCACTTAGTAATAGTAAGAATACTAACATTAATTTGATACTTATTGATGTTACTTTCATTATCTAATTACCTCCAATTTTATTTACATAATGTTACTTTTAATAAATTAGAATTAAGTTTTAATATCTATGAAAAACACCAATGATAATATTTAGCTAGGAGCTAGATATTAAAAATCATAGGAGATTGTTATATAAAAGCTATAAATAGTTTATCATGTAAATTATAAAAATGTAAATATTATATCCTTATTGTAATAATATATAGAAATATGCTTTAAAAAATTATAAAAAAGTTATTAGATAGGATGCATTATTAGTAAATATTGTTTAAGAAGGTATAAGGTGGTTTGTTATAGATTAGAATGATTATTAATAGTTAGGTTTTAAAATTAATAATATAATTGTTTTATATTATTTGTTACAAAGTTATTCAAAATTAAAAGCCACTAATTAATTAGTGACTTTCTGGCTCATAGTTATCTAATTAGCAATTTTTTTGTTTATGATACCTTTAATTTTATCAAGTGGTTCTTGATCTAAAAGCATTGTAAAAATTATATCTAATTGTTTTTTAGTCAAGTTATTTAAAATATTAGTATCTTCGTGAGGATAAAAATGTTTAAATATTTGTTTTGTTTTTTGTAAGGTTTCTTTATTAACACCCAAGTTAATGCCTTGATTATAGAAATTCATTAATGATTCACACATATCCACTTTCTCTCCTTGCTCTAAGATAATATTTTTTAAAACCTCATTTTCTTCATTAACTATGCTAGCTGCTATGATTGCAATATCTCTATCTATTACTAGACCTTTTAATCTCTCTAGATTCCCTTTAAATTTATAGATTAATTGAATAGTCTTGATTAAATCATAGTTTTTCTTTTCTTTAAATAAATGATAATCAATATCCAATACATTTACTACTAGTATTGAAAAGTTACTGGTAGATATTTTTTCTATGTCTTGAACTTTAAAGAAATCATAAAGATTGTCATAGTTTTGCCAGCGATGTTCACCCCAGTTTATAACTGCAGAGCTAACTTTCATCAATTCATTATCGTTAGATAAATTGTTGATCTGTCTTTGATAAAGAATTGAATCGTAAGACATACATCTAAAAAGCATAAATCTGTCATTTTGCTTCTGGTTTTCAATACCGATTAATTTAGATTCATTACCATTAGTGTATTTGAAAACAATATCTCTTCTAAGTTCGATTTCTTTAATGAAACTATGATCTTTGATTACGGTAGATATTTCACTGTCATAAATAATCAGATATTCAGGATCGATAACCGGAAGACCGCTATACAAAATGACATTAACTAAATCAGCGAAATAACGAGGATTTTTAAAGAAATCCTTTAAAACAATGTCGTTTTTAAAAATACTAGCCATAAAATAAACTCCTTTGATGATATAAAGAATAGAAAATATTTTATAGTTAGAAAAAACAAAAGATAGTCAGTTTATATAATCAAAATAAGCAGAATTTATACAGTTAGTATAATTAATCGACAAAGTAATTATATCATAAAACAAGTAGTAAATAATCTCAAAATTATCTCATTTTTATATAATAGATAGTTACATGTTTATTTTTATATCAGATGTTACTTTTTCTTTAATAGATTGTTTTAAAGTATCAATAGAAATAGTGATATTATTATAACCGTTTAATCCATGTTGGCTAGCGAGATCTTGAGTGTAATCTTTTAAGCGGTAAACAGTAAAGCCATAGCGATTTTCTATAATATTTTGTTTATTATTGCTACAGTAATGATTTATTAAAGGGGTTAAGACAACGTTTTCGATAGAAACCACACCACCTTTTTTTACAAAATCAAATGAAAGCATACCACCTATTTGACAGTTTTCTTCTAACATGCCACTAATGAAATTTCCTAAACTGTATGCGACTAATGTTCTATGATTATTACTTCCTGTAAGCCATTCAATATTTTGAAGGGTATGAGTGTGAGTTCCAATAATAACATCGACACCTAAATCAGCTAAATATTGAGCATATTCTTTTTGAAAATCACTAGGGGTATTTTCATTTTCTTGTCCCCAATGGCATGATACTACAATTGCATCACTAATACTTTTTGCTTTTTCAACATCGTTTTTTATTTGTTCTTTATCGAAAGGATTATAGCGATATGAAGATGGTATATAATCATAATTGATGTATTGGTTATATGATAAAAAAGCAATTCTAATACCATTTTTTTCTATAACTGGAATTTGGTGTTTTTCTTCTTGGTTTTGATATAAACCGATATATTTTATATTATTATATTGTTTAAAAACTTGAATAGAGTGATCAACAGCACTTTCACCCATATCAAAAGAATGGTTTGTTGAACCATTTACAACATCAAAACCAATTTCATTTAGAGTATTAGCCATTTCATCAGGAGTATTAAATTGAGGATATCCTGAATATCCATGTTCACTGCCGCCTAATATTGTTTCTTGATTTATAAAAGATATATCTGGCGACTCTATGTATTTACGGATGTTTTGATAATAAGTTGTAAAATTATATCCGTTATTAGTTTGAGCATTTTGAATCATAGGGTCATGCATGATATTATCGCCAACAGCTAAAAATGATGCTTTATATTCTATGTTATCAAGTTCTTTTGTAGGTTTAGGGATAGTAGGTGTTGCGAAATTGGATGGCTGGCTTTGACAGCCGACTAATAATAAAATTATTAATAGCTTAAATATTTTCATTATAGATTCACCTCGATATTTTTATGATAGATAATATTGTAAGATAATTAATTTTTATAGTCAGTATTACCGGTAATTTTTTTATGGATTACTATTATAAATATATTTTATATCATATAATTAGTATTTTTTGCATAAAAAAATATTAATATGTAGAATATAGTCTAAACTAATTAGAAATTATTCATGGTTTTAATTTTTAATGAAAATATTTAGTATCTTAATTATTTGTCAATCGAAAGCAAACTTTATTTATTGTTTACTATTTAAATAAAAACACAAGCATAAAAAATCTAAGCTTGTGTTTATTAATTAATGACAATTCTTTGTAATGTTTTTAATTTTATCAAACGGTTCTTGATCTAAAAGCATTGTGAAAATCGTATCTAATTGTTTTTTAGTTAAATTATTTAAAACATTACTATCTTCATGAGGATAAAAATGTTTAAATATTTGTTTCGTTTTTTGTAGGGTTTCTTTATTAACACCCAAATTAATACCTTTATCAATGCCTTGATTTATTCCTTCGTTGATACCTTGATTATAGAAATTCATTAATGATTCACACATATCCACTTTCTCTCCTTGTTTTAAGATAATATTTTTTAAAACATCATTTTCTTCATTAACTATGCTAGCTGCTATGATTGCGATATCTATTATCATGGCTTTTGATTTTATGAATAAATGAATATTTTAACTGATAATTTCTTTATTTATAATACCTTTAATTTTATCAAACGGTTCTTGATCTAAAAGCATTGTGAAAATCGTATCTAATTGTTTTTTAGTTAAATTATTTAAAACATTACTATCTTCGTAAGGATAAAAATGTTTAAATATTTGTTTTGTTTTTTGCAGGGTTTCTTTATTAACAGCCTGATTATAGAAATTCATTAATGATTCACACATATCCACTTTCTCTCCTTGTTTTAAGATAATTTTTTTTAAAACATCATTTTCTTCATTAACTATGCTAGCTACTATGATTGCAATATCTTTGTCTATTACTAGACCTCTTAGTCTCTCTAGATTCCCTTTAAATTTATAGATTGATTGAATGGTCTTGATCAAATCATAGTTTTTCTTTTCTTTAAATAAATGATAATCAATATCCAGTACATTTACTACCAGTATTGAAAAGTTACTGGTAGATATTTTTTCTATGTCTTGAACTTTAAAGAAATCATAAAGATTATCACAGTTTTGCCAGCGATATTCACCCCAGTTTATAACTGCAGAGCTAACTTTCATTAATTCATTATCATTAGATAAATTGTTGATCTGTCTTTGATAAAGAATTGAATCATAAGACATACATCTAAAAAGCATAAATCTGTCATTTTGTTTCTGGTTTTCAATACCGATTAATTTAGATTCATTACCATTAGTGTATTTGAAAACAATATCTCTTCTAAGTTCGATTTCTTTAATGAAACTATGATCTTTGATTACGGTAGATATTTCACTGTCATAAATATTCAGATATTCAGGCTCGATAACCGAAAGACCACTATACAAAATGACATTAACTAAATCAGCGAAATAACGAGGATTTTTAAAGAAATCCTTTAAAACAATGTCGTTTTTAAAAATACTAGCCATAAAATAAACTCCTTTGATGATATAAAGAATAGAAAATATTTTATAGTTAGAAAAAACATGAGATAGTCAGTTTATATAATCAAAATAGGCAGAATTTATACAGTTAGTATGATTAATCGACAAAGTAATTATATCATAAAACAAGGAGTAAATAATCTCAAAATTATCTCATTTTTATATATTTAATAGATCGTTTATGCTTGTATAAAAATAGTTATTTATAATGATTAATTTTTCTGATTATATTTAAAAAAATGAAAAGATTTTTTATATTTTTTCATTTTTTTGAAAAGAAAACGAAACGGCTTTGTAAGCTCTTTCAAAAATGTTGTTGAAGAAATTTTAGCGTGATAAAATGACAATACAAGGAGGGAAAAGTCTAGATGAAAGTGAAAAGATTGATGAAAAAAACTGGAATATGTTTATTATCTTTAGTAATGATTTTGCCATTTTTTTATCTTCAAAATCCTACAGTTGAAGCTAAGGAAGATGGCAATGGTATTATTTATATGAATACTGATAATATTATTACTAAGGATTTTGAAGGTTTTGGTGTTCAATGGGATCCTAGTGATTTATATGATTATACAGATGAACAATGGAATTCTTTTTATGAAAAAGCAGAATTTTTAAAACCTAATATTATGCGTGTTATGTTACATGATGGTGATAGTTATTGTATTGGTTTTGAAGATGACGGAACACCAATTTATGATTGGGAATCAGTAATGATGAAAAGAGTCTATAAAATTTTAGACTTTGCTGAGGCCAATAATGTTCCAATTATCTTAGGTGAATGGCGCAGTATTAGTGAACGTGGCTATTTATCTTATGATGAATATGGAAAAACAGTTAACTGGAGCAGCCCAACTTGGGCAAGAATGATTGTTGACTGTCTAGAACATTTAATAGTTGATAAAGGATATACTTGTATTAAGTATTATAATATGATCAATGAGCCTAACTATTATAAAAGAGATAATGGTGGAACTGATGAAGAATCTTATAATAATTGGAAAACTGCAATGAAAAATCTTCGTCAGGAAATGGATAATTCAGGGATTGAAGCAATCGAGAATATAAAAATTGTTGGACCTGATGTTTATGATGGTCAAGAAGCTTGGATTAAACAAGCAAAGAGTGAAGATTTGAAAGATATTATTGAAATGACAGAAATTCACCGTTATGCACCAAAAAGTGAAGTTGAGTCAGGCTTGATTGAAACTAAATTAAAAAACTGGAGAACAGTTGCTGAAGAACTTGATGAAAATGTTAAAAATGAAGGTTTTGGTATTGGTGAAATGGGACTTTCTGGAACTGGGCCTGGTGATTGCCAATTAAATGGTCGAAAATATGAATATGGTGTTGATATTTTTGATTATGCTTTACAAGCAATGAGAGCTGGTATGAAGTTTGGTAGTGTTTGGGGCTTTGAAGATAGTATGCATGTTCAACACAATGATATTGTTAATACTTTTAAAGATCAATATGGACCAGCAGCTTCAACTGAAGAAGGTCGTCAATACAAAGTTCATACTCCTACAGGAGATCCTAATATTGATAATGATATTAAAATATGGGGATTTTGGAATGAACTAGGTGAAGAGATGGCAGCTCAAAATGCTGAAAATAATGTTACTGGCCGTGCTAATACTGTTAAAGCTAGTGATGAACAATTAAAACCTTGGTATTACACTTGGTCAATGTTATGCCGTTATTTTCCTTCTGGAATGCAGATTTTAGAAACAACTGATAGTGGTATAGATTATGTAAGAGCTACATCAGGAATAATTAATCGTGGTAATAATCAAGCTGATTTAAGTATTGCTGTAGTTAATACTTCAAATAAAGAACAAACAATAACATTAAATGTTCCAAATGCAAGTGGGAAGGTAACTCTTAACCAGTATTATTACTATGATGGTGATCGTCCAATGAATGACAAAGGCCAATTAGAAGTTTATGATACTTTGGAAAATGTTGATTTAGCAAAAGGATTAGAAGTTACAATGCCGGCTAATACTTGTATGATTTTTACAACATTAGGGCATGAACGTGAAAGTAATCCAATAACTTTGACAACTGGTCAAACTCCAGCAGTAACTGGTGTAGATATTTATGAACAATCAAATTTAGATAAGATTACTGTTGGTCAAACATATCAAATGGAAACAAGCTTTACGCCATCAATTTCTAAAGCAGAAATGAGATGGAAAGTTACTGATTATTTTGGTAATGAAACAGATATTGCCGCAATCGATCAAGATGGTAAATTGGTTGCAAATAGGGCTGGACAATTTAATGTTACAGGTTATGTTAAAGATAATCCGCAAATTAGTGATACTATTACTTTTGTGGCGACCACGACTAAAACATTGATCGATGATTTAGAAAATCTCGATGTAGCAATATCTTATCAAGATGTTGTTCGCGATGATAATTCAGCTAACTTTAATAACGCTAAAACTATTAAGCGTAGTGATAGTGATCCAAATGGTAAATCAGGTATTATTACATATAAGGCAGATGGAATTTTTGATTTTGAGTTAAAAGCATATTCGCGAAAATCTAGTCTAGGTTCTTCAGGAAACTTTACCGTTCAAGTTTCTAAAGATGGAAATACTTGGGAAGATGTTGAATTAAATTTTGAAGTTCAAGATCAATTAAGTTCATCATGGTATCCATTTGTTATTACACCAAAAGAAATGGATCGAAGTGTTGAATGGCAATATTTAAGAGTAATAATGAAAAGTGCGGGCTATAATACTTACGACCCTCAATATGGTGGTGGAACAATTTTATATGGTGAACAATCTGCGTCTGAAATTGTTATTAATAATCAAGAAGATTATGTAGTAAAAGGTGGAACGCTACAGTTTGATGTTTCAGTTTTACCACAACAGATTTCACAAGAAGTTGTATATTCAGTTGTAGAAACAAATGGGCAAGCAACATCAAAAGCAACGATTGATGAAAATGGTTTATTAACTGCTAAAGAAACTGGTAATGTCGTAGTTGTTATTGAAACAAAGGATAAATCATTAGCGGCTTATTATCCACTTCAAATTGTTGGTGGCTATTTTGTAGATGAAATTAATAATTTTGATTTGATGTATGATTATGGATCTTTTACTTATGAAAACAGTCCTCAAAAATTTGGTGAAATATTAATTAAACGAACTAGTGATACCCCACAAAGTATCGTTTATGCTTATAAAGATATTCAAAAAGCTACTTTTGAAGTGTTTAGTAATTCTAGCTTTGGTAGTGATCAGGCAAGTATTTATATGTCTAAAGATGGTATTCATTATGACTTGCTTGATGCAACTATTACCAAAGTTGGAACAGCACCTGGAGCAAGTGATTTTTCTAAATATACTGTAAGTGCTACTGGTGATAATCAGTATAATTTCGTTAAGTTTGAAATTAAAAATGATTCTAAGATTTACAATCCAATGATTGCTAAAGCAGAAATTATATATAATCAAGAAGATGACGACGTAATTTCGATGAATGTTGTCCAAGATCGAATTACTTTGAATGTTGGAAAACAAACACAGCTTGATGTTAAAGCGGCACCATTAAATGGTAAACCAGAATTAACTTTTGCTAGTGAAAATCCTGAAATCGCAACAATTGATGATCAAGGTTTAATTACTGCAAAAAGTACGGGAACAACTTATTTAACTGTTACTTTAAAAGATAAACAGACAATTAAGATTCCAATAAATGTTTTAGAAGAAAATCTAGCATACAAAAAAGATATTTCAGCGACCTCAGAATATAATAAAACTGACAAAGCAGCATCATTGGCAGTTGATGGTGATTATTCATCAAGATGGGGATCTGCTTACATGTCTAGTGGAAGTGTTTCAATAACAGTAGATCTTGGCAAAGTACAGACTATTGATACAGTTAAGTTATATTGGGAAGCTGCTAGAGCTACTGATTATAATGTTGAAGTAGCCGGTGAAGATAAGGCATTTAAAGTAGTTCAAGAAATGCGCGATATTACTGATGGAACTGATGATGTTGTAAACTTTGATCCTGTTGATGCTAGATATGTAAGAGTTACTGGTCTTACACCAGCAAATAAATATGGTTATTCAATTTATGAATTAGAAGTATATGATAATTCAAAAATCGTTAATGTTGATAGTGTTAATTTTACTGATACAATAAAAGAATTATATGTAGGTCAAGAAGAAGAACTACAAATACAGGTATTACCTGAAAATGCAACATATCCATTACCTGTTTATTCTAGCTCAGATGAAAATGTTGTAAGAATTGAAAACGGAAAAATGATAGCTATTAAAGCTGGTAAAGCTACTATAAGTGCCAACGTTGATGGAAAGATTGCTACTTTGGAAGTAAATGTTGTTGAAGAAAATGCTCAAAAAATAGCTGATTCAATTACTGATTTAACAATTTATGATAATAAAGTAGTATTACCAGTCTATGACAAATATACATTATCTTTATATTCATCTGATCATGAAAAAATTATTGATTTAGATGGTAATGTTAATCTTCCGGTTTATGATACGACAGTAAATCTTGTTGTAAAAGTAGTTGATCAAAACAATCAGGAAGCTTATAGTAAGCCAATAAGCATTAATATTACTGGAAATGATGACAGTTTAGAAAATATTAATAATCTATTAGATGAAGTCAAAAATATTGATGAGTCTTTATATAAACCATCAACTGTTAAAAATCTAAAAGATGCAATTAATAGTGTTGAACAAATCTTAACAACTAAAGATTTATTAGTAAGTGAGTTAAATGATGCAGCTACACTATTAAATCAAGCTTATCAGGGCTTAGAATTAAAAGAAGATCAAACAACATTACAAAAATTAATTGCTGAAATTAAAGGATTAGATTCAAAATTATATACAGATAAATCATATCAGTCATTGATGGAGATTGTTAAAGAAGTAGAAGATCAAATTAATGATGATTCTTCAAAAGAAGAGATTGCTAATGCAATAGCAAAATTACAAGAAGGATATCAACAATTGATTAAACAGGATGATTATGATTTATTAAAACAAAAAATTGAAGAAATCGAAAAAATTGACTGGGATCTATATACATCACAAAGTCAAGCACAGTTAAAAGAAAGTTTAGAAAAAGCAAAACAATACTTACAAAGTGATCAGATGACTACACAAGGCATTTATGAATGTTATTATGAACTGGTACAAAGTTATGGAAAATTACAGCTTAAAGCAGATTTAACTACTTTAAAGGCGTTGATTGAAAAGATTGAAAATCTTGATTTATCATTATATAAACAAGAAAGTGTCGATCATTTAAAAGCAGTTTTAAAAGAAGTTAAAGAAAAGATGAGTGATGATTTAACACCAGAAGAATGTCAAGCATTATTAAGCAAACTGCAAAATGCATATAATGGTTTACAATTAAAAGAAAATGCAGCTGATAATTCTATTGCAAGTAAAACAGGTGATAGCAGTAATGCAAGTCTATATGCTACAGTAGGAATTGGATCACTAATTGGAGTAATGATTTGCTTAAACAAAAAACGTAAATATTATAAAAATTAAGGAAATCTGTTAACAGATTTCCTTCTTTTAATATTAATTGATAAATAGAACCGCTATTTTTATCTAATTATTTATTAGTTCGGTGATCGATTAATTGATCAGTTGTAATTTTATATGATAATGCTTCATCATAATGTCTAGAAAAAATAGCTGTATATAAAATATCAAAAACCAGGTGGATTGAAAGAGTAGAGCCTAATGTTGAAATTTTATTATAGATCTGTTCGCGACTATCAATATTTAAAATATATTGACAGTACTTAGTTAATTGATTATCGCCAATAGATGTAATAGCGATCATTGGAATCTGCTTTTGCTTCAAGATTTGAGCAGCTTTAATTACTTCCTCTGTCTCTCCAGAGTAAGAAACAAGAATCGCACAATGATCAGCTTTAGATTGTGCTGCCTGGAAGAGCTGTTCATTAACCATTGAAGCAATTCGAACATCTTTACCAATTCTAAACATCTTATATTGAAAATCACTTGCAATTCTTAATGGTCCAGAAACACCATAAATATCAATAACTTTAGCGTTATCAAGTAGGATAACACTTTTTCTTAGGATATCTTCATTAATTAATTGAAGAGTTTCATCAATACTTTCTTTATATAATTTAGCAATCGTGTTGCTTATATGAGAAAGATTAGTATTTTTTTGAAATGGGAAATTTGCATTAATATTTTTTTGGTGTGAAAGTATGTATTGTAAATTAGCAGATAATGCAATTTTAAAATCGTTATAACCCTTAAAATCTAATTTTTGACATAACCGGACAATAGTAGCTGGCGATGTATAGGTTTTTTTGGCCAATTCAATAGTTGAAAGATTTAAAACCTCTTCAGTATTATTCAATATATAACTAGCAATACTTTTTTCAGATGATGAAAAATGATTAGCTAATTCAAGCTTTTTTAATAAACTCATAAAATTCACCTCAATGCATTTAATATTATGAAATAAACAACAATTATTTATGTTTATAATATTATATGCTGCTTTTCTAATAAAATAAATCATTTTTAACATTCATTTCTAATCTCTAAAATGAATTTAAATATTTAAAAATAATGAGAAAGCTATAAATAGGATATCATCATAATGATATAGAAACTTAGTTGATATTTTATTGATTTTAAATTATATAAAACAATCTTAAAATTATATAAGTAAATAATTAATTTAATGTAAATTAAAAGTGATTAAAAGATATTTTTGTTCTATAATAAAGATGTTTCAGAATTAGAAAAGTCATCACTTCTAAAGAAATACTCTGTATAATACTTTTAGAAAGAAGGGGAAATCGTGAAAAAATATGAGATTGATATGTGTAATGGGCCACTATTAAAGCAAATTATAATATTTGCGGTACCATTAATGTTATCAGGGATATTACAGTTATTATTTAATGCGGCAGATATTGTAGTTGTTGGGAGATTTAGTGGTAGTGATTCTTTGGCTGCTGTTGGTGCTACTTCATCATTGATTAATCTATTAGTAAATTTATTTATCGGTATTTCAGTTGGTGCTAATGTTTTGTTTGGCCGGTTTTGTGGAGCGCAAGATGAAAAAAATGCTTCTGAGACTGTTCATACTGCCATATGCGTAGCTATTTATGGTGGTATTTTGATGATTTTTGTTGGTATCTTGTTAGCTAGACCAATGCTTGAATTAATGGGAACTCCTGAAAATGTTATTAGTTTATCAACTATTTATATGCGAATTTACTTTTTAGGTATGCCAGGATTTATGATTTATAATTTTGGTGCTGCTTTATTAAGAGCTGTCGGTGATACAAGGAGACCGCTATACTTTTTAACAGTAGCAGGAATAATTAATGTTATTGGAAATTTAATATTAGTTGTTGGCTTTAATTTAGGAGTTGCAGGAGTAGCAATTTCAACTACTGTATCGCAATATATTTCAGGTTTTTTTGTTTTAAGATGTATGTACCAGGATGATGGAGTATTAAAAATACATCGAGATCGTTTGCATTTTCATAAAGATAAGTTAATTAAAATGTTAAAAATTGGTTTGCCAGCAGGGTTGCAAGGTATGATTTTCAATATTTCTAATGTTTTGATTCAATCTTCTATTAATTCTTTTGGTTCTATTATCATTGCAGGAAATACTGCAGCTAGTAATATCGAAGGATTTGTATATACTGCCATGAATGCAGTTTACCAAACATCATTAAGTTTTACTAGTCAAAATATGGGTGCTAAAAACTATAAACGTGTTGACCAGATTTTAATTAGATGTTTAGGTTTTGTTAGTATTGTAGGATTAGTACTTGGAATTGGTGCTTATTTATCAGGTAATATCTTGTTAAGTATTTATTCTACTGATCCACAGGTAATCGCAGCTGGGATCCTTCGTTTGAGTATTGTTTGTTCATCATATTTTTTATGTGGTATGATGGATGTAATTGTAGGAAGTTTACGTGGTATGGGATATTCAATAATGCCAATGATTGTTTCTTTAACGGGTGCTTGTTTATTTAGAGTTATTTGGATATTTACTATTTTTGCAATTGATCATTCGTTATTTGTTTTATATATATCTTATCCAATATCATGGATATTAACATTTATTGTTCATTTCATTTGTTATTTAAAAGTTAGAAAAACGGCTTTTGAACTGAGATAAAATTTTGGTTTATTAATGGTATTACTTCTTTGTTTAATGAAATAGTAATACCATTTTTTATTTAATATATTTATTGAAATTATTAATTGTAAAATTATTGATAATTTCCCATTTTTTAATAATATGTAGTATAATACCTTCCTGCTGATAGGAAAGATATTTCCTATAATATATATAGAAATGGGGTAAAGTGATGAAGTTTAAAAAAAAGAAAAAAAATTATTGGGATAGTAGCTATATTAATAGCACTTATAGGTGGGATAACTGGATATCATAGTTACTCACATCCAGAACTTAAATTAAATGCAAAGACAGTAAATGTTGAATATGGAGAAAATGTTGAAAAGTACTTGATAAATAGTATTGATACTTCTATTTATGATGACAAAAGTGTTGTAGATGATATTGAATTTACTTGTAAAAAGATAAGTGATTTTGATGACGTAGATGTTGGAGAATATACTATTAAATATAAGTATCGAGATAGTGAAAAGACACTTAAATTAATAGTAAAAGATACAACAGCACCAGAAATTAAATTAAGAAATAGTGCTAATATTTTTGAAAATGATGTTATTGATTATGATAGTCTGGTAAGTGTTGATGATTTATCATCTTATAAAACAAGTTATGACGATTCAGCTGTTAATTATAATACACCAGGTAGTTATATTGCTAAGTATATAGTTGAAGATAAATATGGTAATAAAAATGAAGTTGAAATACCGGTAATAGTTAATCAATTATTGTTGCAAACAACATCACCAGCAAGTATTTCTTTAAGTCCTGAAGGGACATCTAAGTTTGAAGTTTCAACTAATTGCAACAGTGCTATTTTTTATAACTCAAGTAATCCAAATGTTGCTAGCGTTGATAATGCAGGAAATATTATTGCTAAAAGTGCTGGAAGTGCAACGATTACAGCAACAGTAAATGGAAAACAAGTTTCTACTAATGTTGTAGTAACTAATCCAAAACCGGTTAATAATTATCAAAGCAATTTGCCAGTAAATAAAAATGATGATGTAACATATACTGTATATAAAACTCGGACTGGTGATTGTTATCATCGTAGTGGTTGTCGTTATCTTTCTAGAAGCTGTATACCGGTTTCTAGAAGCAGTGCAATTAGTCAAGGATTAAGAGCTTGTAGTGTATGTAATCCATAAATATAAAATTATTCAAATATGAAAAGGGGAGATTTTTACAATCTTCCCATTTTAATTATATTTTACAATTTTGCGATAACCAGTTGTAAAGTCAACTTCATTTTCTAATGGTTCATTATTATCTAAATGTTTAATATTTCTAATTACAAGATTTAAAAAATATTCATGAACACTTTTCCAAGCAAATCCCCCTGAAACATGTGGGGTGATAAATACATTATCATAGTTCCATAAATCACTATTTTCAGGATATGGTTCTGGATCGATAACATCAAGAGCTACTCCATAAAGATGATTTAAATCGAGTACTTCTTTTAAATCGTTAGTATTAATAGCTGAGCCACGACCAACATTAACTAAAACAGCATCTTTTTTTAATAGCAGCAATCTTTTTTTATTGAATAAATTAATTGTTTCTTGTGATTGTGGTAAACAAAGAATAACAAAATCACCTTGAGGTAAGATTTCATCTAGTTTATCCATTGTATGTAGTTCATCAACATATTCAGGAATATCAATTAGTGTTCTTTTTAAACCAATGACTTTACAATCAAAAGCTTTTAGTCTTTTAGCAATTTCATAACCTAAATCACCTAAACCAACAATAATAACAGTACTATGATAAAGTTCTTTACCATTTTTAACTTCTTGCCATAAATGATTATTCATGTTATTAAAATAAGTTTTAAAGTTTTTATTCAAAGCTAAAATCATTCCAATTGTATGTTCACTAATTGCTTTTCCATAACTGCCACTAGCATTGGCTAATATAGTATTGTGATTTAACACCTCTTTTTTTACATAAGTATCACTACCAGCACTAGCTAATTGAATAGCTTTTAAATTATCACGATTTAAATCGATTCGCTCAGGTGCGTTACCAATTAACATATCACAATTATCGATCATATCTTGTGTAAGTTTTGCTCCCTTAACGAAAGTAAATTGATGATTAGGAAATGTTTTAGTTAAAATATCTTTTTCCTGGTTTGTAAAAGGGGCTAAAGAAAGTATTTTCATAAGTTGGACCTCCTTATAATATGATGTAATTATTATAACAAATATTTAAACTACTAGTAAAAAAATAATTATGATTTAAAATGTAAAATATTTGTTTTTAATAATTATATTATCTAATTTATTTATTATAAATTTGTTATTTATTTATTATTTTATTGAAAAATACAACAAATTATCCTATAATTCGGCTATAGTCTGTAATGACTATAATAACAATACTTTTAATGAAGTAATCATTGACTAGGGCATGTTACGGATTTAAGATGGCAATAATTTCCTTTAGTGCGCTCTTTTTTTGGGGAGTGTACTGGGATTTTATTGCCTTTTTTTGTTTTAAGTAATGCTTTGATGAATAGTTATTAATTAGAAATTAATTAATATTTTAAAGTTAAGGGAATTGTTATTAGAAGATATATGGAGGGATAATTTATTGAAGATGACAAGTGGAAAAATAGTGGGGGATAGTTATGCCACTAGGTAGAAGGGTTAGTATTAATTTTAAAAGATTTTTATTAGGAATAATTGATGTTTGTTGTATTATTTTTTCTTGTTTTAGTGCTTTGTTTTTACAGTTTGATGGTAATCTTTCTAGCATGTATTTGGAAAAAATATTTGTTTTAATTATTCCAATAGTGATTATTGATATATTAATATTTGTAATTTTTAAACTATATCAAAGTTTATGGCAATTTGCCTCAGTTACTGAATTAAAAAATATTATTGTAGCTTGTTTAATAGCTAGTTTAAGTAATTTGTTGTTATCATTGGTTTTTAATCAATATATAACAACAAGTTTTTATTTTATTTATTTTTTGATTCTAATAATAACAGTCGGTGGTAATCGGTTTTGTTATCGAATTATTAGATTATATACAAATAAGTATAATAATCAAATAACAAAACCAGTAAAAGATAGGGTTTTAATCGTTGGAGCTGGAGTAGCAGGTGAAAAAGTATTAAGAGAAATCAATAACTCTAATCATATCTATAAAGAAGTTGTCTGCTTTATCGATGATGAACCTAGCAAATGGAAAAGACAGATCCATGGTGTTGATATCTATGGCGGTCGTAACAAGATCATTGAAGCGGTTGAAAAATACGGTGTCAGTGAGATCCTCGTTGCGATGCCTTCGATCAGTAAAAAGGAATTAGCTAATATTTTAAATATCTGTAAGGAAACAAGATGCCAGATCAAAAGACTTCCTGGTATCTATCAGTTTATCAATGATGATATCCATATCAGTGATTTTAAGGATGTTGAAGTTCAGGATTTACTTGGCAGAGAACCGATTAAAGTCAATCTTGATGACATCATGAGTTATGTAACCGGTAAGGTAGTAATGGTTACTGGTGGCGGTGGTTCAATTGGAAGTGAATTATGTCGTCAGATTGCTGCCAATAAACCAGAGACTTTGATAATCGTTGATATCTATGAAAACAATGCCTATGATATTCAGCTGGAGTTAAGACGTAAATATCCTGATTTGCATCTGGAAACGATGATAGCATCAGTTAGAAATTCAGTAAAAGTGGATAAGCTGTTTGAAACATATCATCCGGATATTGTTTACCATGCAGCAGCACATAAACATGTACCATTGATGGAAGATAGTCCTAATGAAGCAGTAAAGAACAATGTTTTTGGAACACTGAATGTAGTAAAAGCAGCTGACAAATATAAAACCAAGAAATTTATTTTAATATCAACAGATAAAGCAGTAAATCCAACGAACATCATGGGAGCAACGAAACGGTTATGTGAAATGATCGTACAGACATATAATAAAAAATCAAAAACGGAGTATGTAGCAGTAAGATTTGGAAATGTCTTAGGATCAAATGGATCAGTAATTCCGTTATTTAAAAAACAGATTAAAGAAGGTGGACCAGTAACGGTAACTCATCCAGATATCATCAGATATTTTATGACGATACCTGAAGCAGTAAGTTTAGTACTACAGGCGGGGGCATATGCCAAAGGTGGCGAGATTTTTGTCTTAGATATGGGAGAACCAGTCAAGATAGCAGATATGGCAAAGAACCTGATCAAATTATCAGGGTATGAACCAAATGTAGATATTGATATTGTTTATACCGGATTAAGACCAGGAGAAAAGCTGTATGAAGAGCTATTGATGGAAGAAGAAGGATTACAGGATACGCCAAATCATATGATCCATATCGGAAAACCAATTGAATTGGATGAAGACAGTTTTTTTGAAGATTTAAAAGAATTAAAAGAAGAAGCATATGAAGAAAAAAATGAAATAAAAGAGTTTGTGAAGAAAATGGTTCCGACATATAACTATAAAAATATAAAAAAGGAAAAGGTTGTAATAACAAAATGATGAAAAAATTATTAATTGTGGGATCAGGTGGACATGGGCGATGCTGCTTAGATATTGTTAGAGATTTAAAAATTTATGATACGATTGCTTTTCTCGATGATAATTATGTAAATAAAATTGTAAATGATTGTAAAGTGATAGACTGTATTAATGAAATGGATAATTATTATCCTGAATATGAAGATATTTTTATAGCTATTGGCAATAACAAACTTAGAAAGAAATTGATCAATAAAGCAAAATGTATAGGATATCATGTCATTTCTATTGTTGCTTTTAATGCAGTTGTTTCTCCATATGCATCAATAAAAGAAGGTACTGTTGTTTTTAATAATGCAATAATAGAGGCTAATGCTAGTATTGGAGTAGGCTGTATCATTACAGCGAATACTACAATTAATCATGATGCTATTATAGAAGATTATTGTTTAATCTATTCTAACAGTGTTATCAGACCTAATACTTTGATTGGTTCGATGTCAAGAATAGGGAGTAATTGTACTGTTACCTTTAATACTAAGGTAAAAGCTGGTAGTGATATAGAGGATGGTTGTGTAATTAAGTTAAAGGATGAATATGATTTTGAGGTGGGGATTTAATGTATAAAAAAGTAATAAAAAGAATCATTGATTTTATTTTATCATTATGTGGACTTATTATATTAAGTCCTGTTTTTATTATTCTATGTATCTGGATAAAATTAGATAGTAAAGGACCGATTTTGTTTAAACAAAAAAGAATAGGTATCAATAAATCAAACTTTAATATTTATAAGTTTAGAACAATGTATATTGATACCCCTAAAGATATGCCTACTCATATGTTAGCTAATCCTGACCAATTTATTACTAGAGCAGGTAAGTTTTTAAGAAAAACTTCCTTGGATGAATTGCCACAAATAATTAATATCCTAAAAGGGGAAATGTCAATTATTGGACCAAGACCGGCATTATGGAATCAGGATGATTTAATTGCTGAAAGAGATAAATATCAGGCTAATAATGTTAAACCGGGATTAACAGGATGGGCGCAAATCAATGGCAGAGATGAATTGGAAATACCAGTAAAAGCAAGATTAGATGGAGAATACGTTAAGCGTATCTCTTTTTTATTTGATCTGAAATGTTTCTTTGGAACAATAACATCAGTACTAAGATCAGATGGAGTTGTAGAAGGAGGAACTGGTGAGCTTCATAAAAAGGATGGTGAAGTATCATGAAAAAAATCCTGATAACTGGAGCAAATAGTTATATCGGGACATCGTTTGAAAAATATATTTATGGAAATTATCCAGATGAATATCAAATCGATACATTGGATATGATGGATTCAAACTGGAAAGAATATGATTTTAGTGGCTATGATTCCATTTTTCATGTAGCTGGGATAGCTCATGCTGATGTCGGGGATGTATCAAAAGAGACAGAGAAATTATATTATCAGGTAAACTGTGATTTGGCATATGAAACAGCTTTGAAAGCAAAAAAAAGCAAAGTAAAACAGTTTATCTATATGTCATCAATAATTGTTTATGGTGAAAGTGCGCCATATGGTAAAACAAAGATAATTACAAAAGATACAAAGCCTGAACCAGTAAATTTTTATGGTGATAGTAAGTTACAGGCGGAAATAAAATTATCACCATTACAGGATGACAGTTTTAATCTTGTTATTATTCGTCCACCAATGATCTATGGAAAAGGTAGCAAAGGAAATTATCCGATGTTATCAAAACTAGCCCAAAAATTACCGGTATTTCCAAAAATCAACAATCAAAGAAGTATGCTTTATGTAGAAAACTTGTGTGAGTTTGTCAGATTGATGATTAGTAATAATGCTCAAGGAATCTATTATCCTCAAAACAGCGAATATACAAGTACTACTACAATAGTAAAAACTATTAATCCTGGAATAAGAATATCAGGTATATTGAATATTGGTGTTTTTATCGGTTCTAAGGTACCGGGTAAGATAAGCGTTTTATGCAATAAGGCTTTTGGCAATCTGGTATATGAAAAATCGATGAGTCAATATAGTGAAAACTATTGCCGTTATAATCTAAGGGAATCGATAGAAAAGACAGAGGTGAGCAGTTAATATGAAAATATTAATTGTCAGTCAGTATTTTTATCCTGAAAATTTTAGAATCAATGATCTTGCTTTAGAATTGAAAAAAAGAGGTCATGAAATTACTGTATTAACAGGATTGCCCAATTATCCTAAGGGAGAATATTTTGAAGGTTATGATGATACAAAAAACTGTGATGAGGTATGGAATGATATACCAGTTTATCGCTGTAAGCTTAGACCAAGGAAAACAGGCTCAGTTAATCTAATTAGAAATTATGTTAGTTTTGTAATTGAAGCAAATAAGAAATTAAAAAAACTTCAAAATAGAGATTTTGATTTGATTTATGTTTTTGAAGTATCACCGATAACCGTAGCTTTACCAGCAATCAAATTAAAAAAGAAAAAGAATATACCTATTATTATAAACATTCAGGATCTATGGCCAGAAAACATTGTTGCAGTAACTGGAATGACTAACTCAATAATAATTGGATTAGTCAATAAGATGGTAAATTATATTTATAGACATTGCGATCTTATTTTAACTGCAAGTCCTAGCTTTGTATCAAAGATACAAGAAAGAATTAAAGATAAAGACAAGGTAAGATACTGGCCTCAGTATTCAACAGTAAATAAAACAGATGAAGAAGTATCCATATATAATAAGGATTATTTCAATATCGTATTTACCGGCAATATAGGTGAAGCTCAAGGAATCGATTTAGCAATTGAAGCTGCAAAAGTATTAAAAAATAAAAAAATATGCTGGCATTTTGTTGGTGAAGGAAGAAGTAAAGAAAAATTAGAAAAACTGGTAAATGAATATGAAATCAATGATAGAGTAAAGTTTCATGGGTTTCATCCCGAAAAAGAAATACCTAAATATTTAAAAGGTGCAGATGCAGCACTTTTGATACTTAAACCAAATCCGGTTTTTGAAATGACAATTCCTGCAAAATTACAAACATATTTAGCATGTGGTGTACCAATATTAGGTTGTGTTAGTGGAGAAGGGAAAAGAATAATTGAAGAATCAAAGGCCGGAATAGTAAGTGAGGATATTTCAGTAGATGGACTAGTAAAGGTGTGCAATCAGTTTATTGAATTACCAAATGATCTGTTGAACGAGTATAAAGAAAGATCATACTGTTATGGAAAAAGTAATTTTAATAAAAATAAACTGATATCAAAGTTAGAAAAATGTATGGAGGAACTTGTATGAGTCAATTTAAAGATAAAACATTATTAATTACAGGAGGGACTGGTTCCTTTGGTAATGCAGTATTAAACAGATTTTTAGAAACTGATATCAAAGAAATCAGAGTGTTTTCTAGAGATGAATTAAAACAGGATAATATGAGACATGAATATCAGGCTAAATATCCTGATGTTTTTCATAAACTTAAGTTTTATATCGGCGATGTCCGTGATATAAACAGTATCAAAAATGCAATGTATGGTGTTGATTATGTCTATCATGCTGCAGCTTTAAAACAGGTACCATCTTGTGAGTTCTTTCCAATTGAAGCTGTTAAGACAAATGTCTTGGGAACTGAAAATGTCTTAACTGCAGCAATTGAATGTGGAGTCAAAAGAGTAGTATGTCTATCAACAGATAAAGCTGCTTATCCAGTTAATGCAATGGGTACGAGCAAAGCAATGATGGAAAAAGTAATCGTAGCTAAATCTAGAACAGTAGATCCAGATAAAACAGCAATCATGTGTACAAGATATGGAAATGTATTAGCATCAAGAGGTAGTGTGGTACCTCTTTTTATTAATCAAATAAAAGAAGGAAATGATTTAACAGTAACAGATCCAACGATGACAAGGTTTGTCATGACACTAGAAGAAGCAGTAGATCTAGTGTTATTTGCATTTGAAAATGGAGAAAGTGGCGATATTTTTGTTCAAAAAGCACCTGCTTGTACAATTGAAGTATTAGCTAAGGCAGTAAAAGAATTATTCCATGCTGATAATGAAATCAAAGTAATAGGAATTAGACATGGAGAAAAGATGTATGAAACACTACTTACTGATGAAGAATGTGCTAACGCAATTGATATGGGTGATTTTTATCGAGTACCGGCTGATAAAAGAGATTTAAACTATGATAAGTATTTCTTTGAAGGAATGGGAAAAAATACATTAACACAGTTTAATTCAAATAACACTAGACTAATGTCCTTAGAAGAAGTAAAAGAAAAATTAATGGAAGTCAAGTTAGTAAGAGATGAATTGAAGAAATGGGAGAATAAATAATGTCTAGGATATTATTTATTAATTCGGTCTGTAATGGATCAACAGGATCAATTTGTAAAAATCTTTACAAAGTAGCTGTTGAAGCAGGGCATGAATGTTGTATTGCATATGGAAGAGGAGAAGCACCAAAAGGGTCTAAAACAATTAAAATAGGAAATAAATTAGATATTTATTTACATGTTTTAAAAGCTAGATTATTTGATGCAAGTGGCTTTGGTAGTAAACAAGCAACGAAAGAATTTATAAAAAAAATAGATGAATTTAAGCCAGATATCATTCATTTACATAATATCCATGGATATTATGTAAATATTGAAATATTGTTTAAATATTTAAGAGCACATCCAGAGATAAAGAAGATATGGACATTACATGATTGTTGGGCTTTTACAGGTCATTGTGCTTATTATACTTATGCAAAATGTAATAAATGGCAAAGATGTTGTAATAGCAATTGTCCGAATAAAAATGAATACCCAAAAGCAATATTTTCTAAAGTCGAGAAAAATTTCAATAGAAAAAAAGAGATATTTAATAATGTCGAAAATATGATTTTAGTAACACCAAGTGAATGGCTTAAGAATGAAGTAGAAAAATCGTACTTAAAATCGTACCAAATAGAAGTAATCAATAATGGTGTAGATACAAAGATATTTAAGTATACTAAATCAAATATTAAAGAAAAATATAGTATTAAAAATAAAAAAATAATATTAGGCGTGGCTTCAGTTTGGGATAAAAGAAAAGGTTTAGATATATTTATTAAACTATCAAAAAGATTGGATAGTAATTATCAAATTGTTTTAATTGGACTTAATAAAAAACAGCAAAAAAAAGTATCTGATAATATCATTGGAATTACTAGAACAGAAAATGTACAGGAGTTAGTCAAATGGTATAGTGCAGCTGAAGTTCTTTTTAATCCGACATTAGAAGATAATTATCCAACTGTAAATTTAGAAGCAATAGCATGTGGAACACCAGTAATAACATTTGATACAGGTGGTAGCCCGGAAAGTGCTTTTGCTGATGAATCAACGACAATATTTAGTAAATCTGTTGACGAAAGTGTTATAAAAATTTTGAATATTAATAAAGCTGATATTAAACAAAAATGTATAAAAATGAAATTTATAAATGATACTTATTTAAAATTAATGAAGGAATAATGACTATGAAAGTATTATATATTACTAATTTAGCGTCACCATATCGTGTTAATTTTTTTAATGAATTGAATAGATATTGTGATTTAACAGTATTATTTGAAAGAAAAAAGGCAGATGACAGAAATGACGAATGGTATAACAATGAATTTAATTTTAATGGTATTTTTCTTAAATCTAAGAGTATAGGTAATGAAGCATCTGCATCTTTTGACATCATAAAATATTTGAGAAAAGATTTTGATATTATTATTTTGGGAGGATATAGTTCTTTAACTGCAATGATTGCTAGCGTTTATATGAGAATGCATAATATACCATACATATTAAATGCTGATGGTGGATTTATTAATTATGATGAAAAAAAATTAAAAAAAATTGTTAAAACATTTTTTATTTCTTCAGCAAAATACTGGTTAAGTTCAGGAAATGAAACTAATAAATATCTTGTTTACTATGGTGCAGAAAAAGAAAGAATATATAAATATCCATTTACTTCTATTTATAAAAATGAAATATTAAATCAGCCCATTTCATATATAGAAAAAGAAAAAAATAAAATTAAAAATAAAGTAAAAGAAGAAAAAGTGATTTTATCAATTGGTCAATTCATTTATAGAAAAGGCTTTGATTGGATGATTGAAGCGTATAAGGATTTAGATAAATCTATTGGAATATATATTATTGGTGGCAAACCAACAAATGAATATCTAAAATTAAAAGAAAAATATAAAATGAATAATTTATATTTTGTAGATTTTCAAGATAAAGAATCGATATTAAGTTGGTATAGAAGCGCTGATCTTTTTGTTTTACCTACAAGGGAAGATATTTGGGGATTAGTTATTAATGAAGCTATGTCACAAGGATTACCGGTGATAACAACAAATAAATGTATTGCAGGATTAGAATTAATAGAGAACGGGAAAAATGGTTATATAATTGATATTGAAAGTGAAGAAATATTGCTAGAAAAAACGAATTTATTTTTTTCTTTATCGAATAAAAAAAGAAAGATTATTATGGAAAATTGCTTAAATAAAATCAATAAATATACATTAGAAAATATGAGTGCGATACATGCTGATTTTTTTAAAAAGATAGAAGATAACGAAACATATGAATAATGTCAATAGAATAGTAGTTTTGGTGTAAATAATCATTTTATGCATAAAAAAGAAAGGAAGTGATTATTTTGAGAATAATCTATGCATCATGTCTTATTTCAAAACAAAAAAACAAGGATCTATTTAAAAATAATACATATGCAGGGTTTCAAGTTCAAAAGTTCCATCAATTATTATGTAATGGTTTTGCATTTAATAAATGTGATATCCAAATTTTAAGTGCATTGCCTGTTACAAGAAAAAATTGTAATAAAATGTTTATAAAAAAGAGCTATGAAAAAGAAGGTTCAATCTTTTATAACTATTTAACGGTTATAAATTTACCTATCTTAAAAAATATTTTTATAATTTTAACTGCAATGATTGAAATGTTCAAATTAGCAAAATGCAAAGATAATGTATTTTTAATAGCAGACTGTTTGAATCAATCAGTTTCATTAGGCGCAGTAATTGCATCTAAAATTCTAAGAATTAAATCTATTGGTATAATTACAGATTTACCAGATTTTTTATCTGATAAAGGAAAAAATAGATTTAATAATATGATAATTACGATGTTTGATAATTATGTGTTGCTCACTGATGAAATGAATAATTATATTGTGAATAATATTACACATAAAAATAAGCCATATATTGTAATAGAAGGTAGTGTTGATTATACAATTCTTGGTGAAACTGAATATAAAAAATATGAAAAAAAAGTTTGTATGTATACTGGAACGTTAGCAAAAATATATGGGATTGAGTATTTAGTAAAAGGTTTTATCAAAGCTAAGGTATTGAACTCAGAATTACATATATATGGGGATGGAGATTTTAAAAACGAATTAATAGATTTATGCCAGAAAAATTCTAATATTAAGTATTTTGGAACCAAACCTAATGAATATATAGTTAAAGAGCAAAAAAAAGCTACATTACTTATTAATCCTAGACCATCAAACGAGGAATTTACAAAGTATTCTTTTCCATCTAAGAATTTAGAATATATGGCATCAGGTACTCCTCTATTAGCAACTGATTTACCAGGAATACCAGATGAATATAAAAAGTATGAATATATAATAGAAAATGAAAATGTCGACGGAATAGCTAATATGTTTAGATATGTTTTAAATTTAACAGATAAAGAATTAAGAAAAAAGGGTAAAATGGCGCAGAAATTTGTTTTAAATACTAAAAATAATGTTATACAAACAAAAAAAATTATGGAATGGTTAAGTAATTTATGAAAATAAAAAAGTTATTAATAATAACTAAAGTATACAAAAAATTTAAAATAAATATGGGTGAATTGATTAATGAAGAAAAAGATTTTATTTGCATATTATTCAATGATAATTGGAGGGAGTACAACAAGCTTACTCTCGCTAATAAATGCAATTGATAGAAGTAAATATGACGTTTATTTGATTTTATATAGAAATAATGGAGAATTATTTAATTATATTCCTGAAAATGTAACTTTATTAGAACCAGCTGCTTCAAAAAAAAATTTAGTTAATGATATAAAGAAAATATTATTAGCAATATTTAAAGGTTATTTATTTAAAGGATTAAGCTACCAAATAAAGAATAAAAAAAATAAATTTCCAAGCACTCTATTTAGTGAGATTCAAGCGAAATACTTTTCTCGAAAGATAAATCAAAAATTTGACATTGCAATAGGTGGGATGGAAGGATGGTCTGATAAATATATAGCATATAGAATTGATGCCGATATAAAAATGTGTTGGTTGCATTCTTTATATAGCAAAATAACTGATACACCATTTTTAGAAATAGATTGGATAGAAAAAATAGATTATATTGTAACAATTTCAGAAGCATGTAAAATTGATTTTTGTAAATTACATCCTGATTTTTCTTATAAAGCAGTTGTAATAAAAAATATTTTAGACAAAGAATTAGTTTTAAAAAGAGCGTGTGAAGATACTGATGATAAATATATAGAAAAAATTAAATCATTTAGTGGATTAAAGATTATAACTGTTGCACGCTTTGATCCTGTAAAAGCATTACATAGAGTTGTATTATCCGCAAAAGAACTAAAAAATAACAATATTGATTTTTTATGGACTATTATAGGTGATGGTATAGAAAAAGAAAAGTTATTAACATTAGTAGAAAAAAATAATTTATCGGATAAAGTGATTTTTCTGGGAATGAAAAAA